>REDR01000117.1 GCA_007693385.1 Anaerolineaceae bacterium
GCGCGGCGATTTTACCGCGCAAAGGGAACTCGTGGCATTCAATCTGAATAAAGATGAAATCCTCACCCTACTGCAAAAGCGCCGCGATGAACGCGGCGGCTTTGAGAAGCGTATCAAGTTGCTGTGGGCGGAATAGCTTCATAATCGGAAACGCCTTGTATTTTTATTCCAGATACCACTCACCGCGAAACCTCATCGGCGGCACGCCAGCCACTCAAAATCGCACCGTGTACGGTGGCTGGATGCGTAATGCTGGCCGCCTCTCCCGCGAAATATAGCGTTCGGCCAACCGGTGAAGCCAATGACGCTCGCTGACCTGCCGAACCTACCGGCACATATGAATACCCCATCCGGCTATACGGATCAGCACCCCAATTGACGAAACGCCCTTCCACCAGACGCGACACCAGATCGTTACGGCGAAACATGCGACTTAAATCGGATAGCGCGATGTCGATCACCGCATCATCCGGCATCGCGCTCAGATTTGCACCGGAGCGCCCACCGATTAACGCTGTCAGGATCGGCGCTTCGTCACCACGTCCCCAACCAGCGCGCCACCACAATTGCGTTTGCAGTTCGGTGACAAGCGCTTCTAGCGATGCGTCCCAGAACGGCGCATCGAATTTCAGGATGATTTTATTCACAGCCCCCGCGCCCAATCCGCTGATCGCTTCCTGTTTCGAGACGGGCAATGGTGGATCAAAGATGACATCACCCGCCTTCAACACACCTAGCGGCAATGTCACGATGACCGCATCCGCTTGCAACGTCGCAGAATTAGTGACCACGGTCGCGCTATCGGCGTCGTATTCGATGCGCTCAACCGGACTATTTCGGCGAATATCCAATCCGTTCGCCATCCATTCAACCAGCCGACCATATCCGGCGACGATGCGGAAATCGCCCTCTCCGTCCCCCGCATAGGTCGCTTCCAGATGACCCAGCAAGCTCAATTGATCGATGTCGGCGGCGTAATCCGAAGCGATGATGTGATTAACCCACGCGGGCACATCACCGCCGAGCCATTCAGCCAACGATATATCATGACGCGGACGCCGTGACGCATTTTCCAAACGCTCAATCAGCGCCCAACCATCCAGATCGAATGTCTCCGGATAGCGCAACAAGCGATCATCCGTATAAACCGCAAAGTTGCGATCATCGTTAAGTGTGGCGAGTGTCTCATCCAGCCCTGCGGATTCGAGCAAATCCCACGTCGGCACGCCGTCGCCATGAATATATTCGGCGCCGAGTTCGACGGGATGTTCTGCCAGCGTGTAATCGGTGTGAACCCGTCCGCCGATACGGTCTCGCGCTTCCAGCACAATGACCTCAGCACCCGCCGCCTGTAATCGCCCCGCCGCCGCGAGTCCCGCCATCCCTGCGCCGATCACTATGATCCGCCGATTCGTCGCCTTAGCGCCTTTCAAAAACCCGACTAACCCGGATGTCGCCGTTGAAAACATCGTCAAACCGGCTAACTTCAGCACATCACGTCTGTTCAATTTCATCACATCCACCTTTATATTGGTCACCGGATGTTGTTCATTATATCGCTATAGTCGATGTATCGGTTTGAGCCGTGCGCCATAATCGGTGTAATAGTACGCGACCAAATTGCGCGGCACGCCTGTTTCAAGTTTCATTACCCCGCAAAACACGGTAGAATGTAAATCAATTCATTAAATACATCTATTATGCTAGGACTATGGCACAAATCACACTCTCACAACTTGAAGCACACTTATGGGAAGCCGCCAATATTCTACGCGGCCCAGTAGACGCCTCTGATTTCAAGACCTACATCTTCCCGCTACTATTCTTCAAGCGAATTTCAGATGTTTATGACGAAGAACTGACGGCTACTGTCGATGAATACGGCGTTGATTTCCCCGAGAGCCACCGTTTTCAAGTCCCTTATGGAAGTCATTGGAATGAGATTCGCAAACTGACTAAAAACGTTGGTCAGGCGCTACAGGCCGCAATGCACAACATCGAGAAAGCCAACGCCGCGCTATTACACAATATTTTCGGTGATGCGCAGTGGAGTAATAAAGATCGTCTCTCGGATGCCACGCTCATCGACCTCATTGAGCACTTTTCGCACTTGAACCTCTCCAATAGTGCCGTTGAGCCTGATGTACTCGGTCAAGCGTATGAGTACCTCATCAAGAAGTTTGCCGATGCCAGCAACAAAAAAGCAGGTGAGTTCTATACGCCGCGTAGCATTGTCACACTGATGATGGGTATTCTTGATCCGATACCAGGTGAAACAGTCTACGATCCAGCTTGCGGGACAGGCGGTATGTTGTTAGAGGCCATCAACCATGTTCAGGCAAAGGGAGAGCGCGTCGAAATGCTCTTTGGCCGCTTGTTCGGACAGGAGAAAAACCTGACCACATCCAGCATTGCTAGAATCAACTTGTTTTTGCATGGCATCGAAGATTTTCACATTGTGCGGGGTGATACACTGCGCCAACCCGCCTTCTATAACGACGATGAACTGCAACAGTTTGACGTGGTGATTGCTAACCCGCCCTTCTCGCTGGAACAGTGGGGAGTCGATGTGTGGGAGAGTGACCGCTTCAAGCGCAACTTTGCTGGATTGCCATCCAACAAAAACGGCGACTTTGCATGGGTACAACACATGATCACTTCAATGAAGTCTGATAGAGGGCGGATGGCGGTTGTTTTGCCTCATGGTGTTTTATTCCGTATGGGGATTGAAGGCAAAATCCGTCAGCAAATTTTAGAGATGGACTTGCTTGAAGCCGTCATCGGATTGGGTGCGAACTTGTTCTATGGCACAGGATTAGCGGCCTGTATTCTTGTGTTCCGGGCACAGAAAATGCCTGACCGCCGCGAAAAAGTGTTGATGATTGATGCGTCCAGACTGTATCTACGCGGACGCAATCAGAATACACTCGAACCCGACCATGTTGAGCATATTCGGGCGTGGTATCAGGCATTTGAAGATGTCGAAGGGCACGCCAAAGTCGCCACGCTCGAAGAAATCGCGGACAATGACTGGAATTTAAACATCCCGCGCTATGTCGAGCCTATCATCGAAGAAGAAACGATCAGCGTTGAGCAGGCACTCGATAATTTGAGACAATCGCTTGAAACCGCTTATGAAGCGGAAGATCATTTGACGCAATTACTACGTGATGCAGGATTGATGGAGTAGAATGATGTCGAAATCCACACCCATCACCCAATCCGAACTCGAATCCTATCTCTGGGGTGCGGCGACGTTGCTACGCGGATACATCGACGCGGGCGACTACAAGCAATTCATCTTTCCGTTGATGTTCTTCAAGCGGCTATGCGACGTTTACGATGAAGAACGCGCTATCTCAATTGAGGAACTCGGCGACGACTTCCCCGAATACCACCGCTTTGATGTGCCTGTCAGCGCACACTGGAACGCTGTACGCGAAGTGACACAGAACGTCGGCATGGCGATTCAAGCGGCGATGCACGACATCGAACAAGCCAATCCGCCGTTGAACGGCATCTTCGGGGATGCGCCATGGACGAACAAAGACCGTCTATCGGATGCCACGCTCATCGACCTCATTGAGCACTTTTCTACACAAACTCTGAGTCGTGAGCGGGTGGATGAGGACTTGCTCGGTCAGGCGTATGAGTACCTCATCAAGAAATTTGCCGATGATAGCGGCCACACCGCCGCCGAATTTTACACCAATCGCACCGTCGTTCACCTGATGACCGCCCTGCTCCAACCGCAAGAAGGCGAAAGCATCTATGACCCGACGTGCGGCTCTGGTGGGATGCTCCTAAGTGCGGCAGAAGCATTGAAGCGCAACGGGCAGGATACGCGCACACTGAAGATGTACGGGCAGGAAATTAACTTGATGACCAGTGCCATCGCCCGCATGAACTTATTCATGCACGGGTTTGAGGACTTCGCCATTGTGCGCGGCGATACGCTGGCAAACCCGCACTTCCGGCAGGGAGACCGTCTGCAACAGTTTGATGTTATCCTCGCCAACCCGCCCTACTCCATCAATAGCTGGAACCGCACCGCGTTTGAAAGCGACGCTTACGGACGCAATCTGTACGGCACACCGCCACAGGGACGCGCCGATTATGCCTTCTGGCAACACATCATCGCCAGCCTGAAGCCGGATAGCGGACGCTGTGCGATTCTGTATCCGCATGGCGTACTCTTCCGTAACGAAGAACGCCACATGCGCGAAAGATTGATACAATCTGACGTAGTTGAAGCCATCATTGGACTGGGGCCAAACCTGTTCTATAACAGCCCGATGGAAGCCTGCATCATCATCTGCCGCATGAACAAACCCGCCGCCCGTCGTGGCCGTATCTTGTTCATCAATGCGCTGAACGAAGTCACCCGCGAACGCGCCTTCAGCTACTTGACCGACGCGCACATGGAGCGCATCACGGGAGCCTATCACGCTTTTACTGATGTAGAAGGCTTCGCCCGTGTGGTGACAATCGAGCAAGCACTGGCACAGGATGCCAACCTGAACATCCCGCTTTATGTGCGCCAGCAGAACGGGAACAACAGCACAGAGCAATCTCTGCCGCAGGTCATCGCAGAATGGCAGAAAAGTTCTGCCGAATTGCGGCGCTCAATGGATGCGTTATTTGATACACTGGATGATGTACAATAGAGAAAAGTGATGGAAATGAGGTGAAGCCATGATTTTAGATGACGTATTCAAAATCATAGACCGGCTGACACCGGAACAGAAACAACAGGTAAAACAATACATCGATCACCAGCCAGACGCGCTACGGGATGAAATTAACGCGGTTCTGGCAACGGCGCAGCCAACACCCTTAAAAGCAGGGACGATGGACATGGATCAACTCCGCCATGCCACCCATGAAATGTGGGATGGACTAGACGAAAGTGAAATAGAGGCCATCGTACAGGCGATGAATGAAGAGTATATCGAACCGGACATAACCACAGATGAGTAACACCGTTTACGTGTTCGATACCAACATCATATCTAGCCTGCGACCGGGCAAAAATCCGACACTGTTCAGGCGTGTGCAACAGAACGAAGAACAGACATTATGTCTCTGTGAGCCAATTATTTTTGAAGTGGAACGCGGCTATGAACATCGTCAGGCACATCAGAAGTTAGCCCATTTTCGGACGCAATTAATCCCCTTGTTTGTGGTTGTCCCGGTGCAGTTGGCGGATTGGCGCGTGGCGGCAAAATTGTGGGGCGATGCGCGGCGGCGTGGACGCCAACTCTCGGATGTAGATGTGCTACTGGCGGCGATGAGCCTGCGCCTTGACGGAATCTTGGTCACAGACGATGGTGATTTTGACCATTTACCACTCGTGCGAACGGAAAACTGGTTAGTGGACAACGAATGATGACTAAAGACCTGAGCTATTATCTGTCATTACCGTATCCCATCGAGCTAATCCCGGATGAGGACGGCTACTGGTTTGCGCGGATTCCCCTGCTGGAAG
>REDR01000133.1 GCA_007693385.1 Anaerolineaceae bacterium
GCCTCAATCCGCGCATCGCGTTCGGCGTTGGGGTTGTAGGGATGCCAGTCCACCGGGTTGCGGGTCAGCGTCAGCGTGAGGTTCTGGTAGGCGGTCAGGTCGTCGCCTTCCAGCGTCTTCCACTCAACAGGTAGCCCTTCCAGCCGCGCCACCTCCTGCGCCAGTTCCGGCCCTTCCAGCACGCCGGGCATCAGGTACCCGTTGAACTCTTTGCCGAACTTATCCGCCGCAGAAGTCGTCTCAAAGTGCGCCATCTCCAACATGCGGAACGGCTCATCCGCCGCCATCGCGGGCGTGCCGACGCGCTCCGGATCATGCTCAACATGCGGATAAACCACCATGTGCAGGGCGTGTCCCAACGATTCGCCGTCAGGGTCGTTCACGGGCAGAGTCTCCATGCGCCAGTAGGGATTTTCAGCCGCTTCGCGGGGCACAAAATCCATATTCGCCGAATCATCGAACTCGACACGGTAGATATAATCCTCTGGTTCTGGCAATGACACAGACTCGCCTGCCAGGTGTTGTGCCAGCGTCTCGAAGCGGTCAGGCGGTCCCTGTCGAAACAAGCGCGGGTCGTCGCGCTGTGGGTCGAGTACACCGGCATCCTCCGCTAAAGACTCAATGCGCCGCATCGCACCTTGTAAATCGCCGTTCTGTTGGTCAGTGAACGCCATCTCCGCCGCTAATTGCGCGTCCTCCCACGTCGGTTGCGGGATGGTCAAGCGCTCATACTCATCATCCCCCCATGACTTGATCACATCGATGAAGTGTTCGCCATTCGCGGAAATCGCGCCCACCTGATACTGTGGCATCTCACGCTCGCGGTGTGTCGTGAACGGGTCGTCAGGCGCATCATCCTCAAAGAAGATGCGCGGATCGTCGCGCTGTGGGTCGAGATAACCGTTGGCCTCCGACCAGCGCTCAGCGATGTTGAGCGCGTACTCCACACCATCGGTCGCCAGCGCGGTGTCGAGGATGTACTCATCCACAGCCGCATCTTCGTAGCTATCGTATTCGTTGATGGTCAGCGTATCAAAGCGCCGTTCCGCGCCGTCCATCCAAGTCTTGACAACTTCCAGCGAAGGCTGGTTATTCTCCCCCACGCCATAGCCGAAGTAATACTCCGGTCGCGGGTCAAGCGCGGGCAAATCGTGCGGTTCAGGGAAATCAGCACCATAAGCGTCGGCCACGTCATGCGCGATCTGCTGTACCATGTACACGTCGCCTTTCTCCAGATACATCTCCAGACCACGCAACGGCCACGCTGAGGCGGGGTCATCATCAGGTAAGGGCATCACTGGATAGGAGTCGGCGCGCTGTGTGCCGTCGTCCATCTCCAGCGACCGGAAATAGCGCAATTCGTAAGGGTCGGCTTCCGGCTCATCATTGGGCACGACCGCGAACCAATGCGCCGTGCCGCCGCCATCGACATGACGTACCGCGCCATCGTCGCGGTCAAATAGCGCCGTGCCCGCTTCCTGCCGCGCCAGCGCCAAACCTGCGTCGCGTCCTGCTTCCGCGAAAGCGGCATCGACACGATTGACAACCGATTCCACATCGTCCCGTTCACCTGCCGCCAGCGGCGCGGTCGTGATGTCGCTTTCGCCTACCGCTAACAACTGCGCGGTGGCACGATCATTCCCTCCCGCGTCCGGTGGATAGACCGCCGTCACGTGGAACACGTCCCGCTCAAACGGCTGTTCGCGCAACCGTCCGACATCGTCACCAAGCGCGGCCAGACCGTTCTGCGCCAGTCCATCGGCCACTTCATGCAGATGCTCTTCCGCTTCCATCAGTGAATCATACTGCGCGACGGTCAGCCTTTGCTGGCGGTCTGCCCCGTCATCGTCCGTTGACGCACGCACCAGATCGACGCGATACTTCGCGTCATCCGCTTCCGGTGGCACCAGTTCGGCGGCGTAAATCGAGCCGTCTTCGTCGGTATGTTGTATCGGTCTATCGGTCATCAAAAACCTTTCCACTCAAGCGCACCGCGAAGCTGACCGCCTCCGGTTGTAGCGCGACAAAATGCCCACTTTGCGGCAGTCGTTGACATTCTTTAAGCGCCATCTGCAAAGCACGGCGCACCGTCCCCGATCGATCCATGCCCCATTGCGCCGCCAGTGATTCGAGCGTCTCGCGCTCATCTGCCGATAGCCGCACCGTGAAGTTGTAGTCGCGTGATGGCGCATCGCTCATAGTTCCATCTCCCATTGCTCGCGGGTGTAGTCGGCGATCTCGCGGGTCGCTTCTGGTTCGAGCGTCACGCCGCGTTCGGTATCCCATAGATCGCGCTGGTCGGTCGCCAATGCCATGCCCTCCGCCGTGTCAAACACCCCCTCGATGCCACCCTTACCTGCTACTTGAATCAGATGCTCCGCCGCGCTATAGGCTTTATCCCAATCGCCGGGCACGCATGGCGCCAGTTGCGCTTCCATCGCGCCTGTTTCGGGATTACGTCCCAACGACAGAATGCTGGTGACACAGTTCTCGCGGTCGTCCTTGTCCGGCTGGAACACGCCGATCCAGTACGCCGTGCCGGTGTCGGCATCGTAGAACGGTGGCGGGTCGGCGCTCGGGTCGAAGTTCTCCGCCTGCACACCGATCGCATTCAGCGCCTCAAATGCCGCTTCCTCCTCGACCACCGGCTCGACTTCCGGTTCAACCAGCACGCCACCCAACTGCATCGCGGTCTGCAACAGCGGGTCGATGGCTTCTTGCGGCGGGTCATCGGCCAGCGCCGCGTCGAACGCTTCCAGATCGCGCAGGTATTCATACGCGGCATACTCAACCGGTTCCGCGCCGCGCCAGTTCGCAGGTTCGGAGTTCATCTCAAAAGCCCGTGCTTCAGCAAAGTTCGACACCTGATACGGCGCTAATCGCTCCGCATGAATCTGCGCCTGCCAGTCGTGATAGCGTGCGGTTGCGGCGGTTTCGTCGCCGAAGGCGGTAATCGGTAGATAGCTACCGCCGATGTCGCCAGTGTCAGCGTTGGCGTACAGGTCAATCGCGCCGATTTCGTAACGATCAGCCCCTGCATCTACGCCACGATCCACGCCGATCAGCCGTGCATCGTGCCATGCCCATTGCCGGTCAGTCGATTCCGGCGCTTCGACATCCAGATACATCTGGGCCAGATCAGCATCGCGGGGCAGTGGCGGCATGTCGTCCGGCGGGTACGGATCATACTCCGGCGCGTCCGCGTAGGCGTAATCGTCCGATAACGCCCCCCAGTCGTCGTAGTCGATGGGCGGCGGTTGTGGCATGTCGGGATAATCGCTCATCGGCTACTCCTTCGCCGGATGCAACACCAGCGGCTTGGGCGATTGCCGCGCCTTGATCTGCGCCAGCGCGTACTCGGTGGCGTTTTTCAACTGTGGCTGAAACCCGCGCCAGAAGGTATCGAGCAGTTCAGATTGCCCCATCTCGCCCGCCGCCACCTGATCCAGCGCCGCTTCCAGACGGGCGGTATAGCCGATATCGAACACCTGCGGGAAGCGCTCGGTCAGGAAATCGCACAACTTCACGCCGGTTTCGGTTGGGGCCAGCCGCTTCTGCTTGAGCGCGACATAGCTCTTGCGCTTGACGACGCTCACCATGCCCGCATAAGTCGATGGCCTGCCGACGCCGTGTTTTTCCAGCGCACCCACCAATCCCGCCTCACTGAAGCGCGACGGCGGGCGCGTCCGTGCCTCATCAATCGGCAGTTCGACCAATGCCAGCGTCTGACCTTCTTTGAGCGCGGGCACAATGCCAGCGTCCTTCATATCGCCTTCATCATCTTCAGGCTCTTCGTAGACGCGCAGAAAACCGTCAAAGGCCAGTTCGCGCCCCTGCGCTTTGAAGGCTAGAGGAAACGGTTTGTCCTTTGACTTTCCGGCATGAATTAACGCGCCAGTCAGCGTGTAGCGTGCCGGTGTCATCTGCGAGGCGATGAAGCACCGCCAGATCAGCGCGTACAGTTTGGCGGCATCGCCATCGGCAGTTTCTTCGGGCATCTTCGACACGTCCGTTGGGCGGATGGCTTCGTGCGCTTCCTGCGCATTTTGCGCCTTTGTCTTGTAGGTTGCGGGTGTGGGCGGCAGGTAGGCTTGCCCGTATTCGCGCAGGATGACCTCATGTGCCGTTGTCTGTGCTTCGGGCGCGACAGCGACGCCATCCGTACGGTGGTAGGTGATCAGCCCCTGCTCATACAACGTCTGCGCCAGTCCCATCGTCTTTTCTGGCGATAGCCCCAAACCTTTGGAAGCCGCCTGTTGCAGACTGCTGGTGGTGAATGGCGGCAACGGATTCCGCAGTTTCAGCGTCTGAGCGGACTTGCTCACCCGGAAGGTCGCGCCAGATAGTAAGCCCGCCACTCTCGCCGCCTGTTCGCGGGTGATGAAGCGCACACCAGCGTTCTTCAGCCGGTGCAACTTCGCCTCAAATTGGCAACCCTCTACCGCAAATCGCGCCGTGAGCGTGAAGAATGTCTCCGGCCTGAAGCGCTCAATCTCGCGCTCACGCTCGACCACCAGCCGCAGGGCAACGCTCTGCACCCGACCGGCGGAGAGCCTGCCGTCCAGCGCCTTGCACGCCACCGGTGAGACCAGATAGCCGACCAGCCGATCCACGATGCGCCGCGCGCTCTGCGCTGAGACCAGCGCTTCATCCAGCTGACGCGGTTCGGCTAGCGCCGCTTTGATTGCGCTTTCGGTGATCGCGTTGAATACCGCACGATAGACCGGTTTGCCCTTCAGGTTGCCCGCCAGTTGGAGCAGATGCCACGCGATCGCCTCCCCCTCCCGGTCCGGATCGGTGGCAAGATACACCTCGTCCGCCTCACGGATGGCCTTCACCAGCCGCTTGACCAGATTGCCCTTGCGCGGTAGCAGGACATACTGCGGGCGGAAGCCCTCATCGACACTCACGCCCAGCTCGGTTTCCGGTAGGTCGCGCACATGCCCGCGGCACGCTTCGACCTTCCAGCCCGCGCCTAGAAATCCGGCAACTTTTTTCGCCTTCGCTGGCGATTCGACTATGACTAATTTCATGTGTTTTGCTCCATCCATTCTCTAATCGCTCCGCCCTCGCTTAGGTGTCCGGCCAACCGCCGGAGCAGATGCTTGATCCGGCGACGGCTGATTGCTTCGGCCTGCCAGTTCGCGCTCACGCAGTACCAACCACAACGGCCACTCGCGGAAAGCGTGAAACGCCTGCTCCTCGATCTGTTGCCACGGATGTGTGGTGTCCTTTTTTGCCATTTCAACGAACGCTCCTCTTATGTCGTCGCGAACCGCGCCAGCTCGTTAGCGGTTGCTTTGCTCATCAGGTAATAAATTCCTTCATCCTGTATGTCCAGCACAAAATGAAAGCGCGGCAGGTTGGCGATGATGTCGCGGTGTTGCTGGTTCAGATGCTGGAAGGCGGCGTCCTCACGGAACACGTTCATGCCCTGACGCTGGCTGAAAATCACCCGAATCGGGCTGTTCTCGAAGATCA
>REDR01000066.1 GCA_007693385.1 Anaerolineaceae bacterium
GAGAATCTACCCGCACGCGGATTCCCCCGCGAAAGCATCCGGCGACCAGACCGGCGGCGCGTGGCCGGGCGGCGCGGATAGCCGCCACCATTCGCCGCTTTCCGGCTGGTAGATGACCAGCGCGTACTCACTGCGGAAAGCCAGATAGCCCCCATCAGCGCTGAAGCGCGGATAATCCGCGTAGATGATGGCGTTGTCGGATAAGAACAGCGTCGCGCTCTCGTCGGCGTTGCCCAGTAGCGGGATCGACCATAGGCGGCTCTGCATCACGCCCTGAAAGTTGCGGGCGGATGCCACCAATCCCGCGCCATCTGGCCGCCATGTGTGGTCAAGCGTCACGTTCCATTGCGTGCTGAGCGGGTTGGTCAGCGCGTCCGGACGGCCTGCGATCATGTAGAACAGATCGTTGTTCGGCGCGGGGGAATAGATGAAGCTGATTAACTCGCCGTCCGGACTCCAGCGCGGATCGCGCACACTGCCCACCGGAAAATCGGTCAGGCGATGCGTCGTCGCGCCGTCCACGCTGACCAGCCACAGATCAGCCTCGCGCAGTAAGCTGAACATCTCACGCGGCGGGCTATCGGGCACCGGCGTCAGCGTCGGGACTGCCGTCGAGAGCAAATCCGCGCCGGGCACGCGCTCCTCATAGGCGATGTACGCCAGCCACGCGCCATCCGGCGACCAGCGCGGCGCGAACTCATCGCCGCCGGTGCTGTACAGCGTCACCGCGTCCGCCGGATTCGCGCCATCCATCACTGCGATGAAGTGGCGACGACTCAGCGCTCCGTCGCGCTCGATGCGTAGATCAATCAATGTGAAGGCGATGTCGCCCCGCGCTGACCAATCCGCCGCCCATGCGCCCCACGCGCCATCATAGCGCCCCATCGCCTGCAGATCGCCGCCATCCAGCCGCGCACTATACAGCGATGGGATGCCGTCACCGGCGGCGTCCGCCGTGAATAGCAGGCGGCAACCATCCGGCGAGAAATCCCACACCGTCGGCGTCGCCATGCCAAAATCCAGCGTCCGCAGATGGTCGGCGCTCACGTCATAGAGATAGATCGCCGTCCCCGTCCCCGCCGTGAAAGCCAGCAGTGGCGCGTTCAACGGTGGCGGCGGTAATGCGGCGGCGCGGGTGGCCTGCATCGGCGCGATGCTCAAGACGGCCAGCAAGCCACACGCCGCCAGCCACCGCGCTATTGAATGCTCAATAACACGCTTGATTCGGCACGCCATAAGCCCTCAAGGTCATAGTATTGGCGCTTCTCTTCCTGAAATAAATGCACCACGACCTCGCTATAGTCTATAATCACCCAGCCGCTTTCGGCGTCGCCGTCAATATGGAAGGGTAACAGGCCGTCAAAACGCTCTTTAACGCCCTTGCGTACATAGTCAATCAACGCCTTAAGCTGGCGGTCACTGGTGCCGTTGCATAATACAAAAAAATCCGCCATGACCATGTCAGGGCGCAGGTCCATTAAAACGATATTGTTTCCTTTGTTGTCCTCGATGATCTCTACGATATGCCGTGCAAGTTCTAGCGTGTCCAGATTCACTTCTCCTTTTTAGTGCTGTCTGTTCAAGATGATCCCGCTATAGGCGCGGGAGATATACGCCCATTCTATCACAATACGGTGGCGGGGGCGCAAATGTTCCGTCCATCGTGGGCGCAATACATCGCGCCCGCACAATATGAGCGCCATGCTAGCGATACATTAAAGATGACTGTAGGGTGCTTTACAAGCCGCCGGAGTCATTATACTATATGTTTAGTAACGTTCAATACGTTCAATAAATAATGAACGTTGCGTTGTGCAGTGTGTCATAAAGCGGAGGACATTCCCTCTGTGTGGAGCATCTGTTTGAGCGTGTGTGTATCGTAAGCAAATGTCCCGCCGCTTTATACCTTGTAACCCCCTCCTTTGCGATGCGCCGGTGCCCGATGTGGCACCGGCGTTTTTTGTTATGTACAGGCACGATCAACGGCGCGGATTGTGATACAATGTAGGCGGGATCAGCGCAACGGATGGAGGGACAATCATGCCGCGCATCCACACCGCCGTTTTCAAGGTACGTCATTATGAATGTGACCCCTTCGGCCACGTCAACCACGCGAACTATCTGCGCTACATGCAAGAGGCCGCGTTCGGCGCGTCGGCGGATGTCGGCTACACACCGCAACGCTATGCGGCGCTCAATCTGTCGTGGCTAGCCTACGAAACCGACATCACCTATCTACAGCCGCTACACTACGGCGACACGTTGACCATTCAGACATGGGTGCAGGACTTCCGCCGCGTGCGTTCCCTGCGACATTATGCGCTATACCGCGACGACGACTTGATCGCGCAGGCTAGCACCGACTGGGTGCTAATCGACATCGTGAAGAAGATGCCGGTCACCATCCCGCCGGAGATCGTCACCGCGTACTCCGACGGCGAAGCGCCGATCATGATCGAGCACGAGCCGCCCCTGCCGGAAGTGCCGCCCCCCGCCGAAGGCGTGTTCACCTTGCGGCGGCGCGTGGAATGGCGCGACATCGACCCGGTAGGCCACGTCAATAACGCGGTGTATCTGAATTACGCGGCGGATTGCGGGATGCAGTTCGGGCGGGCGATTGGCTGGTCTTTTCCGCATCTGCGCGAATTAGGTTACGCGCGCGTGGCGCGGCGTCATTTCGTGGAATACAAGGCGAGCGCGGTCTGCGATGACGAAATCGAGATTAGCACGTGGCTCTCGCACATGCGTCGGGCGTCGGCGGTGCGCCATTACGCCATGCGCCGCGTCAGTGACAATAAATTAATCGCACGGGTGCGGACGATGGGCGCATGGGTTGACCTGCAAACCGGCAGGCCGACGCGCATCCCGCAGGGGTTCATCGAAGCGGTGGCCTTCAATATGGTGGGGACGGAGGACGAAAAGACATCATGAGCGACGACAAGACACAGGATCGCATCCAGCGATTCGAGCAAGCTGTCGATAAGCGCATCAAATATCTGCTGAACAAGCGCGGCGACAAGGCCAAACGCGCAAAGGCGGCGCAGTGGTTGGGCGAAGCTGGTGCGCCGCGTGCGATTCCGGCGCTGGTCGAAGTCCATGAATCCGGCGAAAAAGACCGCGAATTGATGAACGCGGTCACCTATGCGCTGGGGCAATACCGCGCACTGGAGAAGGCCGTCGGCGCGGACAAAGCCGACAGTTTCGAGGGGGCGCTGGGCGATCATCCCGAAGTAATGGAGCGCCTGCGCGACATCGCGCTCAAGGGCAAATTCGGCAAGCGTAAGTCGTTCGGCGCGTTGTGGGCGGTGGCGCTGATCTTGCTGGTGGTGATGGTCGGGCTGGGCGGCTATAACGCCTCCGTTCTGCTGGCCGATACTGATGATCCCGCCGACGAGCCAGAGTTGATCGTCGCGCCCACCGAAACCCCCGCGCCCACCGCTACCGAGGACGGCGCGACAGCCGCCCCCACACCCACCGAAACATTGACGCCGACGCCCACCATCGCGCCGGAAGATATTCAGCCCTACGTGCGCCAGATGACCGACGCCATCCGCGACATCACCTTGCCGCGTGGCGCGGTGGACACCATCGAGCAGAACTGGATCGACTGGCGCGAAGCCGGACGCACGCAAGGATGCCGTGATCGCACGCCCGCCATTCCCGACGACGTGTTCATACCGGATAATCTGCTGAATGAGGTGGAAGGTCTGCGCGAGGTGCAAATACAGGTCAACGTCGCGCTCAGCCTGTTGCGGCAATCGTGGCGACTGTTCGAGGAGTCCTGTCAGGCCGGTGCGCCGGTACAGCCGCCGGAATTTGTGATCGACAACGTCATCGCCACGATGCAGAACGCCATCGACAGCGCCCGCACGCAGATCAGAGATTTACAGGCTCGCGTGCAGTAAACGCGCCGGACTTGCGGCGGATGGATTCCGGCGATTTCCCGACGTTATCATGCGTGAAATAGCCGGAAGCGTTATACTGAGAGGAATTATGCTGGTTAAACCTCATCATGCGGGGGGAATGCGATGATTTTCAAGCGTTTGTCTTTATTCATGGCGCTGGCTGTTGTGCTGGCGGTCTTTGGCATGGCCGGGCACGCACAGGCACAGGGCGGCGTGTGGTCGGCAACCTATTATCCGAACACCAACTTCACAAACCCTATCGGGACGCTGTACCAGTACCCCACCCTGTCGCTGAACTTCGGCGAAGGCCCGCCCACCGACTCCGGCGGTAATCCGATTCCCGGGATGCCGGTTGATAACTTCTCGGCGCGGTTCAGCAGTGTGCAGAATCTAGCGGCGGGCAATTACGTATTTCAGCTTAACGTCGATGACCGCGCCACCGTGCGCCTGAACGGGGTGACGATCTTCAACCAGAACGAACCGGGCACGGCGGCGGCACAGGTGGCGCTACCGGGCGGCAATATCAATATGGAAGTGGACTATATCGAGTTCACCGGCGTCGCTTTCATCGAGCTAAGCTGGCAACCGATCACGCCGGGGCAACCGGGGTTCTTCCCGACGCAAGCGCCGCCGGAAGACCCCACCGAGACGCCGCGCCCGACCTTCACGCCGCTACCGCCCATCCCACCCGGCGCATTGACCGGCACTGTCGTCCGCGCTAACGTGCTGAACGTCCGCAACGCGCCGACCACCGGCGGCGACTTGATCGGGCGCGTGCTACGCGGGCAGACATACGCCGTCATCGGGCGTGATGCCGATGCACGCTGGTTCTTGATTCAGCTTAGCGGCTTTCAGGGGTGGGTGAACGGATTCTATCTGGGGTTCAATCGCAACGAATTCACCGCGCCGATCACCAGTGGCAACCTGCTATTGATTAACCCGCCGCCGGTGCCCGATTACGGCGTCCGCGCCCAGACACAGGCCGGACTGCGAATGCGTGCCTCACCTTCTACCCACGCGGAGCAAACCGGACGCATCTCGTGGGGCGCGTTCTTGCCGGTCATCGCCCGCACCGCCAATAACCAATGGTGGAAAGTGGTCTGGCGCGAGACAGTCGGCTGGATTTATGCGCCGTTCGCCATCATCGTTGAGGGCGACATCCGCAACGTGCCCATCGAATGACGCAAAAGGGGCGGTTATCCCGCCCCTTTTTAGATTATGTTGAAAGATTTGTCACCTTTTTGAAAAAAGGGTCTCTGCTTCGCAAAGGATACCAAAAGACTTTTGCATCAATGTTTGAAAGGATGCAAAAGTCTTTTTTGGTTCTTTTTTCTGTAGAAAAAAGAACGGGGATTTTAACACCCGCCGCGATCTAGCGTGTAGCGCGTGATGAGGATGTTATCCGCCGTGTTGGACTCCGGCACTTCATTGTTGGGGTCGATGATGGCGCGGATTTCATGTTCTTCGTTGAAGAAGGTACTAATCACGAAATCATCGCGGCCAACGACGAAGTTCTCGCCGGGTGCTAGAACCGGTACAGTCTGCGTGAAGCTATTCTGCACCTGTCCGCTAGCGACGTGAATATCCTGCACCAGTACCGTCGCCGGGCCAGCAGTCGGCGCGGAGCCGGTATTGGTGATGTTGACCAGCACGCGGAACGGTTCGTTACAGACCGGCGTCGCGGGCGTCAACGCGGGCGGCGATCCGGTCAGGTTGGCGGGCGGTGGCGTCGGGGTGGCGGTGGCCGGTGGTGGTGGCGGCATGACGCGCTCCACGTTGCGGAAGTCGCCGGAGGCCGTCACCACGCTGGACGCGATCCAGCCCTGCCGGTTGCCGTCAAAGCGGATCAGATACCAGCCGCTACCCGTCGCGCTCACGCCGACCACATCGGCGGTCTGCCCCGAACCCAGCGACCCGACGATCTCGAAGCGGGTGCTATCACCGGAGCGGATATTGGCGTTCAGGTTAGCGGTCACTCGCGGCGTCACATCGCGCGGGGTGGGCGTCACCATCACCATCGGGGCCGTCGGCTGGACGGGCGGCGTGATGGTCTGCTCCGTCGTCGTGCCTAGCACCAGATCGCGGACGAATTCCGGCGGATCATTCTCAATGCGTATCGGGCTGACGACGAAATTCTGCGTCGGCTGGCCGGTGACGTTGACCGTCAGGCGCAGTTCGTACAGGCCGTCGGCGGTGGTGCGCGTGTTCCATGTGCCCAGCACATCCTCAACAACCGGCTGTCTGCTGGGTAAGGAGATCGGGAACCACGGCGCATCATCAGAGATCGGCGTCACGTTGCCGTCGGGGTCTGTCTCGAAAAGCGGACGGAACTCGATGAAATAGTTGCTCATGCCTGCGGCGTTGGCGCTACCGTAGACCGGTAGCGTATCGCGCAGGGTGTAAACCGGCGGCGGCCAGATGATATTGACGTTGGGATCAATCGTTGTGTCATCATCCGGCGCGGGCTGGATGGTCTGGGCGCTGGTGATTGTCACTACAGCCAGCATCGCAAGCAATAATAGCGGGAGTATTTTTCGGTACATAAGCTTTATACCTCGTTATTTTAAGCGCGGCCATAAATAACGGATGTATTCGCAGACATCCGTCCCTTATATCATATCAGCAAAAACCATTCGCGTATCGGACGCCGAGCCGACGTTTACCTCGCGTATAGCAGATGGATAGTGCGCCGCACGCAGAAATAAGCGATCAACGCGGGCGCGGCAAGCGGCAAAATCACGTCGATGAACACGCGCACCGCCAACCCGACGGACAGCAGGCTTAGCATGTTGGTCAGCAAGAAGTAGAAGAACAGCAGGCCAGCAGTCGATAAAAACGCGATCTGCTTGGAGCGCGAAGCCGCCCCCAGCAGAACCGCCAGCGCCGCCGCCATGAACATCTCCAACGGTACGCGGATCAAGCTGGTCAGCAATGCCAGAAAAGATAACACCTGCGGCAGGATGCCGTGTGTCTCCGGCGGGTAAGCGTTGAGGTAAATCACCACGATGACCGTCATGCCGACGGTGACGGTGAAGCTGGTGGCGATCAGCACCATGTCCATGCGCCGCCACACCGCCGCCGTGATCTTACTGAGGACGATCTCCCGCGTGCTGTAAGGCGTGGCGCGGAGTACGTCAATCGTGCTGTTCTCGTATTCTCGCGCCATCGAACCCGCCGCGTCGTGGATGAGCCGCAACAGCACCCCGCCATAGTAGTACACCATGAAGGGCAACATGCCGACGCCGACGATCATCGCTATGATGATCGGGATGAACACCAGCGACGAAAACACCGACAGGATCAGCAAGGCGGCATGTGCCGCCAGCCAGCGCAACACCGGCGATAGCTCCGGCGGGAATACGCGCCAGTACGGGCCGAGTTCGCGCAATACAATCGGGTTGGTGCGCCGCGCCCAGATCGGCAAACGGCGGTCAATATCGGGGACATCGTAAATCAGTTTGCGGACGGCTTCGCGTTGTACGTTTGTAAACGCCATGATGTTTGATCCTCAACGGCTGATCGGCGGCGACATGCGTCGTCGTGTACATCTATCATAAAACAGCCACCCGCCCCGTCAAGTAGCGGCGCAACCAACCTGTTGCGCCCGATATGGCGTGCCTTGATTCCGCCAACTGCCGCCCATCGCAAATTAAAATCGCGCTGGCATGATAAAATTTCATAGCACTCAGCGCTTAGTCGTGCTATTCTGTCTCTAGTTCACTGAGAAGCGGAAGCCGTTAAACCGAAAACTATTGTTGAAGCATCAGTTCAGCATAATAACATTCATCACGTAAAAGCTGGAGAAACTGAATGACCGAGACTATCAGCACAGGTGGAAAACTCAAAAAAGAGTTGGGGCTATTCGACGTATACGCGATCTGTACCGGCGCGATGTTCAGCTCCGGATTTTTTCTACTGCCGGGATTGGCCGCCGCGCAAACCGGCGCATCGGTGGCGCTGGCCTATCTCATCGCCGGAATCCTGATGTTGCCGGCCATGTTCAGCATGGCGGAACTTAGCACCGCGATGCCGCGTGCCGGCGGCGACTACTACTTCTTAGATCGGGCGATGGGGCCGTTGATCGGCACGATTGGCGGCACCGGCACGTATCTAGCGCTGACGCTGAAAAGCGCCTTCGCGTTGATCGGCATGGGCGCGTATCTGGCACTCTTCGTCAATATCGACATCCGGCTGGTCGCCGTCACGCTGACTTTCGCCTTCATGTTGATCAACATCTTCGGCGCGAAAGAGACAACCGGCCTACAACGGATTCTCATCGTCGTGCTGGTGACGGTGATGGCGGTATTCATCGGCGGGGGCGTGGCGAATATGTTCGGCTGGGTGGGCGATTCCACGATTGTCAACGAACCGCTAACGCCATTCCTCAGTGATGGTGTGGCCGGATTGCTGGGGACGGTGGGTTTCGTCTTCGTCTCCTACGCTGGTTTGACCAAAATCGCCAGCGTCTCCGAAGAGATCAAAAATCCGGGACACAACATCCCGCTAGGCATGATGATTAGCATCATCTCCGCCACGATCATCTATGTGCTGGGCGTGTTGCTGATGACGTGGATTCTACCGATGAACGAATTCAACGAGAGCCTGACGCCTGTCGCGGATGCGGCGGAGCGCACGCTGGGCTTCTTGCCCGGTGATCTGGGCGTGTTATTCATCGTGGCGGCGGCGATGGCGGCCTTCGCCTCGACGGGCAACGCCGGTTTGCTGGCCGCCTCGCGCTATCCGATGGCGAAGGGGCGTGACCGCCTGTTGCCACGCCCCTTCGCACGGATCGACCCGCGCACCTCGACGCCGGTCTTCGCCATCGTGTTCACGTCCGGCTTGATGATCTTCGCTATCCTCGCGCTCGATGAATCAGCGATTGCGAAAGTCGCCAGTACGTTCCAGCTTTTGATCTTCATGCTGGTCAACGTCGCGGTCATCGTCATGCGCGAGAGCCGCATCGAGTTCTACGATCCGGTGTATCGCACGCCATTCTACCCGTATATGCAAGTCGGCGGCGTGCTGGCCTCGCTCCTCCTGCTGTCATACATCGGCGCGGATGCGCTGGCGCTGACGCTGGTCGTCGTGTCGTTGTCGGCGGTGTGGTATTTCTACTACGCCACGCGGCGCACGGTGCGACATGGCGCGGTGTTCCACTGGTTCGCCAATCTGGGCGAGCGCCGCTATCAGGGACTAGAAGACGAGATGTACATGATCCTGCGCGAGAAAGGTCTGCGCGAAGAAGACCCCTTCGACGAGATCATCGCCCGCGCCCCGATCATCGACCTTGATAACTCGGTCAGCCCGATAGACATCGCCCGCCTTGCAACGGATGAATTCGCCAAGAAACACCCCGAAATTGACCGTGAGCGCATGGCTGGCGATTTCATCAAGAGTATGCAGAATAATTACACGCTGGTTCGGGCGGGGGCGACCATCCCCAACCTGCGCACCAACGCCGCCAAGCTGACGGAAATCGTGATCGTGCGCTCGCGGGTGGGCGTCCTGCTGAACCACGACAGCGACGAGACGACGGAGCAGGTGCGCGTTCATGCGTTCTTCTTCGTCATCAGCCCGGACACCAATCCCGGCCAGCACCTGCGCTTTCTGGCACAACTGGTCAACCACATCGAAATTGAGGACTTCTCGCACATCTGGCTGAAGGCCGCCGACGAGCAAGAACTCAAGGAGATCATGATTCACAACGAGCGCATGTTAACGCTGTGCATCGAAACCGGCACGCGCACCGCGTCGCTCGTCGGCAAAGCCATGCGTGACCTACGCTTTCCGGAGGGCACGTTGATCGCGCTGATCCGCCGACATGACCGCGTATTGATCCCGCGTGGTAGCACCATGCTACATGAAGGTGACCGCGTGACGATCATCGGCGATGTCGAGAGCGTTCAGGCGCTAACGCGGCAATTCGCTGACGCATCATGACATCGATCACGCGCCTCATCATCAAGCGCCGCCGACGGCGTTCCGCCCTGCGCCGTCAGCGCAACCGGCAAGCCGTCGTGTTGACCGTGCTGGCGCTGGCCTTCGCGCTGGTGGTGGTAGTCCCGGCGGTGGTCGTCGTCGGGCGCGTGTGGCTGACTTATTCGCAAGCCGTCGCCGACCTGCCCGCGCCGCAAAGCACGACGTTGATCGAACGCGGCGGCGGTGTGACGCGCCTATATGATTCTAGCGGGCGCGTGCAACTATTCGCGGTGGCCGATCCGCTACAGGATAGCCGCGCATGGGTTGATCTGGCTGATCTGCCCGATTATCTGCTGATCGCCACCGTGCTATGGGAAGATCGCAACTTCGGGCAGAGGTCACCGGCCAGCCTGTGGCGCACCGGCGAAGCGCTGTGGCGCAACTGGTTGAGCGCGACGCCGGAAGCGACGGACAGCACCATCACCGGCAGGCTGGTCAGGCGGGCGATCTTGCGCCGCCCGGACGATCAACCGGCCACCAGCGAAGCGCGAGCGCAGGAGATCGCCACCATTGCGGCGGTCAATCGCCGCTACACGCCGGATCAAATTCTGGAATGGCATCTGAACACCAACTTCTACGGCAATGAAGCCTACGGCATTGAGGCGGCGGCGCAGGTCTATCTCGGTAAGTCCGCCGTCGATCTAACGTTGGATGAAGCGGCATTACTGGCCGCCATCGCCACCGAGCCGCGCTTTAATCCGATTGACGATGAATCCCGCGCCCGTGACCGGCAGGCCGATCTGTTGCGCCGTCTGCTATCAGCAGGGGCGATCACGCAGGCCGAATTTCAAGCGGTGATCGACACGGTGACGCCGGTCTTGCGCGACGGCGGCCAGACGCCGGAACTCGCGCCGGATTTCGCGCTGTATGCGCGGCGACAGGCGGAAGGCATCCTCAATAATCAGGGGCTGGACGGGGCGCAACTGGTGGCGCGGGGCGGCTTACGAATCATCACCACGCTGGATTTAACGCTGTTCGATCAGGTCGAATGCACGCTATCCGGCCACATCCAGCGCTTGAACGGCACGCCGCAACCGGACTTCACGCGCACCGGCGAGCCGTGCATCGCGTCCGGCTTCCTGCCGGAAGATGTCGCGGTCAGCACTGCGCCACCGCAGACCGGCGCGGTGGTCATCCTCAGCCCGCAGACCGGCGAAATCCTGACGATGAACGGGACAGCCACCCGCGCCGCGTATCAACCCGCGCCGGTGCTGTATCCGCTGGTTTATCTGCACGGATTCCTGAGCAACGAGCCGAATTACAGCCCTGCCACCATGCTGTTAGACATCTCGCGCACCTATCCGGCGGCCAGCGAAGGCGCGGTCATCGTGCCCGCCAACCCGAACGGCGTCTTTTACGGCCCGTTGACCGTCCGCGATAGCATGGCGGCGGGATTGGTCGCGCCCGCGTTTGAGGTGGCGGCGGCCTTCAACATGGACGACATCGTGCAGAATACTGCGCGGCTGGTGGGCATGGATAGCCTGCGCGGTGAATCGTATACGCTGGATTTGCTCCAGCGCGGCGGCGGCGTCTCTCTGCTGGATGCCGCCACCACTTACGCCACATTCGCCGCGATGGGCGAAGCCTACGGCGTGCGCGTGGCGGCGACTGCCGACGACAACCGGCGCAGTTATGATCCGGTGGCGGTACGCCGCATCGAGAGCGCCGACGGTGAAATCCTGTGGCATTACGACGCGGAGCAGATCGCCCGGAGCCGCGTGCCGGTCTTGCAGGGCGAATTAGCCTATCTGATGAACGATATTTTGTCGGATAATGCCGCCCGCGAGCCGTTCTTCGGCGCGGATAACAGCCTGACGATGGCGCGGCGTTCTGCCGTCGTCAATGGCATCACGGCGGATAGCGTCGATAACTGGGCGGTAGGCTACACGCCGCAATTGCTGGTCGGCGTGCATCTGCAACGCGACGAGCGCGACGCGATGGCGCTGGACGGCTTCGCGCTGGATGGCGCGGCGGCGGTCTGGCGGGCGTTGATGGATTACACGCACGAACGCGACGAATTGCCGGTTGTACAATGGCAGATGCCGTCCGGCATGGTGCGCTCGCCGGTATGCCTGCTATCTGGCATGTCGCCCAATGACGTATGCGAGACGCGCCCCGAAATCTTTCTGGATGGCTCACAGATTCCGCCGCGTGATACTCACTGGCAGATCATCGACATCAACACGCAGACCGGCCAGCGTGCCAGCGTCACCACGCCGGGCAACCTGATTGAATCGGTGACGTACTTCATCCCGCCGCCGGATGCGCTGGCGTGGTGGACTGCGGCGGAGCGCCCTCTGCCGCCGGAACGCTTCGACACCATCACCCGCCCCGACATCCTCAGCCCGACGGCCATCTTGCGGCCTAACAGCTATGATGTGGTCGGCGGCGTGGTCGATGTGCGCGGCAGTGTGGACGCCGAAGCGCTGGATTTCTACCAGATACTATACGGACAGGGCGCGAATCCGTCACGCTGGACCAACATCACCGAGCCGCAGACCGAATTCACACCCGGCGTCAGCATGGCGGAATGGGACACACGCGGACTCGACGGCACGTACATCTTGCAGTTGCGCGTGGTCAATCAGGATAACAGTGTCGATAGTAGCTATGTGCAGGTCATCGTCGATAACCAGCCGCCGACCATCGCGCTATCTACCGGCGAAGATGTCGCTGTGCCCATCCGTTACCCCGAACAAACTGTGATTCCGGTGGTGGCCGATGTCGCCGACAACATCAGCGTGGTGCGGGTGGAGGTCTACCACGACGGGCAAGCAGTCGCGGAGCTAACGCAATTTCCGTTCCGCTACGAACATCCGATCACGCGCACCGGCGATTTTGCCTTCCGTGCGGTGGCTTATGATGCCGCCGGAAATACCGCCGAAGCGACGCTAGAAGTCGCGGTCATTCGTAGTTCGTCCGGCTAATCTCTGGTATGATGATGATGATAGCAGTAGCGGCGTAACGTGCTACGCCCGCCCGCAATGTATCGCGCCCACGCAGGCAACGACGCGAACCGCGTCATCGCACGAAATAGATTAGCCGGATGATGGACGAAACAGCATGAGCCATTCCAGATCAGTTGAGGATTTTTTGAAAGCAGTCTACCGGATTCAGCGCCGCGCCTACAATGCGGGTGAGGAAGAAAGCCGCGTATCGACCAATGCGCTGGCCGAAGCGCTCAACATCCTGCCGCCCTCCGTGACCGAGATGGCGCGGCGCATGGCGGAGGCTGGTCTGGTGGATTATCGGCGCTATTACGGCGTGCGCCTGACGCCGGAGGGCGAGCGCGTCGCGCTGAAGGTGATCCGCCGTCACCGCTTGATCGAGCTTTATCTGGTGGAACAACTGGGTTATGCCCTGCACGAAGTCCACGACGAAGCGGAAAATCTGGAACACGCCGTCTCGGATCGCTTCGTGGACGCCATCGCCGGCAAGCTAGACCATCCCACCGTAGACCCGCACGGCGACCCCATCCCGTCACACGATGGCCGCATCATCACGCCGGACTGGGTGCCGCTGTCCGATCTGGTCGCCGGTCAAAGCGGGCGCGTCAGCCGCTACACCGCGCACGACGACGACATGCTCCAGCACATCATCGACAAAGGCTTTGAGATGGGCGCGGTGGTGACGGTGCAGGCGGTTGACCCCTTCGACGGGCCGCTATCGGTGACGGTGGGCGGCGCGGCGCAGATCATCGGGCGCGGCGTGGCGCGGTGCATCATGGTTGATACCGGCGACACGCTCTAGTACATCGCCCATAACGGCAACCAGAAGCCGAACGTACAGCCCTCATCGGGGACGCTATGAAAGATGATGTCGCCGCCGAAGCCTTCAATGATGCTTTTGACCAGATACAGCCCCAGTCCGGTGCCGTCAATGCCGCGTTGCCCGTCGCTGATAGCGCGATAAAACGGCGTGAATAGCTTCTTCTGCTTCTCCGACGGGATGCCCGCGCCATCGTCGATCACCTTGAAAGTCGCCCAGCCGTCATCGTGCGTCAGCTTGATTTTAATGTGGCCGCCGCGTGGCGTGTATTTGATGGCGTTGGATACCAGATTAGCGACGGCCTGCGTCAGATAGGTCTGCACGCCGCGCACCCACAGATCGCGCTGAGGGGTGTTGACCTGCAAATCTAGCTCTTTCTGCGTCGCTTGATCGCCGAGTTTGTCGAGTACATCGCGCAAGGCCGCGCTAACGTTCGCCCGACTGTCATCATCAGCTTGCAAGCTTTCCAGTTGTTCAAGCGATAGGATGTCGTGCGTGATCGTCGAGACGTGGTTCGCGGCGCGTTCGATCAAGTCAACATAGCCCATGATTTTGTCGTGCGGCGCGTCGGGCATCATGCGGATCAGATCAACGTAATTCAGGATGACGGTTAGCGGGTTGCGGATGTCGTGCGCCGCCACGCGAATCATCATGGTCTTGATGTGTTCCAACTGGCTGACCTGCTCGTACAGTTTTTCCAGTTCGGCGTAGCGCTGTTTCTCGTTGCGGTATAGCTGGGCGTGTTCGATAGCGACGGCGACGCGGTTAGCGACAAGGCCGACGAAGTCGAACGTCTCCCGCGTGAAATCGGGCGAACGGTTGCCCTCCAACACCATCACGCCGACCTGTTTTTCGTAGGACTGCAACGGCATTATCATGCAGGCGTTGGCGCGGGCGGTCACGGCGGTGTAATTATCCACCGTGCCGACATCAGCCACGAAGCACCCGCGCTTCTGGCGTAACACATCGTAGATCAGCGTCATGTGCGGCATGTAATCCGCCGGATGATGAATGCCGAAGTCGCCGACGACGTGCTGAACGTCGAGCGCTTCGTCGTCTTTAGCGTCAACCAGCGCGATCAGGCCGGAACGCGCCGCCGATAAGCGCATAGCGGCGTCCAGCGCCATCGTCAACACGAACGACAATTCCAGACGCTGGTTTAACTCCTCATCGACCTGACCGAGAATCTGCAATCGTTCGATGTGGCGGGCTTGCGATTGCAACAATCGCTGGCGCTCGCTGATGTCGCGGACGACGAATTGCACGCGCCGGTCTCGCGTGCGTCTAGCGCTGACATCGACATCGCGCGGCGGCAGATAGCGACAGGACAAGCGGGCTTGTGTCAGCATCCCGTCGCCGTGATCGCTCAGGTTTGATGGCGTGCTAAAGCCGGATAAAATGCGGCTGATCGGCTGGCCGATTAGCTCATCGGCGCTATAGCCGGTCAGGTCGCATAAGCTCTGGTTGACGATTGTCAGGCGGCCACCCACATCAGTGACCGCGATTCCGTCCGGCGATTCCGCGATTAAAGCGCGATACAACATCTCATTCTCACGCACATCGGCCTCAATGCGTGATCGGGCGATGGCCTGCTGAATGGCGCGTTGAAGCAACTGCGGGGTGATGTCTACTTTGTCGATGTAGTCCGTCGCGCCAGCTTGCAACGCCCGCACGTTCAGCGCGTGGTCGTGTTTGGTGTTGCTGGTCATCAGGATGACCGGCCCGTTGAATCCGTCGGCGCGGGCTTGCTGTAGCAGTTCCAGCCCGTCCGCAGAGCCTAGATTATAGTCCAGCAAATAAACATCGTGCGCCGCTTCGCGCAGACGCTGTAAGCCATCATCGTAATTATCAACCCAATCGACGACGAAGGTCTGGTCGGTGCGCGATAGAATGCGGCGGGTCAACACCGGATAGCTGGCATCATCATCAATGATAAGCACATGGGTCGTGTGCATCATATTTGACCACCAATCCCCGTATAAAAGACGAACAAAAGATCAGAGCGCATCTAGAACCAGCACTTTGATTTCAGAGACGCGCTTGATTCCGGTATCATTAGTCAGAAATCCATCGCAACCAGCATCAATAGCCGTCGCTACATGAATTGCATCAGGTGTTTTCAGATTGTAACGAGCGCGTAGATCAGCCGCTAAATGAGCGATGGAGGTTGTGAGCGGCTCTAAGCGAAAGTCTTTGCTATTCGTCAATGCCGCTTCATAGCGTTTCGCCAAAGCGGTATCGCCAGCCTTCAGAGGTTGCACCAACACCTCCGTCAAAGCCATCGTCGCACTAACGCCGCTTATCAATCCTTCATCGACATAACGCATAATAATCAGCATCCGATCAAAGTAATCAGGGTGTCTCTCGATGAAGTAGATCAATGGCGCGGTATCAAACGCCAGTTGCCGGATGCCCTGTAACACGTCCGGCAACTTCACGGGCGTTCATCCCATTCACTGCGTAGCTGGTTGATATATTCCTGCGGGTCGATGCCCTGCCAGACTTCTTCACCCAGTCCGGCAAGTTCTAATATGCTGTGTTTCTTCGGTTCTTCGCCTTGCTGGAGTGAATCACTCAGCAGTTTGACCAGTTCACGCCGTTCTTGCAGACTGAGGCTTTTCACCTGTTGCATGATCTCTGTTATTGTCATACTGTTCAACGCCTCGCTTTTGTTTATTGTACTACGCATCGAGATAACGCTCGAAGGCAGAAGCCGACAGGTTAAACGATACGCTCCGGCTTGATCTTGAAGATGACGCGGGTTTCTTTGTCGCGCAATTCCGGACTATTGGCATAGAAATCTTCGCGGCCAAAGTAGCGGAAACATAGCGCGTGGATGTGTTCCAGCGCCCCGTCCTCCGTGATCTCATCCACCACGCCGCGCAACTCGATATAGCGATACGGGTTATCAGGATCAACGACGAGCAACGTCGCCTGCGGACGGGCACGCATGTTCAGGTCTTTCTGGCGGCCTTTGGCGGTGTTTATCAAGATGTGTGTGCCGTCATAATCGAACCAGACCGGCGTCGCTTGCGGCTGATTATCGGGCATCAGCGTCACCAGACAGGCGACGATGGGACGCTCTAATAGGTCGCTTTTACCCTCTGGAATATTCATAACTTCTAACTATCCCCTTACTGATTTTCGTTTCGGTTGCGTTGTAACTTTTATCATATCACGGAATGGAATCAACTCAGACATTACACATCAAGATAGGGTATATTTTCTTTAGACATTGATGAGCAAAAGGAGGTTGCAGTATGGGCAAGGCACAGATTGGGCTGATGATCGAAGGGCAAGACGGGCTGAATTGGCCGCGCTGGAAGCAGATTTTACAGGTTGCGGAAGATAGCGGCTTTCAATGCGTGTTTCGCTCCGACCACTACACCAACGCTTCCGGCGAAGACCGCGACTCGCTGGAACTGTGGGTGTCGTTGACGTATGCCGCCAGTCACACGCACCGCATCGAGTTCGGTTCGCTAGTCGCGCCGACGACGTTCCGCCCACCAGCGTTAAGCGCACGCATGGCGGCGCAGGTGGACGACCTCAGCGCGGGGCGGCTGGTATTCGGGATGGGCGCGGGCTGGCAGGAGCGCGAACACAAGAAATTCGGCATCCCCTTCTACGACTTCTCGACGCGCTACGCCATGCTGACCGACGCGCTCGAAATCACGCGGCGGCTGTACGACAGCGACCAGCCGGTGACGTATCATGGGGAGCATTTCACGCTGGAAGACGCCCAGCTATTACCGCGTCCGGCGCGGGCGGGCGGCCCGCCGGTGTTGATCGGCGGCAACGGCCCGAAGCGCACGCTACCGCTAGCGGCGCGTTATGCCGACGAATGGAACGCGCTATTCATGACGCCGGACGACTACCGCGAGCGCAACGCGCTATTCAACACATACCTGAGCGAAGCCGGACGGCAGGCCGACGCCGTGAAGCGCTCGATGATGGTCGGCACGCTGTTCGGGCGCGATGACGCCGACTTGCAATCGAAGCTGGCCGGATACGATGGCCGAAGCGCGGAAGACCTGATGGCGCGGGGGATGATCGTCGGCACGGCGTCGGCATGGGTGGATCAAATCGGTGCGCTGGTTGATGTCGGTGTCCAGCGCTTCATGTTGCAGTGGCTTGATCTGGACGACATGGCCGGACTTTCAGCGATTGCGCGGGACGTGTTGCCGCATTTTCACTAAAGCGCACGGAGCGCACCGGCACGACGGCGGGTACATGCGCTTGAATCATCGGCTATCGTCTGCGAAAATGACCTGTCATGATTGCTAGTGGCGCGGCCATGCCTCGATCGCTTTTGATCTGATTCGATGGGCTGAACTGGCTGACGCTAAGAATGGTATGATTTATGTCGCTGGATTTTGACACGCTCGATCACCTTATCGTAGGCCGCCGCGACAATGGCGGGCTGGGACTGCTGGCCGCAAGCGGCGGTCTATCCGCACAGGATGCGCTGATGTGGCAGGGATTAGTCGCGCTGGACGCCGTACCCCGCGACATCGGCGATATGCACGCCGTCGGCCTGTTCATCGGACCGAACGCGCACGGCATCCTGTCGCGGGCGTTTTACGCCGACGAAGAATCGCAGTATCCGATCTATCATCATGTGCTGTTGCCACCTAGCGCGGTGAAGATGCTGGCCGGTAATGTGGCGGCGTTGATCGCGCTGATCGAGCAAACCGCCCCCGACATCCCGCCAGACGGGGCGCTAGCGCCGCTTAAAGTGCCGCCCGCGCCGACATGGACGAACGACAAGCGGCTACTGCTGTTTGACCGCCTCATCGCCCAATATGGCGGTATGGAGACGTTGTTCAGCTTGCTAGGCGCGACACTGCACAGCCATCGCCTGCTGGTGCGCGGCCTGCCGCTAGACCTCAACGCCCGCATGGATTTGATACAGGGCATCTTTCTGCTGTTGCCCTCTCCCGCCCGCCCGGAAGTCACCTTCACGACATACATCGAAGACGTGCCGGAAAATCGCGGCATGATCGCCTTCTGCGATGCGCCCGCGCCGGACTCGCCGCGCTGGGTGATGGACGCGACGGAAGGCATCTACCCGCCGCCGGATGTGCTGGAAATCCCGTATATACGCAGTCTGCGTAAGCTGTGGACGGGCGATCTGAAGGCGTTCGTCAACGATCTACGCGCAATGGAGTTGATGGCGGCGAATCTGATGCACGAGCAGACGCTCACCATCGGGCTGGCGCGGGTGGCGGCGCGGGTTGATCTGGATAGGATGATAACCGAAGGCGCGGACGACATCCCGCCCGAAGCGATTAAGGACGCCTGCCGTCAATTCGAGCCTACCGGCGATCTACAGATGCGCTACGCTGAAAATCTATTGCGGCTGGCGATGAGCGAGCGCGACGCGGAAGCCGTCGAATTGCTGGCCGACTGGATGGCGCGGCATGAGGACGTGGCGATCTTCGCTATGTCGGGGTTGGAGAACGCGCTGGCCGACGAGCCGGACGCGGTTTACTTCTTCGCCCGCGTGATGCTGGGCGTCGCTGACGAAGAGGCCGGTAGTGAACGCTGGTTGCCGCTTTTACATTCGGCGGCGGCCATCTCGATGAGCATCGTCTTGCAAGAGAGCGACGACGCGGAAACGGTGATGACGTGGATTAAGTTGATCGCCAACGAGCCGCCCCGCTACCAGCTACACGGCATCCTGCGCGACGGCATCACGGAGGCCATCCCGCTCACCCATCATGACGGCGAATTGGGGCGGCGGTTGATGATTTTTGCGGCGCGGCGCGTCCCGGATGTCGCGCCGGTTCTGCTGGCCGATGAACAATTGATCGCCGCGATGGAGCCGCCCGTCGGCGCGGCCTTGCGCGACTATCAGCCGGAAGCGGTGGCGGAAGTGCTGGAAATCGGGCGGGAGATGACGCTATTCATGCTGGAACGGGCGCTCAACGACGCGCCGCACAAAAAGCAGGCGGCTGATGTTTTCGCGCCGGAGCAGATCGACTATCTATGGAATCTGTACCTGTACGAGACTTTCGACGGCTTACCGTCCGCCGTCCAGCCCAACGCGCTCATCAATCGGCTGATTCAGGAGGGGCGCGGCTGGCTGGCTGGCGATTCCATCGAATCGTTGATCCGCCATGTGATCTTTCTGGATAGCATCGAGCTATTCGTGCAGGTGGCGCTCAGTCTGCCGCCCGCCGATGATCTGCCGCGCCTGCTGGTGACGGTATTCGTGCAGGAAGGGCTGACCGGCGAGAACGTCAACGAGGCGACTAACCGCTTGATCGAAGCGGAGGCGCTGACGCCACAGCAGGCGCTCGACATCCTGCTGAGCGTCATCGAGGCGCACAAATGGCACGGCGATTTCTGCTTGCGGCTGGCCGAGCAGGTGGCGCGACTGTTGCAACAGAACGCCGCGTTGACCATCGGCTTCGAGTATGTTCAGAAGTTGCTCAAGCTGGCCGAAGCAACGCGCAGTGACCTGATCGCTAAAACAGTCGTGCGGCGGGCAATGACCCATCTGGAGACGGTGGCCGACGATGCGGAGCAAATCACGCTGTTGAGCAAGACCGCCAAGACCATCGCGTGGAGCGCCACCACGCAAAATCAGTTAGCGGCATGGTGGCGGGTGTATGCGCGTTCGCAGGCCGTCGCCCGCCTGCAAGCGTGGGACAAAGCGCTGACCGGCAAGAAGCCGCTACAGTGGGCGCGTGCCGTCGTGCAGACCGCGCTCTCCATCCGGCGGCTGATGAATAAACGCTCGTTGGAAGAATTCGCCGACGCCATCAGCACCGCTTACGGCGTGTTGCAGGCTTTCTCCGACTCGTTCGATGACCGCCAGACCGCGCAATTCGACCAGCAGACCATCCGGCAGGAATTGGACGCACGCGGCGCGGAATTGACGCCGGACGAGCGTAACATTCTGGCGAAGAACCTGCGCGAGCTGGCCGAACTCATCACCGAGATCGCCGAACGGCGCAGTAAAGCGACGCTCATCCGCCGCGAAGAAGAGATCGAGCGCCAGCTACTATCCGGCGCACAATCGCCACAAAGCGCGATTGACACCATGCGCTGGCTGAGTGGCTACCTGAGCGGCCAGCAGGATAATTGACGCTCGGCGCGACGTTATGCGGGCGTGATCCATCAACGCCAATCCATCGGGAACTCGTTGTTCTCCGCGTCGTTGGTCTGCTGGGTGACGGCTGTCGTCGATAGATCAAACAGGTGTACGTTATAGTTGCCGTTGCGGTTGCTGGCAAACGCGACATACTGCCCCACCGGGCCGGGCACCGGGAAGATGTCGTCGGCGTCGGACGTGATGCGGGCTAGGCCGGTGCCCGGATTATTGGGCGAAATCACGTAGATGTCGTGCGTGTTGCTGTCGCGCAGGCGTCCCGCATAGAACACGAACTGCCCATCCGCCGACCAGCGCGGATGCGCTTCGATGATGTCGTCGCGGTCTGTGGTCAACGATGTCGGGATGGTGGTCGCGGTGTCGATCAACACCAGATCGACGCCGGGATTATCGCCGGTGCGTATCTCGCGCACAACGACGATGCGCTCGCCGCTCGGCTCGATGACCGGATAGCGGTAGGTGGCGTTATCGCTGGTCATGCGCCGCACGCTCTCGTCGCGGAAATCGTAGAAATACACGGCGGGCGCATCCGCGCCGAACGGCATCGCTATGAAGGTGGCGAACGTGCCATCCGGCGATATGCTGACCATCGACGGGCTATCGAACGGCTCATCGGGCAAGCTAGGCGCGAATTCGAGCGTCTGGCCGGAGGTACGATCATAAATCAGCACGCGATCCGAGAAGATATTGCGGTCATATTGCGTGTAGATCATGCGCTCGCCGGATGGGAACAGGCGCAAAGATCGGCCATCGCGTCCGGTGCCGAATAATCCCTGCGGCGCGAATTGACCGGACACGAAGCGCACCAGCTCCATATCACCATCAGCAGGCATCCCGCGTCCGCGCACCCCGACGAGCTGGCCTTCAAACGCGGGCGGCGGCTCGGCGGTGGGGGGTAGCGTGGCGGTGGGTGTCGTGGTGGGCGTCGGTGGCAGGGTGGGCAGGCCGCTAACCCGCGTCGGCTCCGGCGTCGGGGAGACGATGGCGAAGAAGGTCGCGGTGGCGTCCGCGCCTTGCTGTACCGCCGTCTGCGCGATGAAGGTGCGCTCTAACACGATCTGCGTCGGCAGAAAAGCGTCCGTCTCCCGCGCCGCCGCCCGTTCCGCGCCCTGTCCGGTGGCGAATATAATCAGGCCGATGACCAGAAACAGCACCACCGCCCCCACCGCGCCGACGATCAGCAATAGCTGGCGGCTGATGCCGGGCAAGACTTCATCTTCGACGACTTCCGGCTCGCCATCCAGCTTGCGAAGCAGGGCGCGGGCGCGTTCGTTATCCGGCTCGATACTCAAGATCGCGCCTAGCACATCGCGCTTCTGCTCTTCATCCCTGACCAGCCGCACCAGCAACAGCATCGCTTGCACGTTCTCCGGGTCGGACTTCAGCACCTCATCGACCAGTTCAAGCGCGGCGGCGCGATCCCCTTCTTTGGCGGCCTGTACCGCCTGTTTCAGCATCTCACGTAAAATCGAGTCCATGTGATTTTCGCCTTAGTTTGATAGTCGATAGAACAATACCGGCTGATAAACCAGTTGAATCGCGTCAGCGTCGCGTTCGGTCAGGCGATTCAAAACACTGCCATCCGGCGAGATCAGATACACGTCAAAGCGTTCGCCCAGCCGGTTAGAGATAAACGCGATGTAACGCCCATCCGGGCTAAAATGCGGGCTACGGTCTTCGGCGTCGCCATCATCGCGGGTGACTAAGCGCTGGTCGCCGCCGTCCGCATCCATGATGTACACGTCGGCATTGTCGCCGCTACCGCGATCACTCAAGAAGGTGATGCGCTGGCCGTTGGCGTTCCACGATGGCGCGTAGTTGTTGGGGCGCACCGTCAGGCGGCGCGACTCAACTTCGACGCCCTCATCGCGGATGTCCAGCACGAAAAGCTCGAAGCCGATGCTGGTCTCCGCCGTATACACCACCTCACGGCTACCGAGCAACGGACGCCACGCCGGTTGACGTGATGGCGTTTCGCCCTGCGTGACATTGTAGGTGACGCCGGTATCCAGATTCACCGTCCAGATGTCTTCTATGCCGTCATGGTTGCTGACGAAAGCCAGTTCCCGCGCTTCCGGCGACCAACTCGGCTGACCGTTTCGGCTGGCCGGGAGGTCAGTCACCTGTCGCGCCGCGCCGATGTCGTCGAATGGCGCGACGAAAATCTGCGGGTAGCTGTCACCGTCTTCACTCTCGACATCGCGCACAAAGGCGATCTCGCGTCCGGAGGGGTCGAAGGCGACTTCGCGGATGTCGGCCTCAAGCCGTTGCAAGCCGGTGCCATCGCCGCGCATCGCATACAGCGCCGGTTCGTCCGCGCCATCGTCCAGCGCGGTGAACAGGATCAAGAATTCATCCTGTGCGGGCGGGGTGGCGGTGGGTGCGGGTGGCTGGGTGGGGGGCGGTGTGGGCGTCGGCGTGAAGGTCGG
>REDR01000135.1 GCA_007693385.1 Anaerolineaceae bacterium
TCTGGCGTTCGTGATCGGTGTTATCCGCGTAATCCGGCGGGTGGTATTGGGGCATGGGGAACTCCTAAAGGTGAATTACTCTTCTGAATAGCCGACACACAGCGCAATGGCTGTACTGATCTCTTTCAACTGTTCTTTGGTGATGTCCCCTAGTTTACGCTGAAAGCGATTCACTGACAGTGACTTGACCTGAAAAGCATCAGCCGCAGAGTCTTTTGACAATCCATTTTGTGCGTCTGGTTGAAGTTGTATCATCCAGAAATAACGACTGAACTGGGGTTGCCAGCCTGTGATGGGAACCACGATTTGCAAACGCATCTTGCCCGCGCTTGCTGTCGTCATCACGACTGCCGGGCGTATTTCTGGATTTCGTCGCCTTCGCTTGGGTCAAAACGAATTGTCCAGATGTCTCCGCGCTGGATGCCTTCAGTCATTGATTGCTTCTTCGCTGTAGGCTTCGAATGTCTCGAAATCTTCATCCACCGCCGAAGCAATCGCCGCTTGTACCCGTCGCTGACGTTCCTCAGCAGGGAGGCGCATCAATTCCAGTGCAGACAATGGGCGCTCATACTCTATATGTTCCAGCAAGCCCAAAAGACGCTTTCTAGCCGCAGGGTCTAATTGCCGAAACTTTTCAATGATTTCTTTTTCAAGCAGGTTCATTACATTACTCCTTACCTCAACTTGCCTTCTCCGACAGGGACATTGCCCATGCTGTGACGGATTCATGCCGAACGCTCACGCACATGCAACACATCACGGCGGTTGACTGGCCGCACCTGAGCCGCATCAACCGTCACGACATCCAGCGTTTGACCATCCGCGCTGAAGATTTCTAGCTCGTAACCGGCATGATCGCCATGAATCATCACGACTGTACCCAGATCACCCGCTTTGAGTTCGTGTTCAGGTAAATCTTCGATTATTACGACTTGCTCAAACTCTTTAATCATCTGAACCCTCCAATGGATAGGCTGTTACAAGATGCGGTTGTGTGCTATCTGTCGGGCTGAACCATACAACGCGCACCTGTGGTTTTCGTTCGATGGGTGTTTGTAATTCACCTTCAATGACATAACGGATGCCGAACTTTGTTTGCTCTGTTTTAACGACCTCATGAGATTGAGCATGATTCATGAGTGCATCCGCTAATTGTTTCCATTGTGCCACAGAAAACCCGAACTGCGTGAAGAACTTCGCTTTACCGCGCCCTTTGGGATGCTGTAAGTTCAGCAGGTAAAGGGTGATCTTCTCTTCCGGTACATAGGCGTTGTCAAGATGCGGCAGTTTCATGCGTCATCCCCGCCCAGATGCCCCTCAATCACGCGGATGTCGTCCGCATCCAGACCATACGCCTGATACACAAGCTGATTCAGTTCCGCTTCCAGCGCGGGGAGTGCGTCGGGATCGTCCTTCGCGGCATCGAGGCATCCTTGAGCAAGCGCCGCGATTTTCCCGCGCAGGTCGTCGGGCGCGTCGGGGATGGGGATTTGTTCCAAGTATTGGATATGTATTTGATAGTAACGATTTTGCATCAGTGTTGCTATTCTGGTTATAAAGAACCATCCAATCGGCGAATTTAATAATGCTAAAACGAACAAATTACCCGGAAAAAGGTAGCAAGCGTCATTTGTGTAATGACTATCACCATCAAATCCAAATAGAGGCGATTCCATAAAACGAGCAGATAAAATCTTCGGCTTCTCAAACTCGGCATAGTAGGCGATGTCGTCCTGAATTTCATACCATTTGTAACGCCCGGGTTTGCGTCCGCGTTTATCGCTCGAACTTTGCTTAGGGGTCAAATCTGCTCTGAATTGCTCAAGATGGGCTTTTATTGCCGGATATTCCTCTATGTTTATGCCACGTCGGGTGAATATGATATACAAACCGGCGGGTTGAACATTCCAGCGCTTCACATCGCGCCCGCGTAGATATGGTTTGATGACTTCGGCGCTTTTGGGATCGTCTGCGATGAGTTCGGCGCGTTTGGCCTCATCAATGATGAATGCTTCGTTTAAGCCTGTTTTAATGCCGTAGTAAATCGCTCCATCCACATATTCGCCTAGCGGCTTGCCGGATGCCTTGAGCTTGTCCATCAGGGCGCGGATTTCTGGCGCGGAGAGTTGCCAGCCGTCTTCGCCCAGCGTGCTTTGCGGCAGGCTGTAGGCGCGTTCGGCGGCGGCGTGCAGGGTTTCGCTCTCGTCCAGCGCGGTAATTTCCAGCACTTTGATTTTGCCCTCACCCCCTGCCCCCTCTCCCGAACGTTCCTGCGGAACTGGGAGAGGGGAATCAAGTCTCTCTCCTGGCGCGTTAGCGCGGTTGGGAGAGGGATTTAGGGTGAGGGCGCTTTTCGATGCAATTGTAATCATCGGGTAGGTGGTGGCGTCGAAGATGGGCAGGTCGCCAAAGTCAATCAGCGTGTGCAGGCGTGCCTTCTTCGCCAGAAATCCGCGTAACTTCTTGCCATAATTCGCCCGCATGAATTTATTCGGCGTGATGAAGGATAGATGCCCGTTCGCCCGTAGTAAGTTGAGCGCCCGCGAGAAGAAATACACGAACAGGTCAGCGGTGCCCGCGTATACATCCGGATAGCTGGCTTGCAGGTCGGGCTTCTGATCGCGGATGAGTTCCTGCCGCACATAGGGCGGATTAGCGACAACGACATCAAACCCGCCCTTGTTAGCGAACACGTCGTTAAAGTGCAGTCTGTAGAGGAAGAAGGGCAGGGTGGCTTCATCGCTCCACAGGTCGCGCTTGATCGCGTTCAGGCGCTCGACTCGCGCTAGCAGGTCGGCGTATTTCTTCGCGTCCGCTTTTCGCCATGCCGCGTCCTTTATGCTGTATTTCTGTTCAAGTGCCTTGATGCGTTGGCGGGCTGTATCGAGCATGTCATTCAGTCCGGCTTCGATGATGCGCCGTTCCTGAAAGCGAATGTCGGCGGCTAGCTGTGTCCGTTCTTCCGGCGTGGCATGGAAGTATTCATTCCGCAAATCTTCCAGTTTGCGTTTTTCATCGCCCGCGTCGCTCATATCAAAGAGCTTGGGCTGTAGCGGTTTGGCGGCGCTGTTCAGCATCTGCCGGGCGCTTTCGCTCAAAATCGGCTCGCCGTCGATGGTCTCGATCAAGCTATTGCCCGCCATCAGCTTGTAATCGAGATTGGGTAGCGGTTTAGCATCCGCCATCGTCTGGTTGACCACGAGCGACAGCCATAAACGCAATTGCGCGATCTCAATCGCGCCGGGCTTGATGTCCACGCCGTATAGCGTGTCGCGGATGATGGCTTCCTTCCACGCGGCGATGAGTTCGGGCGTGACGGTCTGGTTCAGCGCGGCGGCGACTTTATGGCGCAGGGTGATGATCTCATTCAGCATCCCGATGAGGAACGAGCCACTGCCCACCGCCGGATCAAGCACGGTCAGCGTGTCGAGCGCGTCGGAGACGCTCCCCGCCTGTTCGGGCGTGAAGGTGATGTCGTCGTCAGGGTCGAAGTGGCGGCGGGTTTCTTCGCGGGAGATGCCTGCTGATTCTTCCAGATAGCCCGCCAGCGCCTCCTGACACATATAGCTAACGATGGTGCGCGGCGTATAGAAACTACCGGACTGCCCGCGATCCTCTTCTTCCAGCATGTTCTCGAACACTTTGCCGAGCATCTCTGGATCAACAGCGACATCCTGCTCCATCGGCGCATCGTCGGTGATCGTGAAGTTGTAGCGGTTGAAGAAGGCCAGTAATCCGGTGTTGCTATTCGGGTCGAATAGCGAGTCCGGCAATGTGATAACGCCCTCCGGATCGCGTGATTTGTCAAACAGGCCGCCGTTCAGATACGGGATTTTTACCTTCCACTGTGTCCAATCGTCCGGGCGCTTGCGGTTCAGCGTCTCGAAGAACAGCGGCTCTAGCACTTCGCGGTAGTAATAGCTGGATTCGTCACTCAACTCTCCGGCGTGGCGGTTCACCATCTGCCGGTATTGCCACGTCAAAAAATCCTTGCGATCGCCTAGCCAGCCCTTGCGTTGCAGGAAGTAGAGGAACATCAAGCGCCCCATCAGGCGCTGGACAAAAGCATGCAGTTTGTCGCGCTGGTCGCTGTTCTGGAACTCCGCGATGCCCTTATTCCACTCGACAACGACATCTTGAGCGCGATGAAAGTAATCGCGGTATTCGCGGTAGAATTTGTTTGTCACGCGAGTGACACTGAAGGCGTCTTTTTGCGATTTATAGATTTCTTCGGGTTTGCGTCCGCGTGCTAGCAGAGCGTTGATGGTGTCTACATCATGGCGCGTCGGGTGGCGACTATCGATCTTCAGCTTGTTAACGCGGGTATGGCTTTTCTTGGTACCGCCGACGAAATACGGGTGAGTGATGATGATTTCGCGATAATCTTTGGTTACAATCAGCGTGTGCGTGCCCGGACGCTGAAGCACATCGTAGGCCAATCCGCGCAGGCGCACCATTGCGGTGTCGTCCACTTCAAAAAGCCAGATCGTATGCCCGAAGTCCATGCCGTTGATGAGATACACCGCCTGAACGTGCTGAGCATCGCCTTCGCTCATGTCGATGTCGTCCGCATCAATCGGCTCAGGATCATAGACATCATAGCCCAATTGCGCGAACATCATATGAATGCCCTCAGCCGAGCGCAAATAATCTTTTAGGTGCGAGATTTCAAACGTTCTCTGTAACATTATCGTATGACTTTGTAATCTGTATGATGTGCCTTCTATGATACTTCAGATAAGATGTCGATGCCAGCATGCTACAGTGGATGACTGACGAAGCCCAGCGCATTGATGACTATCGCTTGCACCGCCTGTCCAACGCTGACTTTCCGGCCATTTGTCCCGATTTTCTGGTTAATCACGCCGCTTAAGCCGGTTTCATTGCAAATCCCGGCCACAATCCCTAAATGATCGAGGTGTTAGCTCTGTAAATTATCGCTGTTCATATGCTGACTTCACGTCTCTGCTCAATGTACAGAGCTTAGCACCCCAATTCGTAAATACCCTCATTTCAAGTGCGGAATGTGGGATAGACGTGATGCAACGCTACGATGTGCCGCCCATTGAAAACGGAACGGCAAAATAACCAGTCAAAGCGACCAGACCGGTCAACCAGTCAGCGCGTTATATTGTGATCCTGATTGGTTGACTGGTTTTGATACACCTTAGTAATCACCAATTCGCACCCATTCAGTTCCACCATTTTCAATCAGGTTGACAGCTTTTTCGATAATTTTTTCTGAAATAAGCGGGAATTCACTTTGCAATACTTCTGTTGCATCATATGGCCCGCCTTTGAAATATTGATAACCACCTTCAG
>REDR01000137.1 GCA_007693385.1 Anaerolineaceae bacterium
CCCCCCCCCCCCCCCACCCCCCCACGAAAACCCGATATCCCTACCCCCCCGGAACCCAACAATAACCAACCTACTTCAATGGACAGCTATTTGATCGAGTATATCCGTAGTCTTGATGCGCTACATGGCACTGGACCAACCTTCGTCAATGGTGTTGCCAGCGGAGAAGATACAGGCGAATTCAGAGTAAAGTTTCGTACTGTCGCCGAGGGGCAATGGCAAATGTTTGGCGTGCCCAAGGCATCAAATCAGAAGAATATTGATAACTTTACAAAGAGCCTACAATCGCACGATTTTAAGTTCAATTTGAAATTACCTCTTCCAAATCCTAGTCGCGCACGATTAGGGCTTATCCGTGTAGCTTATCTTATTGCATTTAAGTATCTAGGATACGGTTTTTTAGTGAATATGAATCTAGGGGTCTTGCGATACCAATTCAGGAACCCTCAAGAAGATGTGTATCCCATACAGAGTGTATTGTTTCCATTCGATCAGCCAGATGATTTTCTTGGGATCAACGTCATCAGCAACCCATCTAACATGAAGTGTTACTTTGTCGTTTTCGATATTCAAGCCAAGAATGGACTAACTCGTCGTGCTGGTGTAATGCTTCCCGGACCCAATGATAGGGATTCTCAAATGTTCAAGGATATGGAGTCGTTTAACGGAATGACTATAACAATTAATCATTTTGATATTGAATTTTCTGACAAACTTGAGATGCCTCGTTTAGCTCATGCCATATGGAATACAGTTGGCACAACCGATAGCTAACGGCTTTAGAGTAAACAAGAAGGGTTTTTCAATGCCCCAATACCACCCGCCGGATTACGCGGATAACACCGATCACGAACGCCAGATGCACACCATCCTACAGCAGATGCTCCGCATCGGTGAGCGCCGTCTGGACATCGCCAGCGGCTTCTTCGAGCCTGCCGTGTGGCGTCTGCTCGGCGACGACTTGCGCGGGCTAGAGTCCTTCCGGCTTTTGCTGGGGCGTCCGCCGGAACTGGTCAACCCGGATACAGATGCAGGCATCATCGACTTGCGCCGCTTTTACCGCGAACGCCTGCGCGAAGACCTCGAAACGCTACCACTGAATCGCGACTACGCTCACCTTGTCGATGAACTTGTCGCTTTCCTGACCGCCGATCACGCCGCTGTCCGCTATTTCAACGGCGCGTTCCTGCACGCCAAAGCCTACATCACCGATCACTACGCCATCGTCGGCAGTAGCAACTTCACGCCCTCCGGCATGACGCGCACCGCCGAACTCAACTTGATCCAGCAGACCGGCGCAGTGGTGCGTGATTTGCGCGATAACTGGTACGAACGCATGTGGGCGAACGCCACCGATAGCAAAGCGGAGCTAATCGCCGCGCTACGCGAAAGCAAATTCGGCGACGCACAGTGGACACCGCACGATGTCTTCATCAAGGTGCTGTACGAATACTTCAAAGATCGCATTATTCCGGATAATCTGGATGCGCGGATGGGCGTAGAACTTGCCAGCTTCCAGCAGGAAGGCTTACGCGAAGCCATCCGCCTGATTGATCGTCACGGTGGGGTCATCGTCAGCGATGCGGTAGGTCTGGGCAAGACGTACATCGGCATGAGTCTGCTAGAGCATTATGTGCTGGGCAAGCGCAAAAAAGGCCACATCCCGCGAGGGCTGGTGGTCTGCCCGGCACAACTGCGCGATCTGGTGTGGGAACCGAAGCTGAATGAATACGGCATCAAAGCGGAGGTCATCTCGCAGGAAGCGGTCAGCCGCGAGAGCTTCGACTGGCGCACATTCAACCGCTATGACGTGGTGCTGATCGACGAAAGCCATAATTTCCGCAATCCGGGCACCAATCGCTATCAGAATTTGATGAAGATGCTAGCGACAGGCAAGCAAGAAACCATCGTCATCCTACTGACCGCGACGCCGGTCAATAACTCCATCTGGGATTTATACCACCAAGCCGCGTTCATCACACGCGGTCAGGATGCTTTTTTCCGTGAATATGGCATCAACAATCTGCGGAGCTTCTTCAACGAAGTGCAGGAAGGTGGCGCGGACGTATTCACGCTACTGGAGCAGATGATGGTACGCCGTAGCCGCATGGACATCAAGCGGCGGCAGGAAGCAGGCGAAGAAATTCACCTGCCGGGCAAAGGCGTCATCCGCTTTCCAGACCGCAAACTGCACACGGTCAACTATGACCTTGCCGGAACGTATGACGGCTTCTACCAGCGCATCGTCAAGCGCATCGAAAGTCTGGCGCTGATTAGCTTTAATATTGAGCAGTTCCGCCGCGAGGAACAGGTGGACGATGAAGTTGAGCGCGTGCGCCAATACTCCAACGCGCTAATCGGTCTGCTCAAGACGCTGTATCTCAAACGGCTTGAGAGTTCGTTGGAAGCCTTCGAGGTGAGCATCCAGCGTCAGCGCGAATACCAGCAGAGATTTTACGACTATCTAGTCGGTGAAAGCCGCCTGCTGAATTCGAGTATGAACCGCCGATTATTGGCATTGGAGGCACAGGGCGACGATCTAGCGCCGGATAATCTGCAAGCAATCGTCGATAAACTCCCCGAAGTTGATATTGATGGGTATTATATCGGTGAATTGCGGAAGAAACTGCGCGATGATATACAAACGTTGGATGCTATTTTAGAAGACATCACCCTGATCCGTACACAAGAAGATGAAACCCAGCGCGACGCTAAACTGACGCAGTTGAAGCGCCTGCTATCCGGCGACTTGTGCGGCCAAAAGGTGATCGTATTCTCGTATTATCAGGACACCGCGCAATACATCTTCGAAGCGTTGTGCGATGATTTAACGTGGCAGTCAACGTGGCCGACTGTGCCAGTGATTGAAGCTGTACATGGCAGTGTAGACGGTCAACGACGTGAAGCACTGGTCAAACGCTTTGCGCCGATAGCCAACGCGACCCCGGAGAATCCCGCGCCGATTGATGACGATAATCCGGAAATTGATATTCTCATATCAACGGATGTGTTGAGCGAAGGGCAAAATCTGCAAGATGCCGGTGTCATCATTAACTATGATCTGCATTGGACGCCAATCCGTATGATCCAGCGTGCCGGACGCATTGATCGTCTAGGCACGGCGTTTTCGACATTGCGCATCTACAACTGTTTCCCGCAAGATGGGCTGGAGACGATGCTCAATCTCGTTCAACGCCTACAGGATCGCATCCGCGATATTGATCGCACCGTTGGTCTGGATGCCAGCATTCTAGGCGAAGCGATCAGCGTCCGTTCATTATCGCAATTGCGCCGCCTACGCGACGCGGATCAGACGTTAATTGATGAGTTAGAGCGTGAGATCGAGCTGGTATCTACCGACGAGATGAAATTGCCGCTAGTCGTCTATCTGCAACAGATGGGGTTGGAGAAAGTGCAAAGCATCCCACGCGGGATCGGTTCGGGCATCGCACCATCACATCACCGACCCAAGGGAGTCTTCTTCGCGTTTCAGGCGGGAGATCGGCATTTCTGGCGCTTGTACACGGCTGAAGGCGAAGTCATCAAAGATAAGCGCCGGTTATACAGATACATCTTCGTTCCCACGCCGGATACAGAAAAGCGCGTCCTACCACCGAACTTTGAGGTCTACGACATGTTAGATGAAGCGACACGGGATGTGATAAAGGAGATCAACAAAGCGCTCCGTGCCCGTCGTGTGAAGCCGAAATTAGGAGCGATCAACAGAGAGCTGGCTGAGGCATTGCGACAGGCATCGCTTTTATCAGTGGATGATACAGCGCCGGAGGCATCAGTCGCGCCATCAGCCTTGCGTGAACAGGTACAGACAGTGGTAGACAACATTTCGCTAGATGCCTTCAAGCGGGATAAACGATTGAAAGAAATCCGTGATGCTTATTCTGGCACGAAGAATCAACGGGAGCTGGTCGAGGCACTTGATGAGTTTTTCATCGAAAATGAACTATATAGGGATGTGCCGGTTACCAGAACGACGTTAGAGGAAGTACACGAAGAAGACTTGCAACTCGTCGCTTACGAGGTATTCGGCTGATATGGATAATCCAATTGTTATCGCGCTCATTGTCGTTGGTATTGTGTTCGTCGTGTTTATGCTCACCAATCGACGCACAGAGGAGTCTGAGGAAGAATTACAAGAGTATCCCTACGTGACGAACGAAAGATTTCTCTCCCCAGCCGAATTGAATTTTTTCAAGGTGCTTCAGGAGGTCATCGCAAATCAAGCGATTATTTCAGTAAAAGTTGGGTTAGGCGATATCTTTTTGGTCAAACCAAAGGACAAGAGCAAGTTCCGAACGTATCGTAATAAAATTGACCGTAAGCATGTTGATTTTCTGATATGCGACCCCATGACTATGCGCCCACTTATCGGTATCGAGCTGGATGATAAAAGCCATCGCCGCAAAGATCGACAAAGCCGTGATGCGTTCGTCGATAATGTTTTTGGTGTCGCTGGCTTGCCCCTACTACATGTAGCAGTCCAGAGAAGCTATGCGCCGAAAGACCTGGCCGCTAGCATATTACCTTATGTCGGTATACCGAATCATGTCCCGCATATTCCACAAGCGAAAAGTGTAACCCAAAGAGCGAGTACGGAGATAATATGCCCGAAATGTGGAAATGAGATGGTCGTTCGCACGGTAAAAAAAGGACCAAATGCTGGTAAAAAATTCTGGGGATGTACGTCATACCCGCGTTGTAAAACGATGTTACCGTACACAGGATAAGGCACGAGTATTGAGTCTTTGTTTTGTCGGACGCGCCGCTAGGTGCGTCCGGTCGGCGTGGCGGAGCTAGCCGACAGGCCAACAAGCACCCCGTGCATTGTTGGCGGTGCGCCACCTGAGCATGGCGCACCAGCCCCTCCGGCTTGAGGAGCAAGCTATTTTTAGCTTGCTCCCCATCAGATCGCGCTCAGACTATCGTCTATCACGCGCACGATCCGTCCGACAAGCTCTGTATGACAGCGCTCGTCCGACAAATCTGATGGGTCGAGCCGTCCGTCGGACGGCTGGCGACGCCGCGAGGCGTCGCTTGGATGCGGCTGACTGTCTTACCGCTCAAAACCCGCTATAATCGTGTTTCACT
>REDR01000056.1 GCA_007693385.1 Anaerolineaceae bacterium
TAGCCGGATGGCTTTAGTCTCCGGCGCTGAAGCTTAGAATTGCCAGTCCTTGAGGATGCCAGCCATCAGCGCCGCCCGTGTCGGCAGGCTGTTGATGACGACATGCTCATGCAGGGCGTGCAGGCCGTCGCCTTGCGGCCCCAGCCCGTCCAGCGTGGGAACGCCCATACTGGCGGTGATGTTGCCATCGCTTCCGCCGCCGCTTCCGTCCTCACGCACCGTCAGGCCGTAGCGCTCGCCGATGTCTTTGGCCTGCGCGAAGGTGGCTTTCATCTGGTCGTTATGTTCCATCGGGCCGCGCTGATGCACGATCTCCAGATGCAAGGCCGCGCCGGGCAGGAATGGCGTCAGTTGGTTCAGCGTCTCCTGCACGCGATCCATCTCTAATTGCGTCAGGAAGCGGGTGTCGATGGTGGCATTCGCCCGTTCCGGGATCACGTTCATCGCGCTACCGCCTTCGACCATCGTCACCGAGACGGACGTGCCGCGCTTGAGGTCGTTGAGCTTGTTGATCTTGGCGATCTGCTGGGCGATTTCGACGACGGCGTTGATGCCTTGCTCCGGCGCGTTACCGGCATGTGCTGGCCGTCCGGTGACGTGTAGCTTATACGTGGACATGCCCTTGCGCCATGTCTTGAGAGCGCCTTCTTTGGTGCCCGGCTCCATCACCAGTACCAGACCGGCCTGCTTGCCGATCTCCTTGATGAGTGGCATGGAGTACGCGCTCCCGATTTCCTCATCGCTGGTCATGAATACCCAGATGGGACGCTCCGGAAATTCACCGCGCTCCACCAGACCGCGCAGGGCGGTTAAAACGATGGTCACGCCGCCTTTCATGTCTACCGCGCCGGGCCCGAACAGCTTGCCCTCCGCGTCAATCGTGACCGGACGTTCGGCCAGTGTGCCCAGCGGCCACACGGTATCAATGTGAATCAAGAACATGATCGGCTGTCCGGGCGCGTCCTCGTGCCACTTCGCCAGCAACATATCGCCGACTTCGGTCTGCTCGTAGCGCGTTACCGACGATGCCCCCATAGCGCGGAAATGCCCCTCCATGAATGCGCCGAGTTGATCGACGTGTTTCTTCTGGCGGGTGGGTGTCTCATAGCCGATCATCTCGGTGAGCAGATCAACCATCGCTTGTTTCTGGCCGGTGAAGTAGTTCAATAGGTCGGACATAGCTTCCTCAAGTTTGTTTTAGGTGATAATAAATAAGATGACGGCTTTTGCTCAAAGGCCGTGAAAAGTAGTGTAATGAGCGCACAAACGCCCGTCAAGCGCTTTGTCGTACCAATGCGGCGCGGTTGTTGTCCATGGCGGCGCGATGGACTGCGCCCGATTAGATCGCGTTGCGGCTAAAACGGGCACAGATCGCGGATGGTGTATGTCGGGTTGCGGCTACCGTAGCGATTGAGGAAATCCACCGCCGCGCCGTACGTCTGCTCGATGGCGCGGCGCACGTTACCGCAAGCCATCTCCACGCTTCCCGTCGCGTTGTATGCCGTCCAGAATACCCGCGCCAGCGCCACATAGACCGGCACATCATCAGCCGGTGCTTCGGATTCATCGGGGATGGCATCCTGCGGGAATAGCGCGTTGATGCGCTCCGCGATGGCGGGCGCGTCGGGATGACCTTCCGCCACCCGTGCGATCATCAGGCGATACAGCGCGTATGTCTCCAGATTTTCCTCTTCGTTGCGTAGCCACACGCGCAGGTTCTCGTCGCTCAGCGCGTTTTGATACAGGCGGGCGGCATCCGGCAGGCGTCCGGCGGCGAGATTGCGATCCGCTTCGTGGATCACCTGTATCTGATAGCGTAGCGGCTCCGGCTGGACGATAGATAGCACGTATTCCGTCCCGTCCCAGTCGTAGATTTTGACGCCGGTGCGTAGCGGCCCGGTGTTGATGTCGCCGAGCGCGGTCAGCCGCACCACGATTTCCAGAATTTGATCGTCGTCGGTGTCCAGCAATTCCGGCAGATTGCCGCTGAGGATGCCGCCGCCGATCAAGCCGACGAAGCGCCGTTGTGCCGCCTGCCACGAGACAACCTGCGTCCGGTATTCGCACCGTTCGCCCTCACATTCGGTCAGCGCGAACGCGACTTCTGGCCTGTTGTTCAGGTTCATGTCGGTGATGTTGATGAGGCGTGGTGCGGGCGGCGCGTCGTCGTCCGGCGGGCGATCCGGCGAATGGGCGCGGTAGCGTTCGAGATAGCGGCCTTCTTCACAGCCTAGAATGACCAGATAGCCGCCGGATTCGGCGCGATAACCGGCGACGATCTCCGCCGTACCGCCGCCGGTCAAATCGACATCTGCCCGCAGGAAGCCATGTTCGCCTAGCGCGTCCCACGCATCGCGCAGAACGTCCGCTATCGCGTCGGGGGCGCCGCCGTCGTTGAGGTATTCGCGCAGGCCGTCGGCGATGTCGTCGGGCGGGGTGTCGGGCAGGCTGGCCGCCCCGTTGATCGGCGGGCACGTCTCGGGGATGGCGGTAGCGGTAGGCGGCGCGATGGCTACCGGATCAAGACCGGCGCGGCGCACGCCCTCCGCCGGTAACGCGCCGACCACCTCCGCGCCCGCCGTCGCTGTCGGAAACGGCACGATGGACAATCGCGGCGGGTTGGCTGGCTCGGATGTCGCGCACGCCGCTAGCACAGCCGCCACACAGCACATCAGCGCTGAGCGAAAGCGCATGAAGCCTCCATTAGCTTTCAGACTCCAACTGTTCGATCAATTGCAGGTCTTTTTCCGCGTTGCGATGCCGCGCATAATACGCGCCGATCAGCAACAGCAGAATTGCGATGGAAGCGATGATGCCCGCCCACATGAAGTCGGCGTTATCCGGCGTGATGAAAAAGCCGAAAATTACGGTGTATATGGCGCGATTCACGCTGTCTACCGTCTCGCCGCCGCCGCGCTCGATGATGGCGTAGACGCTTCCGGCGCGTTGCTGATGCAGTGTGGTGAAGGCGTCCTCATCGGCGGTGAACGCGCTCCATTGCCACGTCGCATTGCCCAGTAGCAGGTCGGTTGTTTCGTCCGGCGCGGCGTTGAAGTCGGGATACAGGCGGCGCATCACGTCATCAAGCGTGATGGCGTCTTCGCCGATGCCGGGCTGTAAGCCCATCATGTAGACATCTACCGCCGCGTTACGGTTGACGTGTATCACGGCGTATGTCGCGTTATCGCGGGCTTGCATGAAGGCGCTGATGTTGCCGCCCTCTGCGATGTCGAACGCGCTCAAATCCCACGCCAGCCCGTCGAAGATGATCTCGCTGGTCGCGCGCCGGTTGAGCGTCCAGCCGTCATCAATGCGGCGGATCGCTTCTTCCGTTTCGGTGCCCGGCGTCAATGCCATGATGTAAATCGCGTTCGTCTCGGCGTCGGCGGTGGGTGTCATCCGCAGATAATCCGAATGGCTGTCGTCTACTTGCCAGCCCGCCGGAATCGGTACGTTGAATTGTCGCCCGCCTTCCTGCGATGTGTAATAGGGGATGGTCGGCAGAGTGTCGGCTTCTTGTGCCTGCGCGTGGCTGGCCGGTAATACGGTCAGCAATAGCGCGGCGATGCATAGCGCGATGAGATGTCTCATTACGTGTTGTCCTCACTGAGTAGCGCGATCTTGCGCCGGTTGATCGCTTCCAGCCGATTTTCTAGCCGGATGCGCCACCACATCAGCGCGATAGGGATGATCGTCGTCCAGATAATCATATTCGGGATCAGCGCGATAGCGACATTGGTCGTCGCCTCGAACGTGCCTTCGGCGTTCTGCGGACTGGGGCCGATCACGGCGGGGTGGATGGTATCGGGCACGATGCGGATGATGACCAGTGTCAAGATCACCGTCGTGATCGCCACGATGCCATACACCGACGCGAAGCGCCGCCGCGTGTCGGGGTTCTCGATACCGCTACGGAACATCAGATATGCGGCATAGGTCAGCACCATGATCGCCGCGCTGGTCAGGCGGGCATCCCACGTCCACCACGTATTCCAGATTGGCCGCGCCCAGATCGAGCCGGTCACTAGATTGATGATCGACAGCGCCAGCCCGACCTCCACGCCGGCCAGCGCCAGCGTGTCCCAGCGCGTTTGTCGGGTGCGTAGATATTGGATACCGCCTAGCACCGTCGCCCCGAACGCGAAGAACGCGCCGAAGAATGACGGCATGTGAATGTAGAATAGCCGTTGCACGTCGCCCTGTTCTAAATCGGTATTGGCGTAGATCAGCGTCAGGTACAGGCTAACGCCCACCGACAACGCGGTGATAACGGTCAAGACGATCAGCGAGCGCGGCGGGCGCTCACCGCTTGCCGGTGTGGTTGATGCGGTTGCGGATACTGCCATCGGGTAATACTCCAAAAACTCAGTCCGAATCTGTCAAAAATTGCACATCTTAAAAGCGCATTATACAGCGTTCCGCCCTTGCGGTAAATTCTTAACCCCCCGCTGTGTTGGTCGCGTTAACCGCCCGCCGCCAATAGGTTCTCGCGTTCCGCCAACAACGCGGCGCGGCTGGTGATGGTGCGGATGGTCGCCATGAATTGCGGCAGGGAATCGCTGGCGGCGCGGATGTCGCCCACCGCCGGGCCGATGGGGTCTTCGCCGCCGATACCGGCGATGCCGCCCTGATAGCCGCCATAGAACGCGAAATATGCTTGATTCAGTCGCCGGATATAGAGGCCATTCGACACGAAAAATCGCCGCCGGTGCTCCATGTAGCGCTCCGCCTTTTCGACCAGCGCATCAATATCGGCTTGATTCTTGGCGATGATGGCGGCGTCGTCAATCGGGTGCAGAGCGTCATTCATGGCGTGCAGGCGGGCGATGCGCCCCATGATGTGATCGACATTGATGCGCGTCTCGCCCATCTCTGCGCCGAAGTCAAACGTGCGTTCACCGATTTCGGCGGGTGGGGATATTGGGGCGAGCGATTCGCGGTAGCCTTCGACTAATTCAGGATAATACCGCGCTAGCACCATTTCGGCCACTTCGCGCCCGACCATATCGGCCACCGTCTCGTTGATGATGAGCGCCTCCGGCGATCCGCCGATGTCGATGAAGTAATTCCAGCCGAGCGGGAAGAAGAAGAAATAATGATGCACCCATTCATGGGCGAATGTCTCCACCACCCACGCCAGATTATCGCTCTCTTGAATCATCGCCGGAAAGATCGCCATGCCGCCTAATGGCACGATCATCACGGAGACATCGCGGGCGGTTTCCACCCGTTGCTCGATAGCGACACGTTCCGGCAACGATAGCGGATCGAGCGCTAGCTCCACACTGCGCTGGATGCTATCACGCGGGCTGACCACCAGCAGATTAGGCATCCGCGTGAAGCGCATGGACACCGGCGGGAGCAGTTGCCCCAGCACGCCGAACCCGGCATCGACCAGCACCGCCGACACCTGACTTTCGATGATGGCTTCGGCGGTGGATTGCCGCCGCGAGAGGTCGCCGCGCAGGGCGTCGCGTTGCCGTTGCAGGTGCGATAAATCGGTGGACGGGTCGCGCCGGTACAGCGTGTCGATCTCCGCTTCGATGGCGCGGGCGCGGGCGACATCGCGCATGTATTCGCGCACGAAGTCACTGCGCTCGGCTTCGGTCATATAATGATGCTGGCCGAATAAGCTATGTGTCGCCTTGTGGAATAACGCGCTGACCGTCCACGTCACATAATCAAATTTGTGTTCCGCAACCAGCACCGCCACCGCGTTCCAGTTGAGATGCGTGGGGTAAGTGGAGCGCTGTATCAGGAAGCTGAACACCAGCACGCCGACGATGAGTTTTAGACTGAATTTAACACGCCGCCATGTTTTCATGACTTATACTGTAATGGTTGCGCCGCACGCCGGACAAGGGCGGGTGTAGTCCAATGCGGGCGGGATACATCGCGCCCCTACAAACGCCAAACGCGGGCAGGGTACACAATTTAACTAATAGCGTTATAATCTGACATGATGCCGGATAGATACGGAGCGTGAAAGCCACATGCAAGAAAGACGTTGGACGAGCTATGACCTCATCTTTTTTGATTGCGATAGCACATTATCCACCATCGAAGGCATTGACGAACTGGCGAAACTGAAGGGTAAGGAATGGCGCGTCGGCCTGTTGACGCAGAAAGCGATGGACGGCGAGCTTGATCTGGAGCAGGTGTACGGCAAGCGCTTGCAGGCCATCCGCCCGACTCGCGGCCAGCTTAAAGCGATAGAGGAGCGTTACTGGCAGACCATCGTTGAGGATGTTCCGGCGGTGTTGGCCGCCCTGCGCTATATCCAGCGCGAAATCTTCATCATCAGTGGCGGGCTGGCGGAGCCGGTAAAGGGCTTCGGCCAGCGTCTGGGCGTACCGGCTAGCAATATCCGCGCTGTGGAGGTGGAATACAATCAGCTTTCCGGCGACTGGTGGCGCTTCTACGAGCCGAACACCCAGCACACCCAGACCTATCTCGATTTTGACGACGGCCCATTGACCATCACCGCCGGTAAGCCGGACATCATCCGCGAGCTATCCGCCGGAAAATCCGGGCGCCGCCTGATGATCGGCGATGGATCGTCTGATCTGGCGACGCGCGATGTGGTCGATCTGTTCGTCGGTTTCGGCGGCGTGGTCGCCCGCCAGAACGTGATCGACGGCTCGGATGTGTTCATTCATACCGCATCTATCGCGCCGCTATTGCCCATCGCCGCCGGTAAGCGCGGTTATAAACGGGTGATCGGCACGCCGCATCAGGCGATTTTCGATAAAGGCATCGCGCTGGCGCACGGCGACGGCGTATCCATGCGGACGGACTTACGACAAGCATTTACAGAGGCATTCACACACTATGACGACTCATCACAAATTGTCTGATTTTGACGCGGTTATATTCGATATGGACGGCCTGCTGGTCGATTCCGAGCGTGTCTGGCACATGGCGGAGGACGCCTTCATTCGCTCCTTCGGCCACGACTACACCGACGACGTGCGCGAGCAAATCGTCGGGTTACGCATGGACGAATTCTTGACCGTCCTCAAGCGGCATTACGATCTCGCGCCGTCCGTGCCGGAACTGAGCGCCATGTTAGAGGCGCGGGTGCTGAAGTTGATCGAGACGGAAGTGCATCCCCAGCCGGGCGCACGCGACATGATCGACGCGGTGATCGCCGCCGGTCTGCCGTATGGCATCGCGTCCAGTTCCGGCCAGCGCGTCATCGACGCCACGCTGACCTCACAGGGCTGGGATGATCTGTTCGCGGTGCGCTGTACCGCCGACGATGACGCCAACGGCAAGCCCGCGCCGGATGTGTATTTGCGGGCGGCGCGGGTGCTGGGCGTCGCGCCGGAGCGCTGTCTGGCGCTGGAAGATAGCCCCAACGGAGCGCGGGCGGCGGTATCCGCCGGTATGACCTGCTACGCCGTGCCGGATGTGTCGCACACATCGCCCGCCGCTTTCGACGGCATCACGCCGCACGTCTACCGCAGTCTGCATGATGTGATCGCGGATTTAGCCTCATGACGGCGGATTATCACATCATCATCGCCACCGACCTCACCGACGAGAGTCTGAAGACGTTGCACGAATCCGACGATGTGCTGGTGACGTTCGTCGCGCCGCACGTGCAGGCGATCCGTGATGTGATCGCTGACGCGCACGCGCTGATCGCCCGTGATGATGTGCGGATTGACGCTGATATGATCGACGCCGCGCCGCTTCTGCGCGTGATCGGCCATCCCGCCGCCGGAATCAGCGGGGTAGACATCGAAGCGGCCACACGGCGCGGCATCATGGTGATGAATACGCCCGGAGTCAGCGCGGTGGCCGCCGCCGAACACACCATGACGTTGATGCTGGCGCTCAGTCGGCGGCTGGTGGACGCGCACAACAGTATGCGGGCGGGCTACTGGTTGCTTGACCGGCGGCGGCAGGCCGGTAATCAGTTGCGCGACAAGACGCTGGGCATCATCGGGCTGGGGCGCGTCGGGCAGATCGTCGCCGGTCTGGCGCTGGCCTTCGGCATGAATGTGCTGGCGTATGATCCGTACATCACCGAAGAACAGGTCGCCGATGGGCGCGTGCAGTTATCCGGCTTGCGCGATTTGCTGGAACGTAGCGATTTCGTCAGCCTGCATGTGCCGGAAACGCGGGAGACACGCGGCATGATCGACGCGGAGCGCGTCGCGCAGATGAAAGCGGGCGCCCGGCTGATTAACAACGCTTACGGCGGGGCGATGGACGAGCAGGCCGTCGTCGATGCGCTACAAAACGGGCGTCTGGCCGGTGTCGCGGTAGATGTATACCCCGACGAGCCGCCATATAACAGCCCGCTTATCGGCGTGGAGGGCGTCATCCATACGCCCCACATCGGCGATAACACGGTAGAGGCCAAGCACAATCTATCCATGCAGATCGTCCAGCAGGTGATCGACGCCCTGCGCGACGACGACTACCGCAACGTGATTAACCTGCCGCTTGTGCCCGGGCGCGATTATGAGTCGGTGCGCCCGTACATGGTGCTGGCCGAACGTATCGGCATCGTGTTGCATACGCTGGCGCGTTCTCCGGTGGGGCGGGTGGCCGTCGAGTTGCGCGGCGATGAGGCGAGCGGACTGGTCAAGCCGGTGACGGTGGCCTTGCTCAAAGGTCTGCTGAGTCCGGTGCTGGGCGATAACGTCAGCTACATCAACGCGCCGTTCCTCGCGCATGAACGCGGCTTGCACGTCTATCAGGCGAAGAATCTGCCCACTGTTGACTATGCCAATCTGGTTTCGTGCAAGGTGACGCTGGAAGATGGCGAAGAGATCGTCATGGCCGGCACGTTGTTAGACCGCCGCGTGCCCCACATCATGCAGATCAACGAATACCGCATGAACTTCGTGCCACAGGGACACCTGTTACTGATGGGTAGCTATGACCGGCCCGGCGTCATCGGGCGCGTCGGCACGTTGATGGCGACCAATCAGGTTAACATCGCAAGCTGGCAGACCGGACGCGCCCAACCGGGCGGGCAGACGCTCACCGTGTTGACTCTGGATGATTCGCTCCCGTCGTCCGTACTCGAAGCATTGCGCGGTCAGGAGTTTGTGCGGCACGCTCATCAGGTCGATTTTTAGTTGACAAGAGGCTGAATCATGATGCGTTATATACTGCTGGGATTGCTGATCCTGTTGCTGGCCGCCTGCGGTGGCAACGGCGACGACTCCGCCGGAGAGGAAGAAGCGGCGACACAACCGCCATCCGCCGTCATCGGTGCGCCGGATGAGGCCGCGCTGGAAGCGTTGATACAGGAAGCGGCGGGCATGGCGGAGCCGGTACCGACGCCGGAAGCCATCGTCACCGAAGAACCCGCCCCCGACCAGCGCTTTGATTGGATTACCTTTCGCTGGACGGGCGGCATTGACGATCTCGACATCACGTTAGCGGTGTATAGCGATGGGCGCATCGTGCGCGGCGGCGTCGAATCGCGCATCAGCGACGAGCAGATCGAGCGCCTGCACGATTTACTTCTGCAAACTGATTTCTTCTCGTTCGGCCTGCAAGCGGCGTTCATCCCGCCGCGTCCGGAGCGCTACAGTTACGAGATCAGCGTTCAGCGTGGCGACAGCGTGGCCGAAGTGCAATTCACCGATGACCGCATCCCGCAGGCGCTACGCCCGTTACTGGCCGCATTGGTCGATCTATCCGGTTAGGGCGCGGCGGGGATGGCCTCAAAATTGATGATGTAATTGGCTGGTTGGCCGCCGATGTCGCGCATTAACAGGGCGAAATCGGCGCTCTGCCCGCCTTCAAGCGTTCCGTCGTCACCTAGCACGATGAACCCCGCGCCGATGACGCGCCCCGCGTCGTCAAACACGGTGATGACCGCCCGCGCCCCGTTCAGTGTCCGCGCTCCGTCGTGGCTGGCCGTGCCTGTGATCAGCAGGTGGCCGTCCGCCGTCACGCTGGAGCGATCCTCCCATGTGAGAGATTCCGCGCCGGTTGGCGTCCCGACACGTTCCGCCGCGCCGATAATCAGCCGGAAATGCGTCGCTTCCGGTGGCCGTCCCGCGCCGAAGCGCAGACTGAACGGCGCATAGTCGCCCGCCGCTATGCTGTGCGCCATCACGGTATCGTTAGCGGATGCCAGCTCCGCGCCGTCATCGGTCAGCAGGCGGGCGCTGATCGGGATGTTGCCGACCGGTTGCGGGCTGAAATTGGCGACTTCCCCCGTGATGTAATACACGCCGTCCGCCGTCGTCCAGCCATGCAGATTCATCACGCGCACGTCGGGCGCTCCGGCGAAGGCCAGCGCATCCAACGGCGCGGGCGTCAATGCGTGCCCCGCCGCGTTGATCCGCAATGTGTTGAGCGTCGTCTCTAGCGTCGCCATCAGCGCCGGATCATCCGGTAGATACACTTGCAGAACGACGAACGTCTCGTCTACGCGCTGAAAGAACGTGTTGACTTGCTGACTCTCGCCGCTCACCGTCCGCGATAGGCCGATGGATCGCCAGCTCCCGTCGCCCATCGCTTCGCGTCCCATCTCGGTATAGCGTCCGGCGTCGGGGCGGATGGCGGTCTGATAGCGGTCAATCAGCGCCAGCGTCTCGGCGGGGGCAGATAGCCGGATCGCGCCGATACTCAACGCGACGGCGCGGCCATCCGGCGGTGTGAAGGCGGCACTCGCCAGCATGCCGTCGTCGCGTTCGCTCAGCGTCCAATCACGCGGCGGGCGGATGCTGAACGCGCCGCTTGGATGCTCATAAACCAGTGGCGAGCGATCCGGCGGCAGGGGCGTCGGCGCGAATGTGACCGTGCCTTCTTGACAGGCGCTGATGCCCCATAGCAGGATGATGAAGCCGATAATCTGCGGAAGTCGTGTCATGCCTAGTACCGAAGTCCTACTTGAACTTATATGCCAACCTCTTTATGCTGAAAGTGTGGGGTTGTCGTCGTTCACCCCTGATGCTCAATCAGCGAGAGTGACTGAAAAGTTATGTATACCGTAAATGAACTGTTGTTTCCACGCTATGTTATCCCATCTTTGCGGAATTTGCGCGGGGCGGCATGGGCGGAGTTAGTAGATCGCGTGTGGGCGCTGGATGAGTGTCACGCGGAGTCGCTGGCATTCATGTTGATGATGATTCGCTTGAATGGGTGTATGTCGTGCGAGACGGATAGTTTCCGCGCCATGCGCGGGTGCGCCACCTGTGCCCAGCAAATGCTCCGCCGCTACAAGGGCACGGACGACGATCTGCTGGCGCTGTTCGAGCGGGCGCTGGACGACATCCGCCGCCACGCCGCCCAAAGCCCGGATTTCCACATCACCGGCGGGTAGGGGCAGGATGGATTGCGCCCTGATCGCTAAAATATGCGAATGCGCCCGTTGAACATTGACGCTAGTTGACCGGTATGCTACACTCGATATGTTCTAATCCAATGATAAACGGGTTGGGGCTGTTTTCCGTTTCATTATATGCGCATTATAGAGAGGAACCCGGTTATATCTAGCTCCGAGTATCGCATGAATCGTCAAATACGCGCACGTGAAGTCCGCGTGGTGGTGGATGAAGGCGGCGGCAAAAACACCAATCATGGTGTGATGACGCTGGATGATGCCATCGAGATGGCTGAAGAGATGAATCTCGATCTGGTGGAAGTCGCGCCGGAAGCTCGCCCGCCGGTCTGTAAGATCATGGACTTCGGCAAGTTCCAATACGAACGCCAGCGCAAAGAGCGCCGTGCCCGTAAACAACAGAAGAACGTAGAGGTCAAGGAAATTCAGCTTGGCCCCAAGACCGACGAGCACCATCTGGGCTTTAAGATTCGTGATGCGCGTAAGTGGATTGAGCAGGGCATGAAGGTCAAAGTTCGCATGAAGTTCAGAGGGCGCGAGATTACGCACCCCGAGATCGGACGCGAACGACTGGACAACATCGCCGCCCAACTGCAAGACATTGCGACTGTAGAGCAGAGGCCGAGTCTGGAAGGCCGCGCTATGTTGATGGTGTTAGCGCCTTCTACCGATAAGAAATAGAAACTGGAGAGACTGCCGTGGGCAAGAAGTTCAAACTCAAGACGCACAAGGCGACGGCGAAGCGCTTCCGCATGACCGGTAGCGGCAAAGTCGTCCGCACCAAGGGCGGCAAGAGCCACTTGCGCCGCCGTTCGTCGAAGCGCGTGAAGCGTCAATTCGACAAAACTCTGGAAGTCACCCACACCGGCGACGCCAAGCGCGTGAAAGCGCTCGCGCCGTATCTGGGTAAACATAAAGCTAATCCGCCCGGCTGATCGTTAGCCGTGCGCCCGTTTTGTTTGATACCACCCGGAACACTGTTTCGGGTATTTTTTCGTAGGAGATATACCTGATGGCAAGAACAAAAACCGGCATCGTACGCCGCCGTAGACACAAGAAAATTCGTAACATGGTGAAGGGTCAATGGGGGACTCGTGGCCGCCTGTTCCGTCGCTCCAACGAAGCGATGCTCAAGAGCCTGTGGTACTCCTACCGTGACCGCAAAACCCGCGCCCGTCAGATGCGCCGCCTGTGGATTACGCGCATCAATGCCGCTTCGCGCATTAGCGGGCTGGGCTATAGCCGCTTCATCTACGGACTGAAGCAGGCTGGCGTCGAACTAGACCGCAAGAGTCTAGCCGACATCGCGGTGCGTGACCCGCAAGCCTTCGCGCAGATCGTCGAAATCAGCCAGCAACACCAGCAGGCCAGCTAACCGCCGACGCCTGATCGCTGATGACAATACACGATGCACGGCCAGCCATCCCCACGCGGGGCGCTGGCCTTTTTCGCTTGGCGCTTTGTTCCTTTAATCTGGTTTCGTTGTATAATTTCCCCAACGTTCTGAGAGATTTCTTGCTATTGGGATATCGAACATGATTTTTGCACATACGCTACATCAAGTCATCTGCGGGGAGAAGCGACAAACACGCCGTCTGATAAAAATGGATGAAAGCTTCGATGTCGATAAACAGGCGATAGTAAAAACTGGTTCTCGCGTCATGTATAAAGTCGGAAAATCTTATGCGGTACAGCCGAATAGAGGTAAAAAAGCTGTTGCCCGCATCGTATTGACGGCTATCCGAAGAGAACCGGTTGGCTCAATCACAGATGCAGATGCTCGAAAAGAAGGTTTTGAGTCGCGGGATAGTTTTCTTGCTACATGGTATACGATACATGGTCAGGGGGCAGACCTCAACCGCGAGGTCTGGGTTTTTGAGTTTGAACTCCATAGCCTTGTCGGGGAAGAAGTAAAGGAACTTTACGATGCAGAGAAACCGAAGAGCGAAGATACTCATCACGGTAAAGACCTATCCCGTTCCGTCGAAAAAGTATCAAGAAGTGGTTTGCACAGCCGGAATAACCGAGGATGGGGAGTGGGTTCGTCTGTATCCTATCGATTACCGATATTTGCCTCCAGAAGCTCAGTATAAAAAATATCAGTGGATTGAGATTGATTTGCAATCAAGAGGTGCAGGTAGCGATCAACGTAAAGAGAGTTACAAACCAATATTGGAAAATATTGTCCTTCTCGGTGAGCCTCTATCTACAGCTAAAGGTTGGCTCGCCAGACGAGAAATTGTTGATAAACTGCCCCACTTGACCATGAGACAGTACCAAGCGCTGTATGATGAGGATGGTACATCGCTTGGAATTGTACGCCCATCTCGTATCCTCGATATGAAGGTTGAACGAAGAAAACAAGAAGACTGGGACGAAGGACAGCAAGGCATCTTAAGTCAGCAAAGATTGTTTGGTCAAAGTCCTAAAGAACTCGCAAAGATACCTTATAAATTCAGCTATGTCTTTGAATGTGAAGATAGTGATAAACCCCACAACGCCATGTGCGAAGATTGGGAGCTGGGCGCTTTATTTTTGAACGAGCGAAAACGCTTAGGTAGTGATGAAGCCGCCGCAGAGAGTGTAAGACGTAAGTTTTTCGACGAGCTTTGTGCGCCGAGTAAAGATACTCGCTTTTTCGTGGGGACTATATTTCCCTATAATACATGGGTTGTTCTCGGCGTATTTTATCCACCAAAGACGGCTGACCAACCAAGACAGATGAGTTTATTTGAATGAATCTCCGTTTGGACTGTTCCGTCTCGTAACGGAATTTACACGGCGCTATGGATTGCGCCTCTACCTGTGTATATCTGGATTATTTTATAAACAAGAATCCTTTTCATTTTTACCCCGCCGGAGTTGATTGGATGGCCTGTAGACGATGATTACCAGCTTGCAAAATGACCGCGTTAAACTGGCCTATGGCCTGCAAAACCGTACCGGCACACGCCGCAAGGAGCGCAAGATCGCGCTGGAAGGCCGCCGCCTGATCGCCGATGCGCTGGCGCTGGGCGTCAAGCCGACGTTCGTGATGTACCAGCCCGCGAAGATCGATTATGACTGGCTGGCGACGTTGCAAGATCGCGGCGTGGAACTGCTCGAAGTCAGCGATGCGGTGATGGCGCACCTCAGCGACACGCGCCAATCGCAGGGCGTGCTGGCGGTCTGTGCGTTGCCTTTGCCGCGCCAACCGCGCCAACCGCGCCGCGCCCTGATTCTGGATAGCGTGCGCGATCCGGGCAATCTGGGCACGATCTTCCGCACCGCCGCCGCCGCCGGTGTTGACGTGGCGATCCTGTCGCCGGATTGCGTCGATCCGTATAATCCGAAAGTCCTGCGTAGCGGCATGGGCGCTCATTTTCGCTTGCCGATCTTCGAGTCGGATTGGGGCGAAATCGCCGCGTATTGCCAGCCGTTGACGGTGTACGCCGCCGCCGGAGATGGCGATATGCGCTATGATCGCGCCGACTTCACCGCGCCGCACGCGATCATCATCGGGAGCGAAGCGCACGGCGTCAGCCGAAAATCGCGCGATTTAGCCGCGCACACCCTCTATATTCCGATGGCGAGCGCCACCGAATCGCTTAACGCCGCATTAGCCGCTAGTGTGATCCTCTTTGAAGCCTCCCGCCAAAACTTGACAGACTCGCCTGATAGTCTATAATCTAATCACGGTTAGATTAATTCTGCTTGCCACCCGCGTCCGCTTGCTGTATAGCGGATGCGGCCTGTGTCAGGCGGTGACGAAAGGTGAAAACTCGTGGCCCGCAAACCTGCTGACCAGTCCGTTAGCCGCAAGGAGATCATTGTGGCGGCGGCGGATGTGCTACATCGTAACGGGTACGAAGCGACCACTATGAAAGACATCGCCGCCGAAGTCAACCTCACGGCGGCTAGCCTGTATCATCATTTCCGCAGTAAGGACATGCTTCTATTGGCGGTGCTGGAGGGCGGCATTGATCTGGTCATCGAGTTGATCGAGCCAATCGCCGCCGATGACGGGCGCACCCACGCCCAACGTCTGGAAGAGATGATAAAAGTCCACATCTACATGGTGACGCAAAATACCGCCGTCGGCGCGGCGATGATCTTCGAGATTCGCCCGTTGATGGGCTTCAAGATGGGCGGACGCTATAGCGGTGGCGCATCGGGCAAGCATAGCGCCCTGTTCAACGAAAGGCGGCAAGCGTTCTTCGCCAAGCGCGACCACTTTGAAAAGCAATATCGTGATGTGGTGCAGGCGGGCATTTCCGCCGGTGAGTTCCGCGTGGTGGATGTGCCGATCTTCGTCAAGACGATGCTCGGCTCTAATAACTGGGTGGCCGTCTGGTACAAAGAGGGCGGGCGGCTGGATGGCGAGCAAGTCGCTTCAATGGTGGCGGATACGTTCGTGCAATCTTTGCGCGTATCAGGTGGTGATTAGCTATTTTTACACGGTCAGCGCGGCCTATCGCGTCGGCTTTCTAACGAAAATTGATTGATGAGGAAAAACGAATTATGGTGTCTTTTACCCCCACAGAAGATCAACAATTACTTGTTGACACGATTCGGCGCTACGCCGACAAGAACATTCGACCTGCCGCGCACGACGTAGACGAGGCCGAAGCGCCCGACATGGACGTGATTCAAGCGGGCTGGCAATTAGGGCTGATCCCGTCGGCGTTGCCGGAAGAACTGGGCGGCTTCGGTGACATGAGCGCGATCAGTGGCGCGATGATCGCGGAGGAATTGGCGTTTGGCGATCTGTCCGTCGCTATGCACCTGTTAGCGCCGTCGTTGCTGGCGTATCCGGTGACGCTGTTCGGCACGGCGGCACAGCGCGAGAGCCTGTTACCGGCTTTTCTCGAAGAAGAATTCACCGCCGCCACCGCCGCCTTTTTAGAGCCGGGCATGATGTTTGATCCCCGCGCCATGCAGACCACCGCCACGCCCTCCGGCGACGGCGTGAAGCTGAACGGCGTTAAGGCGTGCGTGCCGCTAGCCGACGAGTCGCGGGCTTTGCTGGTGTATGCTCGCAACGCCGAATCCGGCGACATCGAAGCCTACATCGTGCCGGATGACACGCCCGGCCTGCTGATTCAAGAGCGCGAAAAGCTGATGGGGTTGCGTGCCCTGCCGACATTCCGCGTCAAATTCGAGGACGCGCAGGTGCCGGTCAGCGCCAAGCTAGGCGGCGCGGTGGGCATCGACATTCAGACGATCCTCAACCGGCAGAACGTCGCGCTGGGGGCGCTGGCTGTTGGCGTGGCGCGGGCGGCGTTCGAATATGCCCGCGAGTATGCCAAAGAGCGCGTGCAATTCGGCAAGGCCATCGCGCAGAATCAGTCCATCGCTTTCATGCTGGCGGAGATGGCGATTGAAGTAGATGCGACGCGCTTGATGGTGTGGGAATCGGCGTGGATGCTCGATCAAGGGCAGGACGCCACCCGCGAGGCGTATCTGGCGCGGCAATATGCCGACAAGATGGTGTTGACCGTCACTGATAGCGGCGTGCAGACGCTCGGCGGTTATGGTTTCATCCGTGAATATCCGGCGGAGCGCTGGCTCCGTAATGGTCGCGGTTTCCCTACGTTTGATGGTTTAGCGATTTTGTAAGAGGCTTATAGCGATGACAATTAATTTTGAAATACCGGAAAATATCCAGCAGGCGGCGCAGATGGTGCGCTACATCGCCGAAACGACGATGCGCCCGTACTCCCGCGAATTAGACGAGAACGAACACGCCCGCCCAACCGCCTTCACAGAGGCCATGTGGCCGATTCTAAGCGGTCAACAGCAGGCGTCGCTCACCAAGATCGAAAAGCAACTGGAAGCGCAGAAAAACGGTGATGTCGCGGTGAAATCCGACACCAAGACGCGCCCCAGCAATCACTATTTGAGCATGATGTACATGGTGGAAATCCTGTCGTGGGGTGATGCCGGTATCTACCTATGTTTGCCGAATTCGGCGCTCGGCGGTTTCGCGGTGGAAGCCGTCGGTACGCCGGAACAAAAATTGCGCCTGTTGCGACGCTTCGCGGAAGGCGAACCGTCATGGGGCGCGATGGCGATGACCGAACCCAACGCCGGCTCGGATACATCAGCGATTCAGACGACCGCCGTATTCGACGAAGCGACCAACGAGTGGGTGCTCAACGGCGAGAAAATCTTCTGCACCAGTGGCGGGCTGGCGCTCGATGAGAGCGATGGGCTGGTCATCGTGTGGGCGACGGTAGACCGTGACGCCGGACGCGCGGGCATGAAGCCGTTCGTGGTCGAGGCGGGCACGCCGGGCGCGACGGTGGTCAAAGCGGAGAAGAAGCACGGCATCCGCGCTAGCGATACCGTGTCTATCGCGTTCAACGACGCCCGCATTCCGGCGGACAACGTGCTAGGCTCGCCGGAAGTACACACCGACAAGGGCACCAAAGGCTTTAAGGGCGCGATGGCGACGTTTGACGCCAGCCGTCCGCTGGTGGCGTCCGGTGCGCTGGGCATTGGCCGCGCGGCGGTGGAATTCGTCAAAGAGAAATTTGACGAGGCCGGGATCGAAATCCCGTATGGTGCGCCGTACCATAAGCTGACCGCCGTTCAGCGCGATTTCATGGAGATGGAAGCGCAACTCAAGGCCGCCTATCTGCTGACGCTACGCTCTATCGTCATGCTGGACGAGGGCACATCCAACCCGCTAGAGGCATCTATGGCGAAGGTCAAAGCGGGCAAGGCGATCACATGGGTGACGCAAAAAGCGGTTGAATTACTGGGCATGATGGGCTACAGCCGCGAACATCTGGCCGAGAAGTGGATGCGGGATGCGAAGATCAACGACATCTACGAAGGCACCGGCCAGATCAACACGTTGATTGTCGCCCGTCGTCTGCTGGGCTACACGCGCAACGAACTGGCGTAGATCAATATAACATGCGGAGGGCGCAACACGTTGCGCCCCTATAAATTCTGCCGGAAGGGGGCGTTATGCATTGCATAGCGCCCTTATCCGTCCGGCTTGAGGTTGGTCACTGGAATATTGAATGTCTGCTTGAACGCCTGCCAGTGAAGCGCGACGATCTCGCGGGTGAATAGGCGCTCGTAGAAGTTGCCGCGAATCCATGCGCGGGGCACCGGACTGCGGTGATGTGTGATGTCGTAGCTGTCGAATATCCACGCCGCGCGGAGCATGTGGAAGCTATCGGTCACCAGCGTGACCGTCTCCCAACCGTTGGCGGCGATGATCGCGCCCGCGTAGATGGCGTTTTCTTCGGTACTGCGGCTGTTGGTTTCGGTGTGGATGGCGTCCGGTGGCACGCCGCGCTCGCGCAGGATTTCAGCACAGGCTTCCGCCTCACTGCGGGCTTGCCCCGCGCCGACTCCGCCGGTACACAGCACATGCGGAGCGATGCCGCGTTCGTACAAATCCGCCGCCCAGATCGAACGCCGCGTCAGCGCGTCGCCCGCGCTCCCATCACGACGTAAACCACTGCCCAGCACCACGATGACATCGGATTCGCGGGCTTCGTCCTGCTGTCCGGTGGTGTGGATCATCACCGCTAGCGCGACGACCACCGTCGCCCATATTGCCAGCGCCACCGCACAGCCCGTTAGAAATCGTTTGAATGTGAAATGTTTACGAATCATGGCGGCATTATAGCGGCGAAGTTCGCCGTTTGATGGCCTGCGTGGGGTAGTCGTCGGGACTTTCTAAGCGAGGGTTTATTTAGCAGAAGAGGGCGACTCGCGCCGCCCTCCGAACTCTTATGCTAGGTTCTGTTGACATTCTGCTTATTTCGCCGCCGGACGCTCAAAGCATCCGGCTACAAAAAGCTAGAAGCCCCCTCAAGGGGACTCTTTTAGGGCGCTTCAGCGTCCTTCTAGAAATACTTAGCCGTAGGCTTTCAGCCTGCGGCGTAAAATGTCAACACAGCCTAACATTCGCTGTAGCCGCATGTCATACACTTGCGGCAACCTTCAGCGCGGATCAGCGAGATTGTGCCGCACGCCGGACACATATCTGCACCGTTCAAGACCGCGCCGCCGTTCGACGTGGCGTTCGTTTGCCCATCTTCCGTGAAACCTTCGTATGTCGGCGGCGCTTGTGGCGCGGTCTGCGTGTCGGTTTCCGGCAGGGCGGGCATGTCCATCATCGGCAGGCCGAGTTGTTGCGCGTGCGCCTGTGGGAAGTACGTGTCCTCCAAAGCGCGGGCGACGGAATCCGGCAGTGAGATCACGCGGCGCGGGCCAAACCCGACGCTCCGCGCCCCGCCGATGTCGCGCAGTTGCTCGATGATGAGCTTCAGCATCTCGCGGCGGTTGTGCGGATCAGTGGTGCGTAGTGAAAGCGAGATCATGCGGCCTAAGCCTTCGGCGTCGGCTTGCAGGTCACTACCGGCTTTGCCCGGCGCGGTGATGAACACCTCGAAGGGGTAGCCCTGTTCGTCGCTGTTCATGGTGACGTAAGCTGTGCCGAATGGCGTCGGGCAGTGGATGGTCACGCCCTGTAGCATCTGCGGGCGCGGATAGACGCGATGCGGCGTGGCGACCTGTGCCACTTTGTCGCGCTTGCCGTCCTTTTCGGCGGCTTCTTTTTCGGCGCGTTCGTCGCCTTTGAGCATCAACACCTGTTCATCACGACTGCCGTCGCGGTAGATCGTACCGCCTTTACAGCCCAGATCATACATATATTCGTATAGCTCTTTGGTCTGCTCGACGGTGTAGCTGTTGGGCAGATTGGCGGTCTTGCTGATGGCGCTGTCGATCCAGCGCTGGAAGGCGGCCTGCACGCGGATGTGTTCACGCGGGGACAGGCTCATCGCGGTCACGAAGTAGTCGGGCAGGTCTTCTATCGTCTTGCCCGGATTCGCGTCCAGCCACTCCTGCACGACGGGCACTTGCTCCTCGTGCAGTCCCAGACGGCTCTTGCGGTAGTACACCCACGAGAAGAACGGCTCGACGCCGGTGCTGGTGTTGACCATCGTTCCGGTGGTATTGTGTGAGACGAAGCCGTTAGCGATGTACGTCTTGTTATCCGGCACGGATAGATCATACGTCGCGCACACGTCATCGGTGATGCTTTCGATCTCGTCGAGATACACGTCCATAGCGGTCAGCATCGCCAATCGACTACCGCCCAATGACGGGTTAGCCGCGACCATGTTCTTGACGAATTGTTGAGTCATCGCGCCATTGCCCACGCGCCCGACGATTGTCTGCCGCGTCTCGTTTCGCAGACCAGCAGAGTCGGCGTAGAACTCTTCGAGCAGGGCGGGCACGGCGATGCTATCGCCTCTGTCGCTCATCGCGCCGAGATCATCGCCCCGCGCCCGTTTGCGCTGGCTGATGAAGCCGACGGTCTGCACGAATTTCTGTGCCTCGCGGCGGTTGAGCATCCGCAGTTCGTAGAGCGGTCGCTGACCGTAACGCTCGCTTTGTTCCGGCATCTGGCGTGTTGTGGTCACGATGTCCAGACCGAGCAGGGCGACCTGCGCCTGCTGGATCAACGTTTGTGAAGTGGAAACCAGCGTGATGGTGCCGCGATGGATACTGCCATCGGCCTCGAATAGCCCGCGCAGGAAAGCGGCTACACAGTCGCGTCCGGCCTGCAATATCTTGGTCGGGATGAAAGCTCCTGCCGCGCCTTCGCCTTTGTTGCCGTTCGGCTTGGCGAACCCGTTCGCCTCGAAGAAACGCGGGATGTAATAGCCGGTCAGGTTGGCTGTCCAGCATCCGATACGCTCCTCAATGCCGATGTAGCGCTCGCCCCATACCGCCTGCAACAGGTCTTGCACGTAGGCGAGCAGGTCGGGGTCTTTGTGTGCGATGACTAGATGCAGGCCGCCGCGTGCTTTGGTGTAGCCGTCGCCCATGTACAGGCCGAGCAACTCGGCGAACTGTGGCGTCATGGTACGCGGTAGTTCGCTCAAGGCGCGGTTGCCCTGTTCCACCGCTTCCAGATGCACCGTCTCGCCATCGCCCAGCGTGTTCTTCTTCATGACCGCTTTATCGCCCACTTGCAGGGCGTCCATGCGCCGCCACACGTAATCGCCCGCCGCGTCAATCACGCGGATGCGGTGGTTGTGTGTCGCTGTGATGGTGAATCCGCGCCGTGTTTTGACCTTCTTCACCGGCGCGACTCCGTTGATGTAGAAGTGCGATGTCTGGCGTAGCCCTTCGTCGGTGTGAACTTGCGTGTTGAGGTCTTGCCATTGCTCACCGTCAGGGTTGCCCATTGTCACGATGGGGCGCAATCCGGTTGATGTGCTGACCAGCGTATCCGGCGCGACGCATCCGGTGGGCGCTTGCGTCAGCAACGTGACGTTACGCAATCCATCACGCTTGATCTGTTTGCGTACGTCGTCGGGCATGGCTTGCATGAAGCCGCTTTGCAGTAGCTTATCGGCCTGAAACTGCGGGAATGCGCCTTTTTCTTTGGCGATGGCGGCGCTGGTCTTGTAGGCCGTCACCGCGATGAACTTGTACAGGTCTTCGATGAACGTCACCGACTCGTCACTGCCGTAGCGAACGCCCAGCGAAATCATCAGTTCCGCGATGCCCATTGTGCCCAACCCGACGCGCCGCTCGTCGCCTTGTACCTTCGCGTTTTCCTCGAAGAAGTAAGGCGTCGTGTCGATGACGTTATCCAGAAAGCGCACCGCGTAGGCGACGGTTTTTTCCAGATCATCCCACGCGACATCGCGCTTTTCCGCGTCGTAAAAGCGCGATAAATTAATAGCACCTAGATTACAAACTGAAAAACCACCTAAAGGTTGCTCGCCGCAG
>REDR01000118.1 GCA_007693385.1 Anaerolineaceae bacterium
AACGCTATCTGAGCGAGATAAAAGACCGATACATCATTCACGAAGACCCCGAAGGTAGCGGCAAATATCGCATTCCTTATGGGCAAAACCTACGTAGCGTCCGGTTGCATCCCTTTGAAGCGCTCACCGTTTATCTGGCACTTCGGCGATTCATCCGTCAGACGAATAAAGCACCGGACTTCATGATCTCCGCGATCCAGAAGATCATCCCCGCGCTGGCAAGGCCGGAAATCGTTGACAATCTCGTTGCCGCCAACGAATACTTACAGGAATATAGGCCCTCTTCCGGCGCCCATACAGAATTATGGCGCCAACTGATTGACGCATGGCTGAATCATCAGGTGGTGCGTATTGATTACCAAAAGCCGGGCGACGAGAAACCATTCACGCACACGTCCGAAGTTTATCTATTCGAGCCGATGAGATGGGGAGATGGGGTATATGTCATCATCAGGAGCAGGGAACGTGTCGAACGAGATGGTCATGGTATACGCCAGCTAAAAATAGACCGCATTGCCCGCGTAACACCAACGATGGAAACTTTTGAGCCGGACATGGAGCTAGATATAGATCGGCTTATGAAACATGCGCTCGGCGTATGGTTTTCGGATGACCGTAATCCGATATCTGATGTGGTACTACGTTTCACGCCGGATAAAGCCATGCGGGTTATGGAGTCGATCTATGTTGAGGTTGAAGAGAAAACACCGCAACCGGACGGTTCGCTCATCTGGCGGGCACAGGTGGCGAATTTGCGCGAGATTGAGCATTGGGTGTTGAGTTGGGGCGCTGGTGTAGAAGTGCTACAGCCCGCCCGTCTGCGCGAACGCATCGCGGCAGAGCTACGGTCAGCGGCGGGGTTATATGGTGAATAGCGTGCATATAGGCCGGATCGACACAATGATTTATAAGAAGAAGATAATGGCTAGGAGAATCGAATGGCGCTGAAAATGCGATATACCGGACATCCGTTGCTTGACGCGGGTGTGGCTACGTTGGGCGCGGCGGCAGAGGTGGATAACGCTGGAGCGCTCACATACGACCATATCCAGAAATTCATTGATGATATTCTGCTACCCACCTACATCAACCCGATTATGTCCAACTATCTCGGCGCTGTGGTGTATGCCAACGTGAACTTTGCCAATCCCGGCATGAATAGCAAACCGCAATTTGACGCCATTCGCCGGAATCGCCTTGCGGCATGGTTTACGTTAGCTTTCCACGCCGATCCAACAGATCGTGAAGCATTGCTCGGTCTAATCGACAGCCTTCGACAGGGGAAACGCTCCGATTGGTTGCTCCCTGCCGATGTCGAACCGCCGGACGAAAACGAACGCTGTGCTTTCAGCGGCGATCTAGCGGTGATCCGCGTATCGCGCATTATCATCCCGATGACCGGTAGCGACGGGGCGATTAACTTCGTCCCGGATGGCCGTCCCCGTCTGCCGCTGGCGGGGTGGGTCTTGATCGCGTTATTGGCGATGCCGATGGGCACACTCAATAGCGCCGGTCAGATTCTACTGGCGCACACGATGGATACCGAGCTTTTGCAACGGCTTTCCGCTTATCATCTGCAAGAAAATCGCGCCGTCATCCAGATGGAAGACCAAAACCAAGACCTCAAAAAACGTCCTAATTTCCGCTTCGCACGAACCCAACTCATGAAGGCGCTCGTTGATTTGAACTGGCGCTGGGCGAAAACATACCCGCTGACGATATATCAATTTTCCAGCGCGGCGCAAAGTGCCAGAGTGACCATGTACAACTTGGAGTCGCGGGTTATTCGATTCATTACCAGAGCGCAACGAGAAGTCCCGCGTGCATGGGATCAAGTGGTCGCCCGTGCGTGGCATCTGGACGCGCCGCCAGATGTAGCGCCAGAGATCAATACCAAAGGTGAGCAGATCTACGAGCGCCGCAATTATTTTTACGAAGACCTGTTCGACTTGCCGCATAATGCCAACCTTTTTTTGCGGCGCTATCTGCTACGGCGGCCACGTCCGGGCAAACCATCCGGTAAACAAAAGCAAGACCCACGATTTGATTATTCTGCATCGCGGGATAAAGAGATGATTTCGTGGCGACTAACCGAATTATTTATGGAGGTGATGATGGACATCAACAAGGAAAGAATTCAGGCCATCCGCGATCTGGGGGATCGATTAGCGGACTATATTCAGCGATATGATGCGCGACTGTATCAGCGGCTTTATGTATTGCGCAAGCCACATGCTTTACGCAGGGTTCTGCTACAGGCGAACAACTCGGCTAAGTCTCAGGGATTAGGGGCGTTACTTCCCTATGATGAGTTCATGCAAGTCTTCTTCTATGAAGACGGTCATATCATGCGAGAAGATTGGTTTCTCGCTCAGGATTTGCTGATGATACGCATCATCGAGCAATTGACGCCGGAATGGGTCAGCGCCAATGCTGATCTGTTAGATGAAGCGGAAGAATCCGCACCCAAAACCGAATTAGAAGATGTATAAAAGGATAATATGACATGGCATTCATCAGTGGTACACTCTTAATTGATGCTCCGGCCTCCGCGCTGAATAACTCCGGCGAACCAATCCCGAATGCGCGTACCGCCAATACATCGTCGGTCAAGTTCATTCGTGGCAAAGATGGCACTTATCCCTACGTCAGCGGGCAAGCCCAACGATACTGGCTACGCAATACACTAGAGAAGGCGTCTGGTATCCGTTGGGAGTCATCGCCGACTTATCGCGGCGATAAGATCGCATTCACCGACGCCAATCCGATCTTGTACTGGGACGATGATTTGCTCGGCTACATGCGGGCACCCGGCAAAAAAGACTACGAAAATATCAAAAACACCCCTGAGCTGACTCAGCAAGAAGAAGATGCTAAAGGTAATCCCCGCACAGTCACACGGGTATCGCCTTTCCGCATTGGCACGCTAGTTTCCATCGCACCGGTGAATATCACCGAAGATTTCGGCACGATGACGCGCACGGAAAATGATCCGGTTCCCTATGAACACCAGTTCTACCGCGCCTACATGCACACCCTATTCGCGCTTGATCTGGCGATGGCGGGAACATTCACCTACAGCAGGCGCTCCGGTTTCCAGAATTTAGACTCGGTGCGTAAAGAACTGGCCGAAGAACACGGTCTGACAAAGCGTGACGATCTGCTCGCGTATCAACTACCACCGACCGATAGAGCCGATCGGGTGCGCTCGTTACTGCTTGGGCTGGGAGAGTTGCAAGGCGGCGCGAAGCAAGCCATCCACTACACTGATGTTTCGCCAGCGATTGCCATTTTTGCCGTCGTTCGTGGGGGAAGCAATCCGTTTAACTATCTATTCGCTGAATCCGGCGGGCAGGTTTCGGTTAAGCTGGATGTTTTGCAGGACGCTATCGCCGATCTCGTTAAACATGATTTGCTACTGTCGCCGGTTTGCATCGGCTGGAAGCCGGGCTTCATTGATGAACAACGTCCGTCGGGTGATTTCGGGGTTGAGGGCGCACAAATTTACATCGACACGCCGCGCTCCGCATTCGCCGCGCTTGCGGATTATATCACCCAGAATCCTAACCTGATGGATGAGTGATGGATACTAGAATCGATGCCCTGAAAATTGAAATTAGTGGCGCGGTCACTTCGTTTCGCTACCCGCATTTCACGCAGGGCTATCAGCCGACGTATGATATGCCGCCGCCCTCAACGATCTATGGGCATATATGCAATGCGGTCGGCCGCTACTTGACGGACGATGAACGCGCCCGACTCCGCTTTGGTTATGTGTTCAAGCATGATGGCAAATTCATCGACCATATGGAGCACCTGCACTTTAATGATCCTATACAGCCTTTTCCTTTTGACCGAGAGATGCTGTTTCAGCCACGGCTCACGCTGTACCTGACCGGCCTTGATCTTGAAGATGCGTTTCGATCGCCGCGCTATATGGTTGTGTTAGGCCGTTCACAGGATTTGATGACGTACCATTCAGTGCAGAAGGTGATGTTACAGCAGGTCGAAAGCGCTTATCTGGAACATACGCTTTTGCCGATGTGGATGGCGGCGCGGTTGCCCAAGAATGTTACGGTTGCGACGATGGCGCGATACATCGCGCCCAACCGTCAGCCGGAATGGGGGAGTTATGCGCTACTGCGCGACATTGCCCCCGCATGGCCGCCAGAAATGCCGACCATTGATGATGAATGGGATGATCCCGACGATGAAGCCGATTCAAGCTGGCGCTTTGAGGGTGATGAAGTCGCGTTGTGGGCGGAGATCGACGGGCCGACACATCCAAAGACCGGCCTGCCGCGTGCAATCTGGCTTCACAGCTTTGTGGAACAATCTTCATGAACTGGCCTACCTATCTGGATGATGCTGGTATCATGGCGAAAAGCCGTGAGAAGGGCGGGCAAACGCTCGCCCAGCACACATGGCAGGTATTGGAGCGACTGCGCGACCAGCACCTGCTCCATCCTCATACGGATGCTCGCGTCTGGCGCTGGCTGTACTGGGGCGGCTTGTTGCACGATTTCGGCAAAGCCGCCGACGGCTTTCAGCGTATGTTGGCGAAAGAACCCGACAACGGTTGGGTTGAGGCGAGACACCGCCATGAGGTCTTGTCGCTAGCCTTCGCGGATTGGTTGTTCCCCAAAAAGCACCCCGATCGCCCGTGGGTGCTGGCCGTCATCGCTTTTCATCACAAGGATTTTGACAAGATCACAGATAAATATGGCGGCCGCCACGCGATGAGAGAGATGGGGACGGATAACGCTGATTCAGTCAAGAAGCAGATTCGTTTTCTGGCAGGACAAATAACCGGCGGAGTCCGCGCTTTGCTCTGGCGGTGGTTGCGCGATTGCGGCGACGACTGGGCGCGAGAACTTCAATTGCCTGCAAAACCGCCGGAATTGATAAGCGAGGCGGAAGCTGTACAGACTAATCTGGATAAGGCGGTGTTTCAAGCATTGCGTGATCTGAGTAGCTGGCGTGATGAGCTGAACGCGGCGGATAAACTCAAAGCGATGTTATGTCGTGGCTTCATCGTGTCCGCCGACCATGCCGCATCTGCTGAC
>REDR01000122.1 GCA_007693385.1 Anaerolineaceae bacterium
GCAGATAACCGTTTTCGTCTTCGCCAAGATAATGCCCGTTCAGCCATACCGCCGCATGGTAAAATACCGCGCCAAAATGCAAGATCAACGCCTCTGAAGTGTCCGCCGCCGGTATGTTGAAAGTGAGCCGATACCAGCCGATGCCGGTCGTCCAGCGCCATGACTCGGAATTCGCTTGCCATGGCGACGGCACCTGTATGGGTTGCCACGATCTCGAAGCAGTGATGTCGTTTAAGGTGCAATCACCATCTGCATCGTAGATGAAATCCCATTGACCATCGAGAACAATCCTTCGACGTTGCATCAGCCCCAACCCCTTTGTTTTTTCGCGGTGCTTAATTAAAGAACAGCCCCGCGTTGTACGGGGCTATTCAATCTATCTATCGTCTATCGGAACTAACGAACGACGAGAATATCGTTGATACGTGACTCCGCCGACGCTAGCGCGTCTTCCGGTGATTTACCGGTGAGCCACACCGCCTGAAATTCTTCGGCGAGGATGTCTTCCATCGTCTGGTAGCGCAGGACTTGCGGGAAAGCGAAGGCGATGTCTGCCGTGCCGACGTATTCATCGCGGCGCGGTAGTGACTGGTATTCTTCGCTCTCTAGCACGGAGTTCCGCACCGCGACATGGCCGGTACGCGCCCAGTGGATGTTGTTGTCATTGATGAAGCTGAGGAAGGTCATCGCGGCTTCCAGCTTGGCGGGGTCATCCTGTACGGCGTTCGTCACCGCCCACATATGCGTATCAGACCACGTAGCCGGTTGGTCGAACAGCGTCGGGAAGTCGGAGACGACATAGTTAGTCAGCGTGGCGCTCTCGTCTTCGGCCTGCTCGGTGTAGAAATCGACCACCCACGTACCATTGATGAGGATGGCCGTCTCGCCATTGATGAAGGCTTCCTGCGAGGAGGCATAGTCGTATGTGGCGTTAGCGAAGCCACCCTCGAACAGTGAATTCATGGTGTTCAGCGCGTTCAGGCCGACTTCGTTATTGATGTCGGCGGCAGTGCGGTCTTCATTGAGCAGGTCGCCGCCCTGTTGCCAGATCATCGCAAACACCGCACGCACCCCTAACGGGAATTGTGTCGCGTCCATAGCGATGTAATCCATGCCGGTGGCTTCTTGAACCATCGCCGCATGTTCGAGCAATTCTTCCGGACTGCCTGGCATGATCGGCGTGCCGTCTTCGTCAACCAGACCGGCTTCGGCCATGATGTCAGCGTTGACGTGCCAGAGCAGGGTGTGCAGGTCGAACGGCAAGCCGAAAACTTCGCCGTCAACGCTCACCGCATCTAGCGCTGGTTGCGGGAAGTCGGTCACGTCAATGCCAGCCATCTCAAACGCTTCGCCGACGGGGATTACCAGATTGCGCGAGGTGTAATCGATCAAGCGGGTGCGATGCATCACGGCGATGTCGGGCGCGTTACCCCCGGCGAAAGTGGCGTTAAGCTGGTCATAGTAAGCGCCCCACTCCGTACCCTGCACGACAACGGTGATTCCGGCGTCGTTGGTGGCGTTGAAGTTGTTGATGAGCGTGGTGACGATACCACATTCACCGCTAGCCGCTTCGATGTCGGTGAAGCCACCATATTCATCATCGCAGACGCCGAAGAAGCGTGAGAGATTAAGTGTGACGCCTTCTTCCTGTGCTTGAATGGCGAACCCACCGAAGGCCATCACCATAACCAACATCAGGCTGACTAATTTACTGTGATATTTCATGATACTACTCCTCAAAATATTTACATAAGAACTGACAGAACTTAAAAGCGTGTTCCGGTCTTCACTGCCTGTACGATGTAGCGCTGGAAGAATAGGAACAGCAAAAGCATCGGCGCACTGGCGACAACAGCACTGGTCATCAATGAACCGAGTCCTTCCGATTGGGCGAAATTGCCTTGCAAGGAAGCAAGACCGATAGTGATTGTGAACATATCACTGCGGGTTGCCGATACGAGCGGCCACAGGAAGTCGTTCCACGACAGCACAAATGTGAAGATGCCGAGCGTGGTCAGCGCGGGAATGGTCAGGGGGAGCATGATACGCAGGTAAACCGTCAGACGGTTCGCGCCGTCGATGCTGGCCGCTTCTTCAATGTCCATCGGGATAGCGCGGAAGAATTGCATCATGATAAACGTGCCTAACGGAATCGCCATGCGCGGCAACATCAGCGCGACGTGCGTGTTGTGCATCCCCCATTCCGAAAACATGATGTGCAATGGGATGAACACCGCTTGCTCTGGCACCATCAAACCGGCGAGAATAAAAACGGTGATGAACGTCTTGCCTCTGAAATTGATGCGCGATAGCGAATAACCGGCCATTGATGAGATCACCAGCACGCCGAGCGTCGTCCCGACGGATACGATCATGCTATTGAGGAACCAGCGCGGCACGCTGGAGACGCGCATCAGCGTCTCGTAATTCTCAAATGTGAATGCGGTGGGCAATAGCCCGCCAATCTGCCGCGCTAACACGGTGTTCGGCGTGAATGACATACTGATCGCCCAGACAATCGGCACCAACCAGATGAAGGCGAAGACGCCGAGTACCGCGTAGAATGTGAATAGCCAAATCCATTTTTTCCAGTTGATCGTGGATGATCCCGCTTGTTGTGTCGTCATGATGATATTCCCCTACTTCATGCCGGATTCGATTTGATCGCCACGCGAGCCGACGTAAAGCTGAATCAGCGATATGGCGAGCATGATCGAGAATAAGAACATCGACATAGCCGAGCCATAGCCTAGCTCAAAGCCACGAAAACCGCGCTCATAGATGTGCTGGACGAGTACGCGAGTTGAACCGGCCGGACCGCCGCGCGTCATCAGGAACACCTGCCCGAATATCTGGAAAGAGGCGATAATTTGCAGGATAAAAACCAGCACGACAGTGCGTTTGAGCATCGGCAGGGTAATACTGAAGAAGCGCCGGAATGCTGATGCGCCGTCGATCTCGGCGGCTTCGTAGATGGCACGCGGGATGTCTTGCAAGCCAGCTAGAAATAGCACGACGTTGAAGCCCATCGTCCACCAGACGCTGGTCACGACGATGGCGGGCATCGCTAGATCAACATTGTTCAACCAAGCGATAGGCTCTAACCCGACAAGCTGGAAGGCCGCCGCTAGAATGCCGCGATTGGGATTGAGTAGCATGAACCAGATCAGCGTCACGACGGAGATAGACAACACATAGGACGAGAAGAAAATCGTGCGGAATAGTCCCATCAAAGGCAACGGGCGATTGAGCGCGACGGCGATTAGCAAGCCCAGCGATACCAGTGGGATCGTCGATAACGCGACGAATTGAACGGTGTTGCGCGTACTCAGCCAGAAGGTGTTATCGCGGGTGAACATGCGCGTGTAATTATCCAGTCCTGTCCAGCCCAAATTGCCGATGAGCAAATCCCAATCGTGTAGGCTGATCCAGACACCGCGCAAAAGCGGAAATATGAGGAAGGTCAGATAAATGATGAGAAAGGGCAGTAGAAAACCGTAGCCGTTGAGTGTATCGCGGTGATGATAGATGAATTGGCGGATGCGGCCTGATAATCTCTGTCTGTCGGTGGTGGCAGATGGTAACGGTTTATCGAGTGGTTGAACCATCAGAGTACCCTCAAAATTAGTTTCATAAAAATACGATATATTTCATCTAATATAGAGCTAATTGAACGATGTGTCAATAAAGCGGGGAGTGTGCAACATTCAATTTGATCTTTAGAAAACTATAAAACCACTTAAAAAACCGTTAAATTCATTTAACTTTAATATTCTGGCGTTGTCAGAGAACAGTAAATATAGTATAAAAAGTAGATACAGGCAGGAATACATGGAGCAAAAGGTGAGAAATAAACATGAATAAACGTAGCGCATCGCCGGTACTCACGCTGGATTTTAGAGAGGAAAACACGCTGAAGGTGATTAAAGCGCTAGCGTCTGCGCCACGCATGGCAATTCTGGAATTACTGAGCGAGCAACCTAAAAACGTCAGTGAGATTGCCAGCGCGTTGGATATGCCGCTTTCCACAGCCAACATGCACATCTCCAATCTGGAGGAGGCGGGCTTGCTCATCACCGATTTACGCGCCGGTGAACGGGGGTTGCAGAAGGTGTGCGCCCGCGCTTACACGACGATCATGGTGCAATTCCCATTAGCGGAGCAGGTAGAAGATGACATTCACGCCATCGAGATTTCGATGCCGGTTGGCTCTTACGTAGAAAGTGAAGTTAAGCCGACGTGTGGTTTGATAAGCACGGAAGGTATCATCGGGATGCTGGATGATCCTGCCTCTTTTTACGAACCGGCGCGTATTCAAGCGCAGTTGCTATGGTTTCACAAAGGCTATGTCGAATATCGCTTTCCCAATCGCCTGCCGAATCAAGCTAGAATGATAAGCCTGCAATTAAGCCTTGAGCTTTGCTCGGAAGCGCCTTTGCATCACCCCGACTGGCCTTCGGATATCACCGTATGGGTCAACGGTGTCGAAATCGGCACATGGACGAGTCCCGCCGATTTTGGCGGCGAGCGCGGCATCCTTACGCCGTCATGGTGGGAGTCCAATAATACACAGTATGGCTTGCTGAAGCGCTGGCAAGTGCGGCGCGATGGCAGTTTCATTGATGGGATGCGCTGTTCTGATGTCAATTGCGAGGCGTTGGACATCGCGGCACAGCGTTTTATCAGCGTTCGCATCGGCGTTAAAGCGGACGCTCAGCACGTCGGCGGGGTCAACCTATTCGGCGAGTCGTTCGGCAACTATCCGCAGGACATCATCATGACCGTGCGCTATGAGATGTAGCGACTTGCCAAGCATCGTGCGGGCATTGTCAAATAACACGCATAGGAACGTGCCAACGCGAGTACATCCGTACATCGTAGCGAACATGTTACAGTTTTTCGCGCTTGAACCAGCGCTCGATGATCGGCAAAGCGAACTGGTGGCATCGGATGGCGCGTTTTCCTCACTCCCACGCGATGTCCTCGACCGCCTGCTGGAGGT
>REDR01000095.1 GCA_007693385.1 Anaerolineaceae bacterium
ATCAACGCACAAACGCGGTGCCGTCGCCATGCTTCAGCCCGTGCAGATCGGTGATGGTGGCCTGCGCGACGCCGCGCTCCAGCACGCCGAGCGCGGTCTGCACTTTGGGGATCATGCCGCCGTTGATCGTCCCGTCAGCGATCAACGCCTGCGCTTCCGTCGCGCTGATCTGTGCGGCGTGTTGCCCGCCGACCAGCACGCCGCGCACATTGGTCAGGAACACCGTCCGCGCCGCGCCCACCGCCGCACCTACCGCCCCCGCGACGTGATCCGCGTTGACGTTGAATATCTGCGGCGTGGGGGCGTCCTGCCCCAGACATAGCGGCGCGATGACCGGCACGATTCCGGCGGAAGTCATCCCCAGCAGGACATCGCCGCGCACGGCGGTCACATTGCCGGTAAAGCCCATATCTTGCAACGGGTGACGCATTGGCTCGGCGCGGATGATGCCACGATCAACGCCGGTCATGCCGACCGCATCCACGCCCGCGTTGATGAGGTGGCTGACCAGCCGCTTGTTGACCAGACCGGCTAACATCATCTGCACCACGTTGAGCGATTGCGCGTCGGTCACGCGCACGCCGTCGATATAGTGCGGCGTGATGCCGAGCGTCTGCTGTAAGTCGCTGATCTCTTTGCCGCCGCCATGCACGATAATCACCGGCTGATTTTGCGCGGCGATGATGGCGGCTAGCTCCTGCAAGAATCCGGCGTCGGCGATGTCGTGCCCGCCGATCTTGATGACCGTCGGCGCGAGTGCGGTAATAGTGGGCATCATGTTCAATCTCTCCTCATTTAGCACAATCCGGCTGTTTCTGCAAAACCACACATCAAATTGAAGTTCTGCACCGCCTGCCCCGCCGCGCCCTTGACCAGATTATCAATCACGCTGGTGATGTGCAGGTAGCGCCCGTTAACCGGCGTCAGGCTGATGGCGCAGTGGTTGGTGTGGACGACGTGCTTAAACGACGCTTGCGCCCCGTCCGGCAGTACGTCGATGAACGGCTCGGCGTCGTAGGCGCGGCGATACAGCGTGGGCGCATCATCGGCGGGGAAATCCGGCTTGAGATGTACGTAAATGCTGGTCATCAGCCCGCGATCCACCGCGACCAGATGCGGCGTGAAGATCAACGCGCCCGCGTCCGCGTCCAGTTTGCCGATTTCCTGCTCAATCTCGCCGACGTGACGGTGAGCGCGTCCCGCCGCATACGGCGTCAGGTTGCCGTAAACTTCGGGGAAATGCAGGTGTGGCTTCGGCGCTCGTCCCGCGCCGGTGACGCCGGATTTCGCATCAACGATGATCGGCGCGTCCGGCAGGATGACGCCCGCCCGCAGAAGCGGATACAGGCCGAGCAGTGTCGCCGTCGGGTAACAGCCGGGCACCGCCACCATATCGACGCCATGCAACAGCGCCCGATTGACTTCGACCAGCCCGTACGGGGTAGCTAATAGCGCGGGGTGCGGATGCGTCGCAGAATACCAGCGCTGATAACTCTCCGCCGAGTCCAGCCGCAGATCAGCGCTGAGGTCGATCACCTTAACGCCGTGTGCGCTTGCTGTAGCCGCCCGTCGTGCGGATGCGCCGTGCGGCAACGCCAGAAAGACCACATCAACCGCGCTCAATGAGGCGTCGTCGTGCGGGATGTACTGTAAGTCAGTGGCGGGCACCGGTTCGCCCGCGTAATTGTCGGACGTGGCGAAGGCGATTTCGACGTGTGGATGCTGTGCTAAGATGCGGACGACATCCTGACCGGCATAGCCGGAAGCGCCATAAACGCCGACACGCTGAAGGGGTTGCGATTCGGTCATGATCGTTTGATCGAGCCTCCTAATCATCAGGCAACAAAAAACCCTGACTTCGGTCAAGTCAGGGTGTGGTCTTCGCGTTTGTGGCGCTCACCGTCGCGCCAACTCAGCACAAAATCCCCAACTTGACCTTGAAGGCCAAAGGGCGACGGAAACGACGACGCGGGATGCTGTGCATTGTGGACACGGGCGAGATAGCCTCATATACAAAAATAAATCACGAATGTTACAAATCTACCACAAAAAACCGGCGCACCAAACCGATTCGCGCAGGTTTATGCAAAATGTCGGAATCTTTGTGCAGTGTATCCAACCCCGCGCCAATTGTCACGGATTGTCAGAGGGTGTCAACGACACATTGACGGATGATATAGCGCGGCATTACCATCAAAATATAAGATGATGATCTGCTACATGATCGGTGCAATATGATCGAAGTCAAAGAGCTAACCAAACGCTACGGCAACAAGACCGCCGTTGACCGCATCTCGTTTAGCGCGGGTGCGGGGGAAATTCTGGGCATACTGGGGCCAAACGGCGCGGGCAAAACCAGCACGATGCGGATGCTGACCGGCTTCATGCCGCCCACCGACGGGAGCGCCACGCTGGACGGGTTCGACATCGTGGCCGATTCAATGGAGGTGCGGCGGCGGGTGGGCTACATGCCGGAGCGCGTGCCGCTTTATCCGGATATGACCGTCGAGGAATACGTGCGTTTCTGGGCGAAGTTACGCGGCGTGCGTCGTCCACAGAAAAGCATCGAGGCGGTGCTGGATCGCGTGCAGTTGCTAGACCGGCGGCGCTCGCTGGTGCGTAGCCTGTCCAAAGGTCTCAAGCAACGGCTGGGGCTAGCGCAAACGCTGGTACATAACCCGAAGGTCATCATTCTGGACGAGCCGACTATCGGCATCGACCCGCAACAGGTGATTGAGGTGCGGGCGGCGGTGCGTGATCTGGCGCACAACCACACGGTACTATTCAGCACGCACATCTTATCCGAAGCGGAGCAGGTTTGTGACCGCGTGATTATCCTGAATCAAGGGCGCATCGTCGCGGAAGGCACGCCCGCCGAATTGCGGCAAAAGCTGTATCCGGGCGATAGCGTGTTCGTGCAGATCGGCGGCGTCGGCCACGCCAAGCCGGAGAAAACCCTGCGCGGCATCAACGGCGTGAAGCAGGTGCAAAAGCTGGCCGGTGGCTACGCGCTGGAGGCCGTCGCCGGACGCGACATCCGCGCCGATGTGGTCAAGCGCATCCAGCAGGCCGGATGGACACTGCTCGAACTGCGTCCGGTGGCCGTCACATTGGAGGACATATTCTTGAAAATCGTCAGTCGTGAAGATGCAGAGGAGCAAGCCGAATGAATGGCGTTGGCGTCATCTTCTGGCGAGAGATGCGCGGCTACTTCACGTCGCCGTATGCGTATTTGATCGCCGCCGCGTTTTTACTGCTGGCCGGATTCTTCTTCGTCAGCAATCTATGGTTGAGCGTGGAGCAAACCCCCGCCGACCCCGCCGCCATCCCGGAATTTTTGAGCTTCGGCATGATCTTTTTCGCGCCGTTGCTCACGATGCGGATGCTGGCTGAGGAGACACGCGAAGGCACGATGGAGCTACTGCTCACCGCGCCGGTCAGCGATAGCGCCATCATCATCGGCAAATTCCTCAGCGCGTGGGGCTTCTATACCATCCTGCTGGGCATCACCGCCAGCTACCAGATCATTCTGGTCAATATCGGCGCATTCCCCGACTTAGGCAAAGCGGTAGCCGCCTACATCGGCATCTGGCTGTATGGCGGCGCGTGCCTCAGCGTCGGGCTGGTCTATTCCGCGCTGACCGATAGCCAGATCGTCGCCGGATTTTTGAGCATGGCGACGCTGTTCTTGCTGTATCTGGGCGATAACATCGGCTTGATCGTGGCCGATGTCGAACTCGCCCGCTTGCTCCGCACGCTGACCTTACAGGGGCATTTCTCGACATCGTTCGCGGTGGGCATCTTCCGCGCTGAGGATGTGGTGTTCTTCGCCGGTCTTATCACCGCGATGCTGTTCATCGCCATTCGCATCGTTGAGTCGCGGAGGTGGCGCTAATGCGTGACGATTCAATCATACTAACCCGTAGCGACATCGGGCAATTCGCCAGCATCGCCTTCGCGTTGTTCGCGCTGATCGCCGCGCTGTCGTATTTTTACGCAGGCGAAGTGCGCCCGCATACGCTGGTATTGATCGCGCTGGCCGCGCTATCGCTGATCGCGTGGGCACTCATCACCCCGTCGGAGTTCGTCGGCTTCTTCACCGGCAGGCAGGCGCGGCGCGGCACGGTGGCCGTCTTCTCGTCGGTGCTGGTCATCGGCATCATCAGCATGGCTTATCTGTACGTGGAACGGCAAGTCATCGCCTATGATCTGACCGAGACACGCGAGTTCACATTGAGCGATAGCACAGCACGCATCATCGAGCGCCTGCCGCGTGATTTGCGGATCATCGGCTTTTATTCGGCGGAGAACATCGCGGTGCGCGAGATGGATGACCAGTTCTGGCGGCAATACGAAGTGTTGAGCGCGGGGCGCATCCAGCGCATTTACATTGATCCGGTAGAACAGCCCGCCGTCGCGGAGACATACGGCGCACAGGATGGCGATATTTTCATCGCGTTCGTTGACGACAACGGCGAAATCATCCCGCAGAGCATCTCATACGTGCCGATGATCGACAAGCACGAGCGCGATATGTCGCTGGCGATCAACCGGCTGTTGCAAGAGGGGAGCTTCGCGGCGTTCTTCGACATATCACACGGCCAGCGCAGTCTGCGCGATACATCAAGCGGCGGGCTGTCTATTGCCGGTGAATTGCTCGGTCTAAACGGCTGGCGCGTGGTGGAATTCGACTTGCAGGAACTGGTCGCCAACGATCAACCGATCCCTGATGAGGCGTCCGTCGTGGTGCTATCGCGCCCGCGTCAACCGTTCGCCCCCGCCACGATTGACGCCATAGACGATTATCTGCGGCGCGGCGGCTCGCTGTTCATCATGGCCGATCCGGTGTTCGCCGATAGCGGCTTCTTGCTGGAAGATAGCGCTTTTAATACGTACCTGTGGGAGTCGTGGGGCATACGGGCGCTGGATGCCGTCGTCGTGGAGTTACTGCCCGGACTGGACAACCCCTCCCCGCTTGATGTGGTCAGCATTCAGATATTCGACTCACCGATCACCGCGAACGTGAATCTGCCGGATGAGCCGGACAGTTACGCGATGTTCCGTCTGGCGCGGGCGCTGGAAATCAGCAACACGCCGCCGGTCAACAATGGGCGGGCGGTGCTATCGTCCAATATGAGCTATGCCGAGACTGATCTCGTCGCGCTCGGCCTGCGCGATGAGTACGACTTCGACGAAGGCGAAGACCTGCCCGGCCCGCATACGCTGGTCGGCTTCGCGGTGGATGCCGAGACGAACGGACGAATCGTGCTGGTGGGCGATAGCGACTTCGCCACCGACGGACAGATCGGCGCACCGCCGGGCAACGCGCAATTGTTCTTCGGCTCGCTCAACTGGCTGACCGAATTTGAGGAGCGCATCACGTTCGGCTTTCAGCCGTCGGCCATCGCGCCGCCCACCATTTTCATCTCGCCTTCGCAATTAGATCAGGTGTCGTTCTTCGTGATCTTTCTGGTGCCCGGTCTGGTGCTTCTGCTGGGCGCGGGGATGTGGTTCTACCGGAGTCGGCGATGATGCGGCGCAACAGCTTAAGCGGATTGCTCATCCTGATCTTGATCGCCGTCGGCATGGGGGCGCTGTTGCTACTCGACGAGCAACGCGACGACGTAGCCCCGATCCGCGCCACCACCGCGCCCACCGCACCGGCGCGGGACTTATTCGGCGGCGTCGGCGTGGACGACATCACCGCGATTCAACTGGTCGATCCGAACAGTGGTCGGCGGTTGGCGCTGGTGATGACCACCGATGACGAGTGGATCATGCCGGAAGCACCCGCCCGCCAGATCGACCAGCGCACCGCCCGCTTGATCGCCCGCACGGTGGCCGACATGCCGTATCAACGGGACTTCATCGCGGAGCAGGCGCTTTCGCATTACGGCTTTCGCGCTGATGGCGCACACAGTTTTTCCGTGTTTTTCATCACGCGGAGTAACGAAGAACACGCCGTCTTGATCGGCAATCCCACCGGCGACATCGAGCGCCGGACGCCGGGCGCTGGCTTCTACGCGCTGGTTGACGAACGCGAAGCGCTGTATATAATCCCCTATGATCCAATTTTTTACTTGATTGACCAGATGCTTAACCCGCCAGTGGAGTGATATGCACCAGCCAACCCGCCCCCCTATTCACCGCCCGCCGCCACGACACGGGCGGCGCGGTTGCGTTGCCGATACGCTGATCGCGGTGCTGGCGCTTTTCGCCTGCACGCTGGTCAGTTGCGGCAGTTTGTTGATGGCCTATCTGGTCGTGCCGGTACAGCCGGTCAGCGTGCTAATCATGGGAATCGACGCCCGCGACGGCGAAGGGCTGGCGACGCGCTCCGACGCGGTGATGATCGCCGGTGTGAAGGGCGTGCGGCTGAATGTCATGTCGATCCCGCGTGACGTTTTCATCCGCGTGCCCGGCTACGGATCGCCGCAACGCATCAACACGGTGAATGCGCTAGGCGAAATCGACTCCATCGGCGGCGGGCGGCTTTTGCAGGATAGCATCGAGCATAGCTTCGGCGTGCGGCCATCGGCTTATATACGGCTGGACTTCGACGCCTTTCAGCGCATGATCGACGCGGTGGGCGGGGTGACAGTGGATGTGCCGTTCGCCATTCAGGACAACGCCTACCCGACTGACGACGGTGGAACGATGACGGTGCGCTTTGAAGCTGGCCGCCAGCACATGAACGGCGAACGGGCGCTGATCTATGCTCGCACGCGCAACCCCGACGACGATTACCGCCGCGCCGGACGGCAACAGCAAATCTTGACCGCGTTCGCCAGAAAAGCGGCCCTGCCGATCTTCTGGCCGGGCTTGCTGGTGGTCATCGCGGGGAGCGTGGACACCAACCTATCGCCGGTGGATGCCTTGCGCGTGCTTCCGGCGGCGATGATCGGCCTATTTAATAGTGAGCGCTTCGTGATGGACCGCGATTATGTGGTGGCGGGCGCGGGCGGCGTCGTGCCGGATTATGCGCGGGTGAACCCGATCTTCTGGCAGATGTTCGGGCGCTAGGACGCATCATTGGGCAAAGTCGCCAGCACGCGCCGAATCTTCAGCGCCAGATGCAAGATCAGGCGGTTGTCGGCGTCGTTGAGGTCGAGTCCGGTCAATTCGCTGATGCGCTCCAGCCGATAAACCAGCGTGTTACGATGCACGTTGAGGTCGTCGGCGGCTTTGGCGAGATTGCCGTTTGACTCGAAGAAGCCGGACAGCGTGCGTACCAGATCGCTCTGTTTGCGCTCGTCGTGTTCGGTCAATGGCCGCAGGGATTCGTCGTAGAAGCGGCGCAGGCTGGTCAGGCTTTTCTCTTTGAGGCTCAATAGCAATTGATACAGCTTGAGATCGCCGTAGAACGTGGTGTCATCGCGTTCACCTAGCTCGGCGGCGATGCTGATGGCGTCTTTGGCTTCGCGGTAGGCTTCGCGCAGGGTGGATAGATTAGCCGCCGGACGGCTGATACCGGCAGAGACGCCGCCGCCGCTAGGTATGCGCGTGGCGAGTTGCCCGCGCACTTCGGATACCATGCCGCGCACACGGGTAACGCCCGCCGGAGAATCGTCCACCGGATACAACGCGACGATCACATCGACATATTGCCCCACCGCGCCATTCAAATCTCGCCGCGCCATGTCATCGCGGATCAACGACAGCAGGGACTCCAACGGCAAGGCCGCGCCCGCCTGCGTGGTCGCCCGAAAGACGGTGACGACAAAGGCCGCATCCGGCGCGAAACCGGCTTGCTGGGCGCGGGTGGTCAGCAGGTCATCGTCGGCGGGCGTGCCACTCAGCCACATCTGCACCCAGTCGCCGCGTGCTTGCTCCACTGCGGAGGCAATCGCGCGCGTTTTCGCCAGCTCAATCGCGCACACATCCGCGCCGTAGGTCAGCACCAGACTATCGAATTCCGATACCGTCTCGCCATCATCCACCAGCGACAGATAACCGGCGATGCGCTTCTCGACCTTCAAGACGGTGGTATACCCTATCGGGCTGTGTACGATGTTGCCCTGTGTGGACGGCGCATCGCGGTTCAGCCAGCTTTGAAACGCGCTGTACGGTACGCTCTGCAACAGCGCCCGCCCGCCCTGCGAACGGCGGGACACGTTGGGGTACACCTGCGCCATCAACACGCCAGCGTCATCATGCACGACAACCGGCTTCGCAACCGCCCGCGCAATGATCTGTAGCAGGCTGTTGAGTTCACGGTTTTCCGCCGCGAGGGTGGTCAACTGGCGTTGAATTTCCAGCGCGCGCTGGCTCAACTGCGCGGAGCGATTGACGATCAGCTTATTGATGGCGCGTTCGACGCGGGCTAAGTTGGTGTCCGGCGGCAGGGCGACCAGCGCGACGCGGCATTGTTCAGCGACGGCGACGGCGGCCTTTGTGACCGGCTCTTGCACCGCGATGGCATTAACGCCGGCTTCTGATAAACTGCGGATCGCCTCCGATAGCGTGATGCGGCTATCGTAACTGCGTAAAATATCCATCGAGATCAGCGCTAACTCGCCTTCGGAAATATCGGGGAAGGCGGGCGGCTGGGCGCGAACGGTGATCGCCCATGTGATGATAACATCTTGCATACCGCCGGTTAGAATAGTCGTGCCCAGAGGTAAGGCGAATTGCACCAGAGCCTGCAAGGTCGTTGTATTTTGCTCCGTCATGCTTATCATGCTCCCGAAGACGCCGCCATTAATCGGGCGTCCTAGCGTGATTTGTGGGGTTTATCTGCGTGGAAGTGATTCAGGTCAGACTAAACCGATCCTCATGATAAACCACCTACGATTATATACAAAATTTAATGGGCATTTTACACAAATACAAGTGCGGAACAACCGTTCAAGTTGACAGAGGATGCGATTAGGGGCGTAAACTGTGCATTTTGCGGTAGGCCAACGGCGGCGCGGCATTGTACAATTGCGCGGCATATTATGGGCTATTATCAACCGAATAGGGGGAATAGATGTCGAACCATCCAATGGATGATCTGCGCGGGCAGATCGACGAGATCAACATGCAGATTTTGAAGTTACTGAACCAGCGTGCGGAAACAGCATCGCAGATCGGGCGCATCCAGCAAGAGCTGGGCACGACGTTCTACGATCCGGTGCGCGAAAGCGAAATGTTGCAGGAACTCGAAAAGGCCAACAACGGGCCATTCAGCAACGAGACGATCAAAGCGCTATTCAAAGAGATATTCCGCGCAACGCTGGCGCTTGAAGAAACCGAAGCACGGCAGAAGATCATCGTGCAACGCAAGACGGCGGACGAAAAGACGGTCATCACCCTGCCGGACGGCACGCAGATCGGCAACAGCGCCTTCACCGTGATCGCCGGATCGTGCGCGGTGGAAAGCGCCGAGCAGATGGAAGAGGTCGCGGCGGCGCTATCGGAGCGCGGCGTTCGCATCATGCGCGGGATGGCCTTCAAGCCGCGCACATCGCCCTATGATTTTCAGGGGTTGGGCGAGCCGGGCTTGCAGATTGCGCGGCAAGTCGCCAACAAATACAGCATGGCCGTCACCAGCGAAGTGTTAGACCCGTCGCAGGTGCCGATGATGTCCGATTATGTCGATATATTCTGGGTGGGCGCTCGCAATATGCAGAACGCGCATCTGCTCCGCGCTCTGGGCAAGGTGCAACAGCCGGTCATCCTCAAGCGCAGTTTCGGCGCGAGCCTCAAGGAATTGATCTACGCGGCGGAGTACATCGCCTATAGCGGCAACCCGAATATCATCTTGATGGAGCGCGGCGTGCGGACGTTCGAGACATGGACGCGCAACACGCTAGACATCAGCGCGGTGCCGCTCTTGAAGATGGAGACGCATCTGCCGGTGATCGTGGACATTTCGCACTCCGCCGGACGGCGCGACATCGCGCAACCGTTGGGCAAGGCGGCGAAGGCCGTCGGCGCGGATGGCTTGATGGTGGAAGTACACCCCAACCCGCCGGTTGCCATGAGCGACGCCAAGCAACAGCTAACGATACCGGAATTTCACGCGCTGATGGATGCGATTGAGGGTGTGACGATCAATTAGACCGGATACATTTCGGATTATCGGCAATCTGTAGGGGGCGCAATGTATTGCGCCCACGCGGACTTGCGCCCACGCTGTACTGCGCCCACGCTGAATTGCGCCGCTACGCTGATCTGATCTGGCATGTACCCGCGAACACACGTGACGGCATTCAGCCCGCCCGCAGATCATCCATCAGGCGGGCGTGCGCGTTCTGCCACAGCGATTGATTGCGCGTGAACTTGGTCACTTTGATGTCGCTGAAATACGGGAATAGTTTCATCAGCGTGGCCGGCACATCGTCCCAGCGTTCATCGACAATCAGCGCCTCTAGCTCCACCCCTAATTGATGAGTCCAGCGCCAGCGCTCGCGGAATTCTTCCGCTTTCACCCAGTAATCGCGCTTCTCCCACGCGACGGTGGATTCGTCGATGCCGTCGGTGATGTCGCGCAGGCAAAAAGCCAGCAGAGCCAGCATATCTTTACTGTCGGTGTCCATCTTTTGCTTCTGGCTCAGGCGGCGCAGGAGTTCGGCACAAGTCCGCATTTGCTGGTTGCGGCGCTTGCCCGGCTTATCCGTATTGATGACTCGCCCCATGATTAGCTCCCCATACTTTGATCTTTACGCTTTACTGCTTGGCTTGGTCGATGACTCTAGCTAAAAACGGACGGATGCCTTTGTAAATCTGCCGCCCACTCAGCGTCTTGAGAATGGTATCCGCCGGGCGTTCGGTGGCCTCCGCGAGTTGCTTGGGGGTCATCGGTACGTTTTTATTCTTCAAAAAGACGCGGAACACGCTATCAACCAGTGACGTTTGCGGGTTGATGAAATCCGGGTCTTGCGCGGCCAACTGGATCGCCAGTTGCAACTCGTCCAGACGGGAGACTTCGCCGGTGTCCGGGTCGATGTAGTCGATTTCGCGCTGTTCGGACATCTGCGAGAGATGCTCGCGCTGTTCGGGCGGTAGATGGCTGATGAGATAAAGCCGCAGGTCATCGCGGGAACGCTCCCACCAATCATAATCAATATGAAATTTTGTATTCAGCGTCGGTTTAATCAACGCGCTGGGCTTACCGGGTGCCATGTGTCGCCTTTCTTGGTTAGCGTGGCTAATTGTCGGCCAGTTGCCAGTAATTGCCGCCGACATCAACGAAGTCCGGGTTCGTCCGCAACATCGCCAGAATCACGCCGGGCGGACAACGCCGCACCACGTTGACGGCGCTGTAGATGGTCTTGGCGTGGGCGGTGGCCTGCGGTGTTAGCCTGCACAGTTCGGGGATGATCGCCCGTAGTAGCGCGACCAGCGTGCGGCGCTGGCCGTTCCACGTATCGACTAGATCATCCACCGCTTGCAGGTCGTCGATACCCAGAATCAGCAGTGGGTCAAAATCCGCACCGATGGCGCGGCGGGTGTTCTCGAACGTGATTTGATCGCCCTTCGGGATGAAGATGGGCAACCATTCGGTACGGGCGCGGTGCGTGTCGAAGCGGATCACGACGCGATCCGGCGTGTCGGCCTGCTGAACATGCACATAAGCCCCTATCGGGATGGCGTGCTTGGTGTAAAGCGGGAGCAAGCCATAGATATAGCGAGCGCCCGGCACCACCCAGCCGATGAACTCTTCGCCGTCGGCGGCGTCAACCAGCGTGATATAGATTTTGCTGGTGCGCTGGGCATACGGGAACAGGGCGCGGATGTTGCCATTAAGCGGCAGAGTCCCGACGCGGCGATGCGGGTAAATCAAGGTCAGCGAACCTTCGGTGACGCCGCGCTGAACCGGCAAATCGCTCAACTCATCGGCGATCTCCTGCACAAGGTCGAGCGCTTCACCACTGACGACGGACGGATCGAAGTCAATCGCGTGGTAATGCAACATCGGCGGCACCTGTTGCACCGCTTGCGGTTCGTTGCGTACCAGATACCACAGCACCTTGCCCATCGGCCCGACTTCATCGAAGCGGCCATCGTTGTTCATCGCGCCATTGAGCGAGAACACCTGCAAATCAAGCGGCGAATTACTGCTGATCCCGCCGATTTGCTTCACGATGTCAGGTGTCTCTAGCGGTTCGCCTTCGGAAAGCTCCAGCACCGCCTCTGCGAGGTTGAGTTGCCCCTCGTCCACATCCAGCATCAGATCACGCGGGAACCAGTGTTTCGACAGCCTGATGAGCGTGTCGTTGGCTTCCAGCGCTTCCTCTACTATGTCGATGATATCTTCATCGGCGTATTGCAGGATGTCATCCGCGCTGAAGTCATTGCCAGCCAGCGCGACGACGCCGGACGCCGCCTCGTCGTTGAGTTTATGCGGTTGCGTTAGCGCGGCGGCGAATTCGCGCTGTTGGCCGTCGCTGAAGGTCACCTGTATCACGCTGAAATCACCGTACTCGGGATTATCGCCAGCCCGTACCGCCTGCACCGTCGCCTGCTCGAACGATAGCGCCGGGAAGATCAACTTCTGCCCGACATCGTATGATTCCGCCGGATTGTAGATCAGTGCATCCTTGTACTGCTCTTCTAAAGCGGCGGCCTCTTCTAACAGCCGTTGCTCAACCAGTATGCGGCTGATCTCGCGTATGGTTAACGGCGTCTCTTTTTCCAGCAGTAGATTGACGACGAAATCCACATCGTCATCACCGACTGCAAAATTCTTGGCCCATTGTGCGATTAGTTGCAAAGATAACGCCTCCATAAGTGTTGTTGCTCCGGCGGGGAATTCGACAATCACAGGTTCGATTATAAAAGACGCTTTTCATGTTTTTCAAGCGGCTAATTGCCGCGTCCGGCGTAACGTTGCCATTGACTGGTAGCTGAGAACAACCCGAAGACGTGCCCATCAGGGGCATTCAAGAACAACGAGCCATCCGCCGACTGTTGCGCGTTGAGGCTGTAGGGCATCTCCCATTCCATAGTCGCCCAGCCGATACGATTACGCACCGCAGAATCAGAGCGCCACAGCAGGCCGAAGCCGCGTCGCGGTTGCCACAGGCCAGCGCGGGGCGCGTTGAGATATTCTTCGGAGAAATGCGGCATATCCTCAGTGAAATGATCGCGGAAGGCCTGCCAGCGCGGGAATGTAGCGTCATTATACATCACGTAGATCAACTGTAACGCGCCGAACCAGATCATGTAGCCGTTTTCGAATTCTTGATAAACGCCCTGACTGGCGGTGGGTGGCGATAGCGGGCAATCCGCCGGACGCGGTTCGATGAAGAACCATTGTGTATCGCAGATGCGATCTACCGGCGCGGCGACCGGCGCATCCACCGGAATGATGACGCTGGTCGGGAATAGCTGGCGGGTGGCGGTAGCAGTGGCGGTCAGGGTGGCGGTGGGCGTCAGCGTCAATGTCGGCGTGACGGTGGGCGTGGTGGTCGGCGTTTTGCTGGGCGGTGCGGTGGGCGTCACGAAGATGAAGTCGGCCTGCACGGTGGCGCGTTCGATGGGCGATTGGACTTCCAGATTAGGCGGGAACGTGGCCGTAGGTTGCGCGAGCGTGGCCGGTGCATCCGGCGTCGGCTCGTTGATCGGCGCGGGCGGCGCGGATTCGTCGGCGCTGTCGGTCAAAGCGAGTGTACTCTGCTGGAGTAGTACCGGGCCGCCACCGGACGGCGCGGGCGATTCTGTGGCGCAGGCGGTCAGCCCAACGCACAGCAGAAAGAGTATTACACGTCTCACAGTCATCGCATTCACACCTATCGCTCGTCACAATCGCACAGCCCCGCCGGACACGCCATCCGGCGATAGTCGCCATCTGTGGCGGTAAGCTCTCCATATTATCACACACCGCCCAAAACGTGAAATACGCCCGTAGGCAATCAGGCGCTTGTTATACAGCCGCAGAGTATTGTATATTTTAACTAAATAGGCCACAATGATAGATACAAATCGGCCATAGATGAGCAGGATAAAAGGGCAATCTGATGTCGAGAAATCGCAGAAATCGTAACAGTCCTCGCGTCAAGCCGGGACGCAAGAGCAAGGCCGAGATTCGCGTCGAACGCATGACCGCGCTATTGCTGGTCGGCGTGTTCGCGCTCATCTACATCGCAGATCAGCAGAATTTCAACCTGCCCAACGCCACTGTGCCCTTTCTAGGGGCGGTCATCCTGCTTGGCTCGGCGCTGTATCAGTACGGCCAGCGCTGGCGCGTCAGCCCGTGGACGTGGATCGCCGGTACCATTCTATTGATGCTGACGATCTACAACGTATCCGTCGATCCCGGCGCGAACTTTTTTGGCGTCTCGCTACTCATCTTCGCGGCTGTATTGGCCGTGGGATTATTCACCGGAGAAACGTGAGCGATATGACACGCATAGAAACCGACGAAAAAATCACAATCGAAGACGTTCGCAAGCTGGCGTTGCCTCTGGGTACGCGGGTGGTCGTTGGTGATGGTATGTTGAATCGTACGGTCACGTGGACGACGGTCATTTATCCTGAAGACAACATCACGACGAAGACTATCCAGCGCGGCGAAATCGTGTTGATGGCCTCGCACGATACGCCCACCCCGCGCAAGACGAACGATCTGGACTTGATCCGGTGGGCGGCGGAACATGAGGCGGCGGCTGTCGTCCTCAGCGAAGCGCCGGGCGCTGGCTCATTGGCGGAGGCGAAAGCGTATGGCATCCCCGTGCTACATCTGCCGCCGGGAAATCGGGTGCGGCTGGTCGAAAAAGCGGTTGTCAGCCTGCTGGTAGATCGCAAGGTGCAGATCGAACGGCGCGGCACGCAAATCTACCGCCAGCTCACGCAGATTTCATCGCGCAATGAAGGCATGGCGGAACTCATCAACACGATGGCGCGGCTGACCGGCAAAGCGGTCATCATACAGGATAAGCGCCTGCGCGTGCTGTATACCTCCGTACAGCCGCAATTCGTCTCGTATTGGGACGACATCGAAGCGTTTTTACGCAAAGTGGACAATCTGCCCACCGACTTTCAAGACCGCCATCGCGTGACCGAAGTTGAGGACAGCGTGCTGATGCAATCACTCCCGACGCCGGGATTAGCGCGACTGGTCGCGCCGGTTGTCACCAGCGAAGTCGGGCGCGGCTACCTGTCGATCATCGGGCGCGACGTGGAACTAGACGATATTGATACGCTAGTCACCGAACACGGCGCGGCGGCCTGTGCGCTGGAAATGGCGAAGCAGAAGGCGGTCAGCGATACCGAGAAGCGCCTGCGCGGGACGTTCCTTGACCGGCTGTTGATCGGCGATGTCAGCCATCAAGAAGCCATCCGGCAGGGCGAACGCTTCGACCACGACATGACGACAGCCCATATCGCTATCGTGTTGAGCTGGCAAGCGGAGAACGCCAACGGCGACAAGCCACCATCTAACCGCCGTTTGGAGACGATAGTCAATAGCATCATCAACAATCAGCGCTCTAACGCGCTGGTGTGGCAACGCGAGCGCGAACAGGAAGTGCTGGTCTTCCACGCGACGGACACCGAAAACCCGATTGATGCCAGCCTCAAGCTGGCACACATCTTCAGTCAGGAGATTCAGCGCCAGTATCCGCAACACAAAATCGCCATCGGACTCGGCCAGCCCGCCCGCGAGATCGGGCTGTGGCGTTCATCGTATCGTGACGCGGTGCAAGCGCTAGAGCTAGCGGTGCGCCTGCACACCGACACGCCGCTATATATCGGCGATCTGGGCGTGTATCAATTGATTTTGAGCCTGTCGGATCGTGATAAGTTGTTGGCCTTCACCGAGCGCACGCTGGGCACGCTGATCGAGTATGACATGCGCCAGCACGCCGATCTGGTCAAGACATTAGAGGCGTTCTTCAACTGTCACGGCAACCTGAGCCAGACGGCGGAAATGCTGATCGTGCATCGCAACACGTTGCTATACCGCATGAACCGCATCAACGAGATTGCCGAGATCGACCTCAACCGGCCAGAGACGCGGCTGGCGTTGCATCTGGCGCTGACCATCCGCCGCCTGCTGGCGCTGAATTAAAGCGCATTCGCACCGGACAGGCGGCGGAGATCATCGGCGACTATTTGCCCTCTGCCGCCTGTGCGCGTAGGCGACTAGCCTGTGCCGCCAGCGCCGCCAGCTTCACATGCTCATCATCACTATCAAGCGCCTGCTCCAATATCTCGTCGGCTACGTCGCGGGCTTGCTGTGATGCGCCCGCGTTACCGGCCATCAAGCTGGTGGCGATACGCACGATTTCGGACTTAACGCGGCTATCGGTCTCGGTGTTCCATGTGCGCCGCAGGATGACCGGCGCTCGCGCATGATCCGTCCACGCTAGCGGCCAGATGACCGCCTCGCGCACTTCCGGCATATCATCCAGCAAAGCGGTTTCTAGCGCATCAATCATCAGATCAGCCGCCCGACTCTTGGCGACATCAATCTTCAAGTAGTTGGTCGCATGGAAGAAGCCGCGCAATACCATTTGAAGCGTCACGCCATTGGTGCGCCCGATAATGCCGGAAAGCTCCTGCAACCAGTCCTCACCGCTTAGTTCTAGCAGGCTCAACACGGCGGCATACTTAACTTCCGGCTCCGGATCGTTCATCGCCTGCCGCACAACCGGCTTCGCTTCCGGCGTGTCGTTTTGCCCCAGCGCTTCCAGCGCTTTAACGCGCACATCGACATCCTGCGCCCGCATACACACTTCCAGCACCGGCACGGCGGCGGCGTCCTGACAATCGCGCAATCCCCACGTGGCGGCCTCGCGCACGCGATCATCGTCGTTCTGCAACACCTCGACCATCAACTGATAGGCGTTGTACTCGCGCAGGTCACACAGCGCATAGATGGCGGCTTCGCGCACGCGGTAGTCGTCGTCGGCCAGCGCCCGCCGCAGAAGTGGCTCGGCGGCGAACCAGCTAAAGCCGTACAGATGACGGGCGACGCCAGCGCGAACCGGCGCATCTTCGGCGTCTAGCGTGGTTTCGATGATCTTACGCGCCGAGCGATCACCGCGCCGCGCTAACATCTTGGCGGCGTTGAAGCGCACCAGAAATTCCTCGTGATATACGGCGGCAGACAGCGCATCCAGTGACACCGCATCCGGCGGAAGCAGATTGAGCATCGTGGCAAAGCGCCGCACGGAAAGCCGCCTTTCGCCCTTCTTGCTGAAGCCGGTGGCTAGTTGTGGCTCTCGTCCGGTTATTACTCCCATGATTCGCTCCTTCTCCTTAGTACGTCGTGCGTCAGCGCAATGTCGCCAGCGCGACATGATCGAGTAAAGTCTTGTTGGTCTGCATGTCGGTGACGGTGACGCACAGACGGCGGCGGTCATCAACCGTGAACGCGGCGCGGATGCGATCTTGTCCGGGCTGGGCGGGCGGATCAAGACGAGCGAGCGCGGCCACCGCCTCCGCTTCATTGAGCGCGACGATCTGCTGGGCATTGTCGGCGGCCTGCGCCACGAACACCGCCTGACCGTCCTCATATTTGACCTCGACCATCGCAATCGAGTCCGTGTCGATCTCGCCGATCACGAATTCGATTTCCGTCTGGTCAGCGCGGGATGCGCCCATCAGCACCTCCACCGGCGAGTCGATGGGATAGCGGCTACCCATCGGGATGATTTCGTCATAATCGTGCTGGCCGGTGTCGGGGTTCAGATGGCGCAGGCCGTAACTGTGGATGAGATAATCCTCCAGACCGTAGCCCGCCGCCACCTGCAACGCGCCCTCCGCGACGGCGGTGAACGGCTTATCGGAGCGCACCGCCATATCGGTGAAATACTGGCCGAGCGTGCGCTGAACGGACGGCATCAACGATGTGCCGCCAACCAGCAACACGTAATGAATATCCTCTTTGAAGATGCCGCGCTGACGGGCGACGTGCATCACCTTATCGACCACGCGGCGCAACGCGGTGAAGAAGCCGTTAGCCTCCAGCAGAGCTTCTAGTTCTTCGCGGGTGACGATGATCTCCACCGGAGCGCCGCCCGCCGTGAAGCGCACCGCCGTTGACTCCTCCCGCGACAGCGCGATCTTCGCCCGTTCGCAGGCGGTCAGCGCCGCCGTGTAATCCGCGCCGAGCGTCTGCGGCGTCAGGCCAGCCCGCGCCAGCACATCAGCCAGAAGCCACTGGTCAACATCACTGCCGCCGATGATGCGTCCGGCTTTGGCGATGACGCGGGCGGTGTGCTGGTTGGCTTTATCCCCGCCGACTAGCCGCTTCAAAAATCCACCGGCTTTGTCGCGGTTTTCCGGCAATTGCACCAGCGATAAATCCAGCGTGCCGCCGCCGAAGTCGAACACCAGCACCACCGCGCCCGGCTTGGTGACGGCATAGCCCAGCGCGGCGGCGGTACTCTCGTCCACCACGCGGATTTTATCCAGCGATACTTCATCGATCACGTTATTGAGCCACGCCAGATAGCCCTCAAAAGAGGCGACGGGCGCGGTCAATACAAGCTGGTCGATGTCGGCGTCTTGATACGGCATCGCACCGATCAGATGCTTGATGAAATGTTCACCGGCTTGGCGATCCGCCCATTTGACGCCATCAATCGGGCGCGGTTCGGGGGCGGGCGTGGCGACGATGCCGCGCTTGAAATTACGGAATAAGCGGTTGTCCTGTCGTGCATCATAGCCGCCTTCGCGCACCGGTTGGCCGACTAGCACATCGGGCGCACCGCCATCACGCACATAAACCAGAGACGGCACGCTAGACGGCAAGCCGTCCTCCGTTATTTCGCTCAGGTCGGGAATGTGGATGATCTCGGCGGATTCGGTATCGGGCAACCACCGCGCAAATACGCTATTGGTGGTGCCGAAGTCAATTGCAATTTTATGTCCCATGAATAAACTACCTTCAACGATGATTAAGGTCAATCAATGCCTACTCTAATTTTAGAAGCAAACCGTCCTCAAACCAAATAAAGTTTTGAAATTGGGCGTTAATTTACGTCAATGCAACAAAAAAGGGGTGCATCTCTGCACCCCTTAATAGCTATTCCCCGAAAAGAGAAGCGATTACTCGTCGTTTTCGTCGTCAGTCTCTTCGGTTTCTTCGGTTTCTTCGACTTCTTCTGCTTCGTCGTCGTCAGCTTCTTCGGCTTCTTCTACTTCCTCGGCCTCATCAGCGTCTTCGACAGCTTCTTCTACAGCGTCTTCGACTTCTTCTACTTCCTCGACATCAGCGCCGGACGGCGTAATGGTGATGGTGAAGATACCGGCATCATTGTCCATGAAGCCGCCCACCTCAAACACCAACGGCAGGCCGCCGGGGATTTCTAGCTCGCGGATGGCCGATGTTAGCAGGCCGAGTTCTTCGTCGTCGTCATTTTCCAGCACCGGTGCGCTGAGGTCGTTCGCCAGATAGATGTACAACACGGTATCGAGTCCGGGGTCGTCACTGGATACAACAACATCGAACAGGCCGCCCTCATCCGGCGTCACGAAGTCGAAGCGCACGCGCTCACCGCGCACCAATTCGGCTTCTACCGTCTCGCCGACGGTGATTTCACCCGCTGAGGTGAAGACAATCGTTGTCGCGCCGTCCAGATGGTCAATGGCGGTCTGCAACAGCACGTCATCATCGGAGAACAGCGTCTCCTCAGTAACCGGCACGAGGATGTCAGGCTGTACGCCCAGCCCTTCCAGACGGATTTCACCGTCCGCAGTCAACGCCCGCCCGACGGTGAACTGGAAGTAGACGTTATCCGGCATGAATACCGGCTTGATGTTGCCGCCCAGACCATCCGACGGATAGAAGCCGATGACGGTGGCGCGGTCATCAATCGTCATGTTGTAGCTGAAGAATTCGCACGCGCTGGCACAAGCCGGGCTAACCAGCAAGGCAATCGGCCCGCCGTAGAAGCGGCCATCATCCGGCGGGATGATTTCCTCAACCTGTAGCGGATCAATGAAGAATTCGTCAATATCGGTGTAGTAGATGGCACGGTTGCCGATGACACGGCGTTCCTCGAAGAAGTAGCCGGTCAGCCAGCGATCCAGATTATACCCGCCGCTATTCCAGCGCATATCAAGGATCAGGCCGGGGATGTTCTGGTCGTTCAACTGGTCAATGATCCATTCCCAGATGCGGAACATCAATTCGGGATATTGGCTAAAGCTGTTGATGCGAACATACGCATAGCCGGAGTCCAGCACCTCAAAGGTGATCGGCTGAGCATCCGAACCCGCCGCGCCGCGCAAGACCGAGCTAAATGACCAGCTCTGGCGCTCGTTAATGGCGGTCACGGTGACGGTCTGCTCTTCTTCGCTCTCCGGATTGATGAAGCTCAGTTCGACTTCTTCGCCAGTCTCAAAGCGCGTGATATAACGCAGTTCCTGTATGCGGCGGCTGTGGTCAGCGCTGAACGGTGCCGCCCAGATGTTGATCTTATCGGCACGATCAAGCGGCGGTGCGCCGTTGATCGCGGTCAATTCCGCGCCGAGTTCCATACCGGCTTCGGCGGCGGGGCCACCCTGCAAGACGAAGTTCGCCAGAATGCGGCCATCATCCAATTCGCGCACCGCCAGACCAAGCCCGCCGTCCGTCTCGCGGAAGAAGGCATCATTGGTCAACGGCAGGCTCGCGCCGATGTGTCCATCGGGGATCGCCCAGACGAAATCCTGCATGGTGAATTGATAGGCAACCGCGTCATTATCTTCGGTAGCTTGCTCAAAACGCGGTAAGAATTCTTCGTAAATCGCGTCCCAATCAATGCCTTTATATTCGGTGAAGGCATACTCACGACGCAGGCGTTCCATTAATTCTTCAAACGCCTCGACATAGCTCAGATCGCTGAAGTCATACGGCTGTAGCGATTGCTCCTGCTCGATCAGATCAACGATAGCCGTCGCGCTACGATCCAGCGTAAACGGCTCGGTATCCAGATTAACGACGCTCCAACCCGCCGGAATACGCATCATGGGATCGTCTTCAGTGAACAGCATCCGGTCTTCGCCGAAGCCGGACGGGAAAACCTGATTATAGTCCGGCGCCCAGACCAGCAATTTACCGCCCACGATGTCATAACGCAGTTCAAATTCGCGTGTGGTCTGGTAAGAAGTGAAGCCGGTGGTGTACTCTAGTTCGCTTTCCCAGTAGGGTGTACCGCGAAAATTGGTGTAACCCATCACGCCGAAGACCGCCACGCCTTCACCATCGCCGCCACTCAGGTCACGCAATGGACCACGCGGCATGATCGGCAGATTTAGCTCATATTCAAATGGCGATACGAAGGGGTCAGTCAGCACTTCGCCCAATACCTGCCAACTAATCGGCGTTTTACCTTCAAAATCGCGGTCAACATAAAGCGCCTGATTAACCAGCGCAATATTCATCGCCCCACGATTGAAATCAGTCAGAAAGCCGACGGTGTACTCGACCTCGCCGGTGATCAACTGGACACCGCCTTCATCGTTGATGACTTCCGCCTGCGGGATGCCTGTTTCTTCATCCTGCGCCGCCGTAAAAGTCACCAACCCCATCAATAACGCTACAATCAATAGAACTAATAAACGTCGTGTTTGCACTTTTTCTACCTCAGTTTTAAGCAAGCAAAATACGATAGCGCTATTGTACAAGAGTTAGCCGAAAAATCAAAATTATAAAGGCGGGAGGGGTATTTCAGATTGTTGGCAATGCCGCACAGGGAATCAAAGAAGCGACAGGTTCATGATTTAGGATTTGTTGGCGGCGGC
>REDR01000080.1 GCA_007693385.1 Anaerolineaceae bacterium
CAATTGCATAATCTATGACGAGAGAGCGTCCCGCGTGGGCGCTCTCTTTTTGCGTCCACTTACTCCCCGCGCAGGCGCTTGTCGGGCGCGTCGAATTCTTTCGGGTCGAATAGCTCGGCGTCGTAGGGCAATTCGCCATCGACTAGATGGCGGCTGTCGCGTAGAACCTGCGCCTTCAACGCTTCTTTGAACGCCTGCTGTTCATCCTCACTCATCAATTCCATCAAAAGGTGCATTTTCTCCGCTTGCGGATTGTTCGCGCCGCGTTTAGATTTACCGGCTTTTGCGGCCTCCGCCGATTTTTTATTCGACGCGCTAGCGTTGCCACTGTCATCTGACCAGATGAACAACGTGGACATCATCGCGGCAATCAACGCGATGACCACCGTCCATCCACTCTCGCCCGCGCCACTCGTGCCAATCGCCACGATTGCTATGAGGGTGCATAATCCCCAGATGACAATGCTCGTGAATGATTTCAATGCGTTCTTCGTGAACATCTTTCCCCCTGTAATGGCCGACTTCGCATAAAATTATACGCCATCCCGTCGGCAAAGTTGCGGGCGATGGTGAGAAATCGGTGAATTTCGCTTGACACTGTACCGTCCAGACGGTACAGTAGCGGTATGAGCGATGAACAAAAAACCACACGCGAGAAGATTATCGAGGCGGCGGTGCGTTTGATCGCCGAAGAGGGCACCGCGCATTTCACGCTGGAAGCGGTTGCTGATTATGCCGACGTGAGCAAAGGCGGCCTGCTGTATCACTTCGCCAGCAAAGATGCGTTGATCGAGGCGATGATCCAGCATTATCTGGACGCCTGCGACGAGCGCGTGCAGGAGCTTCTACAAGGTGACGGGCGTCCGCACGCATGGCTTCGCGCTTTCGTGCGGATGACATTTGAAGATCAACCCACCGACATCGCCATTGTCGCGTCGAAGTCCGCCGCTTTCGTCAATAATCCCGACCTGATCGCGCCTTTGCGGACGCGCTATCAGCAATGGATGCGGCAGGCGACGGCGGACGGCCTGCCGGTGGATGTGGCGACGCTGGTCATCGCCGCCAGTGATGGCTACTGGTACGCCAAAATGTTTGAATTCAATGACTTCGACGATGAAGCCCGTCAGGGCTTGCTGGATCGTCTATTGCAGATGATTGAGGATACGTGACGATGGAATACCTGTTCAGGGCAGTAGGGACGTGGTTCTTGGGTTTTTTCCCGTTGGCGGAAATCTACATCGCGGTTCCGGCGGGTGTCGCCAGTGGACTCGATGACGTTTCCGTTATTTTTTGGGCTGTTCTGGGCAATTTCTTGCCGGTCTTGCTGGTGCATTATGGCTACGCGGGGCTGATTCAACCGTCGCGTTTCGGGCGCTGGCTGGCCGGTCGCGTCTCCGATAGCGCCCGCGAGCGCGTCAACCGTTACGGCGTGTGGTTCGTGCTGGTCTTCACGCCATGGACTGGAGTCTGGTTGATGGCGGTCACGGCGAAGCTGGCCGGGATGAACTTCACGCGCTTCATGTGGGTGGCGTTCGCCAGCATCTTGATCTACGCGGTGGGCATCGTCGTTTTAATCCGCGCCGGATTGATGGCGGTCTCGTAGCGGTTAGGCCGCCAGTCTGCGGGCACGCCTGCGGCTACCGATGATCGCCAGTATCACGCCGAACATGATGATCGCGCTTCCGGTTAGCTCTAGCGGGCCGGGCACTTCCGCGAACAGCACGAAGGCCACCAGCGCCGCGCTGACCGTGATCGACTGTGCGCCGATGCTGACGAATGTCGCGGAGAAGAAGCGCAACGTATAGTTAAAGCTGGAATGGCCGACGAGGTGCGGGCCGATGGTCAGCACCAACAGCCACAGATAGCCGGTCTGCGAATAGCCGAGTAGCGGCGTGCCACTGATGAATACCGCGCCCATGCCGACCATGCCGCCGACGCCGAATACGATCCACACATACGGCACGATGTCCACGCTTGCGCGGACTTTGCGCCCCAGCGTCAGGTACACCGAACCGGCAATCGCGCCGAGCAAGGCCAGCGTCGCGCCCAATACCGGATCGCGCCCGTCGTACTGGCTATTGAGGATGTCGCCCACGCTCCCCGACGACAGCAGGAAATCCCCGCCGCCATTGAGTACCGCGCCGGATGCGCTGGCGAGCGCGATCAACCCGCCGCCGACCATCGTCAGCACGATAGCGATATAAAGCGGCCCGGAGATGCGCGTTTTTAAGAACACCGTCTCCATTAACGCCACCCATAGCGGGCTGGTATTGACGATCACCTGCGCGATTAAGATGGTGGTGTGCTCTAGCGAAATCGTCATCAACAGGAAATGCACGCCGATCCACGCGCCGGAGATGCACGACCACATAATATCGGAGCGCGTCAGCCTGCGGAGCGCGTCGCGGTGGCGCGATAGCACGAATGGCGTGATGATGAGCGCGGCCAGACTCAAGCGCGTGGCCGCGATGACGTTCGACGGGATGCCGTTGATCTGCGCGAGGCGCATCACGACGGCGGCGAACGATAACACCACCAGCGATAGCGCCAGCGTGACATAAGCGCCCATAATCGGGCTGACGGCGGAATTCTCTATTGAGGTGGCCTGTGATGATGAAGCCAAGCGCGTTTTTTCCCTGATGATAGCCGGTTAATCGTGATGTCAAGGCATCGCGCTACAGTGTAACACAGCCCCCCGCGCTTAATGGTATAAGATGGACTCGTGCGGGGGGGCATTGCACCCATGCAGGCCAACGCGAACGATCCCGTTTTACAGACGGTCTTGTTCCGTGATGAGGCGAATACTACGCGGGACGTTATGTACCCGTTCGATGTAGCCGCGTGCTTCCAGAATGTCCAGATAGCGCACCACGTTAGAGCGCGACATATAACACCCGTTGGCGATCTCCCCCAGCGATGGCGACACGCCGCCCCATTCATCTTTGTAGCCGACGATGAAATCATACACAGCCTGCATCATCTGCTCGCGTTCTCTGGAACGATTGTCTTTGACATAGCGCTTCACGTTCGTCATCTGCTCTTCTCCTATTACAACATTCAAACAGTCGTATCTTAGCACATTTTAGAACGCTTGTTTGATGCACAAGTGTTCGAATGTCGTAATCGCAGTGTACGAATGTGGTTAATCCGATGGCGGCGCGGCGGGAAGCGTGAAGCTGAACTCGCACCCCTGCCCGCCTTCGCTATGCACCATCACATCGCCGCCGAGCTTATGCACGATGCGCTGGACGATGGATAATCCCAGCCCGTGCCCTTCGATCTTGGCCTGATTCAGCCGTGTGAATGGCGTGAATACGCGGCTCTGTTCGTCTGGCGTCAGGCCGCCGCCATTATCTTTGACGCAAAATCGCACCATGCCGTTTGATTCCGTGCTGGCGCCGATCTCGACGCGGGGCGGCTGGCCGCCGTATTTCAGCGCATTGCTGATGTAATTCGCCCAGACTTCCTCAATCCATGGCGCATAGCCGACGGCGGACGGCCATTCATCCGGCGTGATGATCGTCGCAGAGGCTTCTTCGATCATGCCATTCAACCGCTTGAGCGTATCCCCGACGATGATCTGCATATCTAGCTCGTTCAATTCTACCGCGCCCATCTTGCTGACACCGGCCAGCATCAAAAGCGCGTTGATGATGTCTTTCAGCTTATAGCCAGATTCCATGATGAGGTCTAAATACTCCATCACTTTATCTGCCGACATGCGCGTATAGTAGCTCTGCATCAGGCTGGCGAAGCCCATCATGCTGGCGATGGGATTCTTCAGGTCATGGGCGACGGTGTAGGCGAAGGCGTCCAGTTCTTCGTTGCGGGCGCTGAGTTCGGCGGCTTGCCGTTGCAATTGTTCCTCGAAGCGTTTGCGCTCGGTGATGTCTTGCGCCGCGCCGTAGATGTGGATGACGCGCCCTTGCTCCTCGTCATAGACCGGATGCCCGTGATCGCGCAACCAGCGCACTTCGCCGGATTTGGTGATGATGCGAAACTCGGTCGCGTCGAGCCGGTTGGCGAGCAGGCGCTCGAAACGTGCGAACGCGACGCCGTGATCGTCGGGGTGAATCAGCCGACTCCAGCCGTTCTCGTCCATCTCCTGAAAGGTGTAGCCGGTGATGTCGTGGAACGCTTGCGTGCTCCAATCTTTCTTCAGCGTGCCATCAGCGTTGACGATGTACGAATACGCATAATCGGAAATCGTCTCGGAGATGATGCGGTGGCGCTCTTGATTCTTGCGGAACGCTTCCTCCAGTTCGATGTGCTTCTGCACGTTGCGCTGAATGCCCACCATGCGCGTCGGGTTGCCCTCCGCGTCACGCCCCACGACGCGCCCGCGTGCCTGCATCCACGCGAAGGTGCGGTCTTTCGCCAGCACGCGATGTTCGACGGTGTAGGGCGTGCCGTCTTTGATGTGGGCGTCCAGCGCGGCGCGGACGCGCTCGCGGTCTTCGGGGTGGATGCGCTCGAACCATGCCGAGAAATGCGGTTCGATGTCGTCCGGCTGGTATCCCAGCGAAGCCAGCCACGCGGCGCTGTAGTAGACGACATCGGTCTGCATGTTCCAGTCCCACACGCCGATGCCGGCGACCTCCGTCGCTAATTCGCTGATGTGGCGGTTGTATTCGCCCTGCGCCCGCATGTTGTTGAGCTGGAAAATTTGCTCCAGCCGGTAGCCGATGACCGCAGGCCGCGCCGGACGGCGGACGTAATCCGTCGCGCTGAGCGCTGATAGCCGCTTCAGCGTGTCGTCGTCATCATCATCCAGCAAGGTTAAGATGGGGGTGCGCTGGTGGCCGCGTATCGTGTCGCACAGATTCAGCGCGTCGGCATCGGCGGGCAGGTCGATCACGATGATGTCGAAATGCTCGCCAGCCGTGACCGCCGCGATTAGCGCTGTCGGCGTGTACCGCCTGACTAGCTCGACGGCTAGCGATGTGACCAGCGCATCGGATTCGGCGACTAACGCGGCGCGGCGGTCTTGATTTGATTCGGGTTGAGTCATCATAGTATACTGACTGTTTTCGTGGCGCGGACGGTTCTTTAATCATCTACATTGTATCTTCTATGCACCGTCAAAACAACGCAATCAGGCCATTTTTGGGTAAACATTTATCCAGAATCGCGTTACATTAAAAGCATCTGAGCGATAAACATGTAAGCAGATAGGATAGGCAGGTTTATGATGGATTTACTCGCAGGTTTGAACGAACCGCAACGCCGCGCTGTGACGGCGGGAAGCGGGCCGGTGCTGGTTTTGGCCGGGCCGGGCAGTGGCAAGACCCGCGTGCTGACGCATCGCCTTGCTTATCTGCACCACGAGATGAACGTCTCGCCGTATAACATGCTGGCGGTCACGTTCACCAACAAGGCCGCCGCCGAGATGAAAGCGCGGGCGGAGAATCTGCTGAATGCGCGATTGCCATCAACCATGCTGGGCACGTTTCATGCGGTCTGTGCGCGGATTCTGCGCCGCGAATGTGACTACATCGCCTATGATGATAACTACCACATCTACGACACCGACGACCAGCTAACGGTGGTCAAGCAGGCGCTATCCGAATTGAATCTTGATCTCAAGCGTTACACGCCGCGCCGCGTGCTGGGCAAAATATCCGACGCCAAAAATGAACTGGTGACGCCCGCGAACTATGTGCCGATGGACTATTTCACCGAGATCGTCGGGCGGGCGTATCAGCGCTATCAGGCGATTTTGCTGGATAATAACGCGATGGATTTCGATGATCTGCTGATGAACATGGTGTTTTTGTTGCGCGAGGATGACGCGGCGCGGCATCGGTATCAGGAGCGCATCGAGTTCTTGATGGTGGATGAATTTCAGGATACCAACACCGCGCAATATGAGCTGGTGCGCCTGCTGGCCGGTACGCGGCAAAATGTATTCGTAGTCGGCGACGAAGATCAGGGGATTTACGCTTTTCGCGGCGCGGACTATCGCAACGTGTTGCGCTTCCGTGAGGATTACCCCGACGCCCAGCAGATTCTACTGGAACAGAATTACCGCAGTACACAGACCGTCATCGAGGCGGCGCGGGCGGTGATTGACCACAACAGCAACCGCACGGCAAAGGCGCTTTTCACCGAGCGCGGCGCGGGCGATAAGATCACCGTTTACGAAGCCTACGACGAAACAATGGAGGCGCAATACGTCGTCGATGAGATTGACCGGCTGGCGCGTAAACATCGGCTGAACTATAGCCAATTCGCGGTGATGTACCGCACCAACGCGCAATCCCGCGCCCTAGAAAGCGCCTTCGTCAAAGCGAGTACGCCGCATCGCATCGTCGGCGGTGTCGGCTTCTACAAGCGGCGCGAGATCAAAGACCTGCTGGCGTATCTGCGCGTGGTGGATAACGCGGGGGATCGCGTCAGCTTTGCGCGGATCATCAACGTGCCCAAGCGCGGCATTGGCGATAAATCGCTGTATGACTTTCAGATGTGGGCGAATACCGATTGTGACGACCATCACGACGCGCTCTCGCGGCTGGCCGCCGGAGAGCGTAGCCCGCTTTCCAGCCGTGTGCATAAGCTATTCGCAGAGTTCGGCGCGGCGTGGCGGCGCTGGTATGACATGGCGGCGGAAGGGCGCATCATGGATTGTCTGGACGCCATCATCGCCGACACGCAATATCGGGCGCATCTACAGGCGATCAGCGACAATGATTTACAGATGGTTGACCGCAACGAAAACGTGGACGAATTGCGCGGGCTGGTCATGAACGCGGAGATGGACGGCCTGAGCCTCAGCGAATTTCTGGCCGATCAATCGCTGGTCAGCGACGTTGACGAACTGGCCGAAGGCGCGGACGCGGTGACGCTGATGACCTTGCACGCCGCCAAGGGGCTAGAATTTCCCGTCGTGTTCATCACCGGTTTGGAGGAAGGCTTGTTGCCGCATTCGCGCTCATTCGATGATCCGGAGGGCATGGCGGAGGAACGGCGCTTGATGTATGTCGGCCTGACGCGGGCGGAGGATCATCTATTTTTGACGTACACGTTCCGCCGTAGCATGTGGGGCAATAGTGAGGTACAGGTGCCGTCGCGCTTCCTGAAAGACATCCCCGCCGAATTGACCGGCGGCACGCTCCCGCCCAAGCTGGCCGCGCAACAAGCGCAAAGTCAGATGAAGTCGGCCACGCGCTGGGATTCTGATACGCGCTGGAATGCTGATGAGGACACGCCGCCGCGCAAAAGTCGCGCTTCCGGCGAAAAAGCGCCGCGTTCGGCCAGTAGCGAAAAACTGCGCCGGAAGATCGTACCGTTTCCGGCGGGCAAGCACAGCGACAACACCGCGACGACGTTCAAGCGTAACGAGAAAGTTCAGCATCCGGCCTTCGGTGAGGGGCTGGTGATTGACAGCAAATCTCAGGGCGGCGTGGAGCTAGTGACGGTGCTATTCACAGACCGCGCCTACGGCATCAAAGAGATCGACGGCGACCTGTTGCAACGGCTGTGATGAGGGGCGTCCTACCTGCCGATGGGCGGGATGCACTACGCCCCTACAAACGCGAATCTGTAGGGGTGTAGCGTGCGACGCCCATTTTGTGTAACCAACCACGATGCACGATGTAGCCGAGAATCTGATATAATGCAAGCGTGCGACGGTGCATGATGGTACTAGCACACATTGACGCCGCCCGCCGTTCAGCAGTATGATTCTTTTGATCGTTACCGGCACATCACGTCTGCCGGTGTTTTGTCATTGTTTTAGTATGGTTGTGGAGAATGTGTCTTGAATAATAGACCGCCTGAGCCGCCACACGGCAAGCGTAAACGGGACGATGAGCCTAGAAAGTCGGATAATAATAATGAAGGGCCAGAACCGAATCGTAATGTTCGGCGCGTCTGGCTGATCGTCGGGATGCTGTTCGTCTTCCTGCTGATCTTCACGCTGTTCAATGCTGGCTCGTCATCGTCGAATTATACGATTAGCCAATTAGTCAGCGACATTCGCGCCAACCGCGTGGAGCAGATCACCCAGCGCGGCGAAAGCGAAGTCGTCGTGCGTTTTCGTAGCGGCAACACGGTCAATACGCGCATCGCGCCGGGAAGCGACATCGGCTCGATTCTGGTGCGCGATTACCAGATGACCAACGATGAAATCGCCCGCGCTAATATCCAGTACGCCGCGTCCAACAGTACCGGGCCGTTCCTGTTTCAGATTTTGATCATCGCCCTGCCGATGGTGTTGATCGTCTGGTTGCTGTTACGCATGATGCGTTCGGCACGCGGCCAGCAAGATCAAGCGATGAGCTTCGGGCGCAGTCGGGCGCGGGTGTTGCGCGATATGGAACGCCCGCAGGTGACGTTCTCCGACGTGGCCGGTTCTGACGAGGCGAAAGAAGAACTGCGCGAGGTGGTGGAATTCCTCAAAGATCACGATAAATTCATCCGTCTGGGGGCGCGTGTGCCGAAGGGCGTGCTGATGGTCGGTCCGCCGGGCACCGGTAAAACGCTGATGGCGCGGGCGGTGGCTGGTGAAGCCGGTGTGCCGTTCTTCAGCATCTCCGGCTCGGAATTCGTGGAGATGTTCGTCGGCGTCGGCGCGTCCCGCGTGCGTGACCTGTTCGACCGCGCCAAGACCGAAGCGCCAGCTATCATTTTCATCGACGAGATCGACGCGGTAGGGCGGCATCGCGGCGCTGGTCTGGGCGGCGGCCACGACGAGCGCGAGCAGACGTTGAATCAAATTCTGGTGGAGATGGACGGCTTCGAGACGGGGACGAACCTCATCATCATCGCCGCCACCAACCGCCCCGACATTCTCGATCCGGCGCTGTTGCGTCCCGGGCGCTTTGATCGCAAGGTGATTATGGATGCGCCGGACGTGAAAGGCCGCGAGGAAATCCTGAAAGTTCATGCGCGGGGCAAGCCGCTAGCGCCCGACGTTGACCTGACCGCGATGGCGAAGATCACCGCCGGATTTAGCGGCGCAGACCTTGAGAACCTCATCAACGAGGCGGCGATTCTCGCGGCGCGGCGTAACCTCAAGACCATCGGCATGAGCGAATTGCAGGAGAGCATGGAGCGCGTGGTGATGGGGCCGGAGCGCCGCACACGGGTGATCACCGATAAGCAAAAACGGCAGATCGCCTATCACGAAGCCGGTCATGCGCTGGTACATTACCACATGCAAAATCTCGGCCCGATCCACAAGATCACGATTATCTCACGCGGGCGGGCGGGCGGCTACGTCATGCCCCTGCCGGAAGATGATGTCGCCCTGCAATCACGCGAGATGTTTGAAGATCAGATCGCGTTTGCGATGGGCGGACGCGCCGCTGAGGAGTTGATTTTCAATCAGTTCACCACCGGCGCGAGTAACGACCTGCAACAGGCGACGCGCATGGCGCGGGCGATGGTCACGCAGTTCGGCATGAGCGACAAGCTGGGGCCGCGCAGTTATGGCGGCGGCAATCAGTCGATATTTCTGGGGCGCGAAATCGGCGAACAGCGCGACTACAGCGAACGCTACGCGCAGGACATCGACGACGAAGTGAAGCGCATCCTGCAAGCCAGTTATGAACGCGCCATCGGCGTATTGCGCGATAACCGCGACAAGCTGAAATATCTGGCCGATTACCTGATAGAGCATGAGACGCTTGATCGTCAGCAGTTCGAGCAGTTGATGAGTGGCGACGATCCGCTACCCGGATTGAGTACCGCGCCCGCGTTGTCCGACGGCGATTAGCGCATACGCGCATCAAACGACTAGACGTTAGCGGGGCGATTCGCACAGTCGCCCCGCTTGATTCCCGCGCACCAGAAATATCTATCTAGTCCGCCAATCATCCGATATAATATCCTCACTATGAAATCTCTGATCTCTGTTTTGCTCCAGATGGCGAAAGACCGCCCCAGCCGTCTGAATATCATCGTGCTATTACGCTTTTTCTTCGCAACTGCCGCGCTGGTTGGCGTGTATAGCGTGATATTCCATTACATCATGGAATATGAGGGGCGCTCGGAAAGCTGGATCACCGGCATTTACTGGACGCTCACCGTGATGTCTACGCTGGGATTCGGCGACATCACGTTCACGTCGGATTTAGGCCGCATCTTCTCGGCGGTGGTGTTGCTCAGCGGCATCATCTTCTTGCTGGTGTTGTTGCCGTTCACGTTCATCGAATTTTTCTATGCGCCGTGGATGAAAGCACAGCAGGCCGCCCGCGCCCCGCGTCAGGTATCGCACAAGCTAGAAGGCCATATCGTGCTGACCGCGTTCGACGCGATTTCAAAGTCGTTGATTAAGCGCATACAGAATTATCATTACGATTACGTGCTGATCGTGCCTGATCTACAGCAGGCTCTCCACCTGCACGACATGGGCTATAAGATCATGGTTGGCGATCTGGATGATCCGGAGACGTACCGCCTCGCCCGCGTCGAACATGCGGCGCTGGTGGCGTCCACTTCCAGCGACCAGATCAACGCCAACGTCGCGTTTACCGTGCGCGAAGTGTCGGAGACGGTGATGATTATTGCCACCGCTAGCTTTAGCGCGTCGGTGGATTTGTTGGAGTTGGCCGGTTGTAATCAAGTTCTGCAACCCGCCAACATGATCGGGCAGACGCTAGCGCGGCAGGTCGCCAGTGGCGCCAGCCGTGCCCACATCATCGGCAGTTTTGACGATTTGAAAATCACGGAAGCGGCGGTGCGCGGCACGCCGTTGGTCGATAAGACGCTGTTAGAGAGCAATCTGCGCGTGGATACCGGCGTGAACGTGCTGGGGACGTGGGAGCGCGGCCACTTCCAGACCGCGATGCCCGATACCGTCATGAACGAGAATACGATCCTCGTGATGGCCGGTACGGAAGAGCAGATCAAGCGCTATAACCAGCTGTACTGTCGCACGGCGGAGGAAATGCCGCCGGTCATCATCATTGGCGGCGGGCGCGTCGGGCGGGCGGCGGCGCGGGCGCTGAAAACGAAGGGCGTCGATTATCGCATCGTGGAGCGTACACCGGAGCGCATCCGCGATCCGGAAAAATATGTGCTGGGCGATGGCGCGGAGTTGCAGGTGTTACATCGCGCCGGTATCCGCAAGGCGACATCAATCATCATCACCACGCACGACGACGACATGAACGTTTACCTGACCATCTACTGCCGCCGATTGCGTCCGGACGCGCAGATCATCAGCCGCACCGCGCTAGATCGCAATGTCGCCACCTTGCACCGTGCCGGTGCGGATTTCGTCATGTCTTACGCTTCTACCGGCGCGAATGCCATCATCAACCTGATGGGGCGCGACAATATCTTGATGGTGGCCGAAGGGCTGGACGTGTTTGAAGTGCCCATCCCCGACTCGCTGGTGGGTAAGACGCTGGCCGAAACCGACATCCGCGAGCGTACCGGCTGTACGGTCATCGCGTTACACATCAACGGCGGAAGCAAGCAAACCCTGCCGATGCCCGACCCGCACGAGCCGCTACCGCCGAACGTGCGCCTGATCTTGATCGGTGAATTGCAGGCGGAGAAATGTTTCCTCGATATGTACAAATGACGGTCAAACGGGGTTCTCCGCCGCTACAGACCTAGCCGCCCGCGCACCGTCCCCGCGAACCAGCGCCATTCATCAATGCGGAGCGCCAGCGCCAGCGCCATAAAGACCGCCGTGCTGATGCCGCCGACGCCGATCACGATGGCGAGTTCGCCCAATTTGCCGCCCGCGCCGAACCACGTCACCGCCACCGGCAGGGCGATCACCGCGACTCCGGCCATGCCCATCACCGCTAAGCTGGTGCGTAAGGTGGTATGCGCCAGCCGTTGCTGGCCGAATCCGCCCAGCCTGCGATGCAACAAGAACGCGCTGATAGCGGCGTGGATGATGTGCTTGATGCTATCGGCGATCATCAGACTGAGCAGGCCGAAAGTCGGCAATAGCAACAGCGCCACCGCCATATAAACCAGCAAACTGAATAGGCCGATTAAAGCGGGTGTCAGCGTGTCCTGCCGCGCATAGAACGCATACACCAGCAGTAAATCCAGCGCGGCGAACGGCAGGCCGATCAAGTAGAAGCGCAGGACGAGCGCGGTCATCGTGGTATCTTCCGGCAGGAACGCGCCATGCTGGAATAGCAGTTCGATAATCGGCGTCGCCAGCACGAACAGGCCGACGGTGGCCGGCAAAATCAACGTGATCGTCAGGCGCATCCCCAGCCCCAGCGTACTCTTAAACGACGCTTGATCGTCGCTCCGCGTTGACTGACGCGCCAGCGTCGGCAAGATGGCGATGCTGATGGCGGTGGCGACCAGACCTTGCGGGAACTGAATCAACGTGGTCGCCCAATCCATGTAGCTGATGCTCCCCTGTCCGGTGCCGCTCGCCAGATTGTAGCTGAAGGGGCGAATGATGAGCGTGTCCATCACCAGCGAGAACATCACCGGAATATACAGCAAGCCGATGCGCCGGAGCGCCGGATGCCGCCATTTCAGCGTGAAGCGCAGACGCGCACCGCGCAGGCCGGGCATCTGCAATAGCACATAGGCCACGCTACCCAGCAACCAGCCCACCGCCATCACCGTGATGCCCGAATCCGGACGGGCGATGACGAACGTCACGCGGTAGCCATCCACCACGCGGGCGGTGAATTCCGGCGCGGGCGAAAACAGCAAAGCGACGACCACGATCACGCCGTTAAACATCGACGTAGCGAAGGCCGGCCACGTGAACACGCGCAGGGCGTATAGCGTGCCGCTAAGGATGCTGAACAAGCCCATGAACAGCAGGGCGGGCGATGTGATGCGTAATAGCTGGATCGCTAGCGTTTGCGTCTGCTCGGAGCTTCCGCCGCCGAATACCGCGACGACGGCGGGCGCGGCCACCTGCAACACCACCACCAGAACCGCCATGCCCGCCGTCACGATGCTCAGTAGCACGCTGACCAGCCGCCATAGCTCATCGCGCCCTTTCTTCTCCACCACTTCGCTGAGTACCGGGATGATCGCGCCGTTGACGTGCCCGGCGATCAGCAGGTCGTACACGGTGCGCGGGATCAACGTGGCGATCTTGAAGGCGTCCGTCGCCGCGCTCGCGCCGAATAGATTGGTCAGCACGATCTCGCGCAGTAAGCCGAAGACGCGGCTGGTGATGTTGCCTAGCGCTAAAATCCCCGTCGCACGAGCGACTCCGGCGTGTGCCTGCTTCTGCTCGTCGTCGGGGATGGCCTGCGGGGGTGGGGTGGCGCTGGCATCTGGCGGCTGGGATGGCGTCATTCTGGCAAGGCTCGAATCTTCTGGATGATGGCGCTGGTGCTGTGGTCGGGCAGATAGTCGATCAACGCCACCTGCCCGCCGTAGGCTTCGACTGCCGGACGCTCCGGCAGTGGCTTGTGGCGATAGTCGCCGCCTTTGGCGTAGATGTCGGGGCGTAGCGCGTCGATCAAGCGGTGCGCGGTGGGATCGTCAAAGATGATGACCGCGCTCACCGGAATCAGCGCGGCCAGCAGTCGCGCCCGCTCCAGCGCCGGAACGATGGGGCGTCCCGCGCCTTTAAGCTGGCGCGTGCTGGCGTCGCCGTTGATGCCTAAAAAGAGCGCGTCGCCCAGCGCCCGCGCCTTCTCCAGATAATCCAGATGGCCGATGTGCAGTAGATCAAAATGGCCGTTGGTGAATACCACCGTCCGCCCGTCCGCCCGCAGTTCATCGCGCAGGCGCACCGCCTCCGATAATGATAGATGTTGTCCCAATGTGCGCTCCTGCTTTCTGTCCGTCCGCCGCGCTCAGCGTTCCCACACTTCGCCCGGGAATGCCCACGCCAGCGCTTCCGGCAATACAGCGCGGAAGGCGACCAGCCCGTGCCCGCTTCCGATCTCGATATATTGATATTCGACGTCGTCGCGCTCCTCAAGGATGGTGTGAAGCACCTGCGCGGGCAGATAGAAGCGCGAGCGCGTCTCGTAGCGCCCGACGGATTGGAAGATGCGCTTCGGCAACACGGTGGCATCCTCGAATCGTTTGGCGTACTGGCTCAGCTTTTCTTGTGCGACGCCGCGCCCCAATGGGGGCGAAATCATGATGAGGTGGCTGAACACCGCCGGATTTTTGAGCGCGGCATGTGCCGCCGCAATCGCGCCCACCGCCACGCCGCCGACGCCCAGATTCGCGGAGTCGAGCCGGTATTGTGTTTGTAAGAATGGCAGTAACTCGGTCAGCAGAAACGAGTAATGGCGATCATTGCTGACGTATGTCTTGATGCGGTCTTTCTGGTCGCCGCTTTGCACCATAGCGATGATGACCGGTTGCATCCGCCCGTGTTTGATGAGCGCGTCGGCCATCTGCGGAATCTGTAGCGGGCCGATGCTCCATTGCCCATCGGCGAAGATCATCAACGGGTAAATCTCGTTCGGGTTTTCGTCATATTCCGGCGGGGTATACACCCATACTTTGCGGTTGGCGAAGCCCAATTGCACACTGCTGATGAAATGCTCGCGCAGTTTGCCATGTTTGACCTGATACAGTTTCGTCCAGTCCGGGAAGGGGCGGGCGTTCGCCATCCGCAAGACGGAAACGTTCATCTGGGCGGTATTCATGCGCGTGGTATTGAGCGGGTCAACGCGCCAATGGCGCTCGATGCGCCCGATGATGTCGCGCTCGGTCTTGAGTGGCGTCATCGGGTCGTCAATCGCCAGCAGATAATCGAGCAGGTCATCGTCTTCAAATTCGCTGGTCAGATGCCACAGCGTCGTGCCTTCTAGCTTCTGCATCTGCGCGAAGGGCGGGTCACCGTCGAAGGTATCCAGATTGAGCGCGACGCGCTTCGCCCCCATGCTGACGTAGATAAACGACGCTTTGTTCCCCTGAATCCAGGGCCAGTCCAGACGCTCGCGCAGAAGATCATCGACAATCGCTTGTCGTTCTTCGACGGGGGCGGCTTCGGCTTCGCGCAGAAACGCCTCAAAGGATTCCCAATTCGCCATCGCGTTCACTCCCTTTAATGTGTTGAGGTTTAGCTTTCTATTTTAGCAGATAGCCGGAATCAGGCCAAAATCGCTTATTTGCATTGGGACAGGACGAATTGCGCCGGATTTACTCCGCATCGTCCGTCGCGTCGTCTTTCGGCGCATCCGGCGGCAGTAGCTCGCAGTAGACGAAGCGATTGTCGCGCTGGTACGGGTCGCCCATCTCGAAGGCGACCGGCGTCTTGAAGATCGGCCCGTCGTAGACGAACGTATGAAATTCACCGCTTTCGCCGCACGGGTCGATGTGGGGCGGCAGGTCGCGCAGGAATTGCGCGTCGTATGATCGCCCGATGAACGACTCGTTGAGCCGCGTCAGATCGACGCACACCGTCAGCCCCTTAAAGCCCATCTCCTGAAATTCCCGCGCCAGCCCGAACGGATCGCGCATCCATAGCGGATAGATGGCCTTCATGCGGATGCGCTCCAGATGCTCGTCGCGGTATTCGCGCACATCTTCCAGCGCGATGTCGCCGTAAGCGACGAGGTTACAGCCGGTTTCGCGCAGGTCGTTGATGCTCGCATGGAGTGCGACCTGATATTCTTCGTTGGTCGGCGCGGGCGGCATCTCCACAATATGCAGGGGCAAGCCGATAGACTCCGCCTGTGCGCGGATCAGATCAATATGGACATCGTGCGAGATGGTGCGCCCTGTCTCGCGGTTGATCGTCGTCAATAGATGCGTGACCTGATAGCGGTACGCCTGCTGTAGCTTGACCAGCGCCATCGCGCAATCTTTGCCACCACTCCAAGAGAGGATAATCTTATCTTTCATCGTCGGTTGTGTCCTTTTCCCCTGCTATCCGTTGGCGCACCGCAGGCCGCCGCGTCGCTCCTCATGAGTGTAGCGCTAGGTGGGCGGGCGGTCAAGTTGGGCGTTTTACCGTATCATGCCGTATTGTATAATCCGATTTTATCATGTAGCACACGCGGGGGAAGATGTGGCAATCCTCAATGCCGACGAACTAGACATCATCAGCCATAGTGCCGAACAGACGATGCGTCTGGGGTCGCGTCTGGGGGCATTGCTACAGGCGGGCGATGTGGTGTGTCTCTCCGGCGATATGGGCGCGGGCAAGACGGTATTCACCGCCGGTATCGGGCAGGGGTGGGGCGCACGCAACCCGGTCACCAGCCCGACATACAACCTGATTCACCAGCACGAACGCGCCCGCGATGACCTCAAACTGTATCATCTGGATTGTTACCGTCTGCGCGACGCGAACGACGCCGAGACGATTGGGCTGGATGACATTCTGGAAGGCGAGGGGGTGATCGTCTTTGAATGGCCGGAGCGCATCGCGTCCGCCCTGCCCGATGCGCGGTTGTGGGTGGAGTTGCGCGTGACCGATGTCACCCGTAGAAACCTGATCTTTTCCGGTCAGGGAGCGCGTTATAAAGATTTGATCGTCGCTTTACGTGAAAAGGCTTATGGGGTGTAAATGCTTCTCGCCATAGATACCGCAACGAAAATTATCAGCGTCGCCTTGCACGACGGCACAACATTGATCGCCGAGCAAACATGGCGGGCGGGCAACCGGCACACGACCGCGTTAGCGCCCACCGTCCAGCAGATGCTGGTCGCCTGCGATGCCACGATGGACGACTTGAGCGCGTTGGCCGTCGCCACCGGGCCCGGCTCGTATACCGGCCTGCGGATCGGCGTCGCGTTCGCAAAAGGGCTGGCGCTGGTCAATGATCTGCCGCTGGTCGGCATGACCACGCTGGACATCACCGCGCGGGCGCAACCACAATACAAAAGCGGCGCGGCGCTGATCGCGGTGGTGCAGGCCGGACGCGGGCGCGTGATGGTGCAGGCGTATCGCTGGAATCGCGGGGAATGGCGCGGGCGCGGGGAATCGCGCTTGCTCGATTGGCCGTCGTTGATCGAGACGATTGACGGGCAGGCTATCATCACCGGCGAGATCGACGCGGACGGGCGCGAGCAATTAGCCGCGCTGGAACATGTGACCATCGCGCCGCCAGCCCATCGCCTGCGGCGGGCGGGCTTTCTGGCGGAATACGCATGGGAGCAAATCCGCGCCGAGCCGGAGGCCGACTTCAACGCGGTCAACGTCCTGCCGATCTATCTGCAAACGCCGGAATGAGTCGCGCTGATGCCGTTAACATTGCGCCACATGCGCGAGAGCGACATCGGCGATGTCGTCCATATCGAGCGCCGCGTCTTCACCAACCCGTGGCCGACGTATTCTTTTCATCATGAGGTGAGTATCTCCAATTGTAGTTTTATGGTGGCGCTGGTGGCGCCGCCGCGTGTCGTGCCCGCGATTCATCGCCCGCGCTGGCGCTTCCTGTGGCGTCAACGCGGTAATGGTGGCGAGCGCGTGGTGGGTTATGGCGGGCTGTGGGTGGTGGCTGATGAAGGCCACATCAGCAGTATCGCCACGCATCCTGACCAGCGCGGCAACGGTTACGGCGAGTTATTGCTGTGCGCGATGCTCCATCAGGCTCTGCGCCAGTCGGCCGGCTATGCCGTGCTGGAAGTGCGCCGCACCAACCACATCGCACAGGCGCTATACATCAAATACGGCTTCGCTATCGTCGATACCAAGCGCGGCTATTACGCGGACGGCGAAGACGGCTATTTGATGCGGCTAGACCTCAACGACGCGGCACGGCACGCCATCACCACGCGCTGGGGGGCGATCCGCGAGCGCGTCCACTTCACCGATGCGTATACAACAACGCCGCACCCCCGCCTGAATCGTTGATAAGCGATCTCTGAAATTTCCATGAATATGCTTATCTATTCATTGCAATAGTCACGTAGCCGTGTGTAAAATTATCTTCCATACACCGCATTCGAGTACACTGCCTGAATTGGTGTCTAGCCAACCCAAACACACGTTATTAAGCTCACAGGAAAAGGTTGAAATGACACAGTTGATCCAGCTCATCTACGCGAGTTCGGCAGTCGAGCTATTCACCAAGCAACAGCTGGTTGATCTGCTACATGAGGCGCGGACGCACAACAAGGCGGCGGGCATCACCGGCATGTTGCTGTACCGTGATGGCAATTTCTTGCAAGTGTTGGAAGGCGAAGCGAAAGCGGTAGACGCGCTGTATCAGGGCATCCTCAAAGACCCGCGCCACACCAACGTGCTGACCATCTCGCGCCGCGAAATCGAAAGCCGTATCTTCCACGATTGGGAGATGGGCTTCACCACGATTGAAGATGAGGACATCCGCAAGTATCCGGGCTTCACCGATTTCTTGCAGAAGCCGTTCACGCCGGATTATCTGGCGGAGAATCCCTCACGGGCGGGCGTCTTTCTGGAAACATTCCGTAACGACGACTATATGCGCTAATTGATCTAGCCGGATGACACGACGCGCACCGTCGCCATGACCGGATAATGGTCACTGGGATAAACCGGCGGTTGCGCGTCGCGGATGATGGCGCAATCGAGCGTCTGTAGGCGGTGTCCCGCGCCATCACCGATCAGCACCCAGTCGATACGCTGGCCGATGGCCGGATAATCTTCCCCTTTGAAATCATGAAATGTATTGGTGTCCGCGCTTTCGGCGTGTCCGGCTTCGTTGAATGTGTCGCGCAGGCCGTAAGCGGTGAAGATGCGATGCACCGTGCCCGGCGGCGTCGCTTCCTCGCTTAGCTCCGGCGGGATGTGGCCGCCGTTCGCCTCCACCGCCCACACACGCGAATTCATGTCGCCGGTCACGATCACCGGCAGGTCGGCGGCGAAGGCTTGCAGATGCCCGACGATCAGGCGGGCGCTGTTCTGTCTGGCCGTCTCGCCGAGATGGTCGAGATGGGTATTAAGCGCGATCAAATCGAATCCGGCCTGTGTGTCGTGCAGGCGCACCCAGTTCACCGAGCGGACGAACACGCCATCCCAGCCGACAGACCAGCGTTCGGGCGTCTCGCTGAGGTAGAACGCGCCGCAATCGCGCAACGCGAAGCGCTCCCGCCGCCAGTAGATCGGGTTTTGCATCCCGAATTCGCTGTCGTCAATCGTGTTATGGCCGATGACGTGTTCGTATTCCGGCAGATGCGCGGCGTATGAGTCGCGGTGGCCGATTTGAAATTCCTGAAAGCCGATGATGTCGGGCGCGGCGCGGCGTAACACGCTGATATTGAGGTCGGCGCGGTGCGGCCAATAATTCACCCCGTCAATCTCTAGCATACTGCCGCGCAGGTTGAATGTCATCGCTTTGATCGTCGTCATGGCTGTGCCTCCGCTTCATCGCCAAACATACGGAACAACTTCAGCGCGATTTGCAGATTGGTGCGCGTGGCCGCGTCGGACAGGTCAACCGCGCAGATTTCGCTGATGCGCTGTAGCCGATAGTTCAGCGTGCTACGGTGGATGTGCAGATTCTCCGCCGTGCTGACGCCATTGCCGCCCGCATCGAGATACGCTTCCAGCGTGTGGAATAGATCGGCCTGATTTTCCTTATATAGCTGGCGCAGGGTGGGCAGGTGCGGGTGATGGTTCAACGCGCCCGCCCCGGCGTGATACAACGTGTGCAGATAACCCATCGCTTCGTAGTAGAAATCCGGCCCGTCCCGATTCAGGCGGCGGCAGATTTCCAGCGTCTCGCGGCATTCGGTATAAGCGCGGCGCACGCTCTTCGCGCCGACATGCACCGCGCTGATGCTGATTTTGGCTTTGCCTTCTCTGCTGGTGGGACGGCGCACATCATCCAGCACGCGCTCCGGCGCTTCGTCGGCCTGCGCGATCAGCGTCAATTGTCCGGCGTATTGCCCGACGATGATCGGGCGCTTCTGGTTAATGAACATCTGGTTGATGTCCCGATACAGGCGCAACACGCGCTGAGAGGTCGCTTGCGGATAGTCGATCAGGTACAGGCGATACGGGCGGCGCAGATCGACGTTATAGCGCAAGGCTTGGTCGGTCAGCACGTTCGCGCCGGACATTTCACCCTGTATCAAGCGGGCGAGCAGATTTCCTTTGAGGCTGGCCTCCGCGCCCTGTACCGCCTCTTGATACAGCATCATCAACGCGGCGACAGTCGCCCCGCTTTCGATGGCGAGATGGTCGAGGTCGCTCAGGCGGTGGTCATCAGCGATGATCCACATATAGCCGTAGATTTCGCCGTGAACCACAATCGGCGCGAGGATGCGCTCCATTTCCAGCCCGACATGCGGCATCGGCTCGATGAATACCGGACGCAGGGTGTCGCGGATGCGCGGCAGGATGTCGGCCTCTAGCGCCTGCACCAGACGCGGATCGGTGCGCCCGTATTGCTGGGTATAGCGCCGCGCTTCGTCCACATCGGTGACGTTGGCGTTCGCCAGCGCCTCAAAGCGGGCGGTTTCGATGCTGATGGATTGGCTGACCATATCGGCCAATTCCGCCGCCAGTTGCTTGATGCCGCCGCCTTCGAGGATCAACCGTGTCAGGCGCTGGTTGATGGCGAGGGCGCGGCGGGCGATGTCGATATTCTCCTGACTGATGTATTCGTTGGCGGCGCGGGCGAGATCAACATAGCGGGCGGTGTAATGCACCTCCATCAGTGGGAAGCCGCCCGCGTCGGCGGTCTGGCGCATCGCGTCCGGCAGGCGATCCACTGACTGGCCGACGGTGACGACCAGCCCGGCCACCCCCTTATCGATCATCGCCCGCAGATAATCCACGCGCCCGTCTTCGTCTGGCGGCAAATTGCTGTAAGTGGTCAGCACCAGCTCGCCACCGTCTAGCCAGTTGGCCGCGTCCGGTACGCCGACGTTATGCACCCACTTGATTTGATTGTGCAGGCCGCCCTCTCCGGCGACCACCCGCACCCCAGCGAAGGCGGGGAGGGCTAAAGCGTCTTTGATCGTTAACATCGCGCCTCTGCTCATGATTGTCCGGCTAGCAAGATCACCTCACGGATTATCGGCTTTCGCGCAAAATCTGACCAGACTGATTCGGGCGCTTCATCTGATGAGCCGAACTGGTCAGGTGGCTAGTCAGAGTCTAGTCGTGTGCATGGTTTGATGTTTGTTTGAAAAGGATACAATCATAAGTGGACTGCATATATGGCATAATGTTCACCAGTTAACATATAGTTTGTAATATGTTATACGAAGCGACGATTTATAAAGTTCGTATAAATCAATTGCTAATGAACGCCAAACAGTCTATAATGCATGTTGGGTGTAGTTTTTCCAATAACGCTCATGTCTGTTAAATCTACGACTCACGAATCTGTGATTCGCAAATGGGCTAAAAACACATCACAAACTCGCCATCCAACTCAAAAAAGCACCTGATCTTTTAGGGGGATTGGTTCTGATTATGAAAAATAACAACATCAGCAAGCGTGACCGAATTTCGAGACGGGCACGTGCCCTGACACCGCGCATATTCATGCGCTATATTGCGTTCTTATTCGTCTTGACGTTGCCGCTAGTGCTGAACGTCGCGCCGGTTTATGCGAGCGGCCCGGCGTTGTCGCTGGATATTAACGTCGTTGATCCGACATCCGGCGATGTGCAGACCGGACAGGAAGTCGTCTACGTGATCGACTTCTCCTGCGGTGGTCTGGGTAGCGATTGCGGCCCGTTG
>REDR01000078.1 GCA_007693385.1 Anaerolineaceae bacterium
TCATCACGATTAACGCGGCGTAATGCTTCCGGCGGAGATGGTCAGGTTGGCGAATACCACGTCGATCAAGTCGCCGTCGCGGGCGGTGGCCGTGAAGCCGACGCGCCCCGCACGGTATACATCATCCCGCGCCTGTGCGACCAGTTGCCCGTTCACCCACAACGCCAGATAATCCGCAACGCAGACCACGCGCAGACGGTTGAATCCGCCGCGATTGATGACGTTGGAGCGCGACCAATGCACGATGGGCTGTAGATCGCCCTGCCGCCCGCGCCGGATGCTGAACGCGCCGTCGCCACTGATGAGGAAATAATAGCCGTTGGCGCTGGCTGGATCAGACGAGCCGCGACACACCACGCCGTAAGCGTTGACCGAATCCGGCGAAAGTTGCGTCACGCCGACATCAATCACCACGTCGTCATGCCGCGCCACATGATAGCCGCGCACATAACTGCTGACATCGGCGACGATGCGGTACGTGTCGCCCTCCACGCCGACGCGCACGCCACCCTGCTGACGGTTATCCCACTCAAACGGGCGGTTGAAAGCGTCATCGAGCAGGACTTCGCCCACCGTTAACGTCACGTTCGGGCTGATCGGCGGCGACGCGCAACCGGCGACCAGCAACGCCAGACTCAGCGCAATTAACGCGATCCATCCGCCCCATCTTGTTTCTATCATTGCCGACAAATCATATCGCTGTATAATCATTACAACCTTTTGAGTACTCTAGGGATGAAATGTTACCATGATAGAGGTTGTAATTGACAGTATCCGTGTCAGCTTGATGTCACAGCATCGCGTGGTCATCCTCAAAGACGCCAACGGTGATCGCCTGTTGCCGATCTGGGTCGGTTCGTATGAAGCCGACGCCATCACCAGCGAATTACAGGACGAGATACCCGCCCGCCCGATGACGCATGACCTATTGAAATCCACTATCTACGAGCTAGGCGGCACCGTCGTCCACGTCTACATCAACGAGCTACGCAGTGACGTATATTACGCCCGCATCGTCGTTGAGATGGATGGCCGACAGGTCGAGATCGACTCGCGCAGTAGCGACGCCATCGCGCTGGCTGTCCGCGCCAAAGTGCCGATCTTCGTGGCCGAAGCGGTGCTTGAACGCGCCGGTATCCGCCCCGATGAGGATGTGCAGGATCAAATCGAAGATGACGCCGCCGACGACGCCGAAGCGGAAGCAAGCGGTGAGGGCAAAGTGGACGACAAGAAATTGAGCGCATTCGCCGATTTCGTGAACTCGCTCGACCTTGATCTTGACGACGACGACGACAGTAAAAATTAGGCTCCGTCCAGCCGACGCCGCCTTTCCTTCGTCTACTTCGCACGGAAGCGCATCATGAACCCATCACCCGATAGCATCTTCAGCGCGGAGGCGGAAGAAGCCGTTCTTGGCGCGGTGATGACCAGCCCCGATAGCTTTTTGAACGTCGCCGCGTTCCTCAACGCGGATGACTTCTTCCTATTGCGTAATAAATACATCTGGCAGGCCATCCACAACCTGCACGAGCGCCGCGAACCGGCTGATCTGGTGACGGTGCAGAGCGAATTGCAGGCGCTGGGCGTGTTGAAAGAAGTGGGCGGTGCGCCGTATCTGATGCAGTTGGTCAACAGCACGCCGACATCGGTACACGGCGAGGTGTACGGGCGCATCGTGGAACGGCTATCCATCCGGCGGCGCTTGATGGCGACAGCCGACGAGATACGCGCCCTCGCCGCCAACGAGGAGATGAACGTCGAGCAGGTCGCTTCCGAAGCGGAGGCCAAGCTATTCGGCGTGACTGACCGCCAGACCAAGCGTGATTTCGTCACGATGAATGAGGCGGTCAACGAATACTTCAACCTGATCGAATACATGATGGAAATTGACGACGCCAAGATGGGCGTACCGTCCGGTTTCCGTGATCTGGACGCGCTTCTCGGCGGGTTTCAGCGTTCAGACCTGTTGATCTTCGCGGGGCGTCCCGGCATGGGGAAATGTGTCGCGGAGGGCACACTGATCGCCACCGCCGACGGGTTGAAATCGGTGGAGAGCCTGCACCCGCGTTCCGGCGGCATCCCCGACGACTCCGGCGGGATGTACTACCCGCTAAAGATCGGCGTCCACACCCCGACGGGACTCCAGCAGACCGCGTATTTCTATGATAGTGGCCGCCAGCCGACGGTGAAGATACGCACGCGGGGCGGCCACCAGCTAAGCGGCACGCGGGATCATCCGGTGCTGACCGCCGGTGTGAATGGCCTGCCGACGTGGAAGCCACTCTCGCGCATCGCCGCCGGTGATCGCGTGGTGGTGCATAACCCGACGCCGACTCACGGCGCGGATGATCGCCCGCCCCTGACGGCGGACGGCGCGTTCGTGTGGGATCGCGTCATCAGCGCGGCGGACGACGGCGTGCGCCACTGCTATGACCTGACCGTGCCCGATGGCCGCGCCTTCATCGCTAACGGCATCGTCAGCCACAACACCAGTTTCATGCTCTCGACGGCGGTCAACATGGCGCGGCTGGGGGCGCGGGTGGCCTTCTTCACGATGGAGATGGGCGTCCAGCAGTTAATCCAGCGCATGGTGTCGATGGAAACCGGAATCAGCACGCAGAATCTACGCAAGGGCGAACTGACGCAGGAGCAGTACAACCGCTTTGTCGAAGCGGCGGGGCGCATCAGTAATTTTCCCATTTTCATCGACGACACGCCCGCGCTGAATCCGATGCAGGTACGCACTAAGGCGCGGCGGTTGCGCTATGAACACGGCATTGATGTGATCTTCGTGGACTATTTGCAGTTGATGAACGCGGGCGGGCAATATCAGAATAACCGCGTGCAGGAAGTCAGCTACATCAGCCGCGCCATGAAGGAACTCGCCCGCGAGTTGAACGTGCCGTTATTCTCGGCGGCTCAGCTATCGCGTGCGGTGGAGCAACGGCAGGACAAGCGTCCGGTACTCAGCGATCTGCGCGAGTCCGGCTGTGTGACCGGCGATTCGCGGGTGTATCTGCCGGATGAAAGCCGCTACGTCGCCATCCGCGACCTAGCCGGACGGACGGACTACCGCGCCCTCAGCCTGAACACCGCCACCGGCCAGCTAGAGCCTCAGCCGGTGACGCGCTTCTTCAGTCCGGGCGTTCAGCCGGTGTATCGCCTGCGTACCGCTTTAGGGCGTGAAATCCGCGCCACCGCCAACCATAAATTCTACACGGCGGCGGGTTGGAAGCGACTCGACGCGCTGACGACGGCGGACGCCATCGCGCTACCGGCCTATACCGTGCCGGAGGCGGGCGCGGGCGATGTGTACTGGGATCATGTGGCGAGCATCCAAGCGGCGGGCGAAGAAGCGGTCTATGATGTGACGGTGGACGGCAATCATTGTTATGTGTGCAATGACATCATCATCAGCAACAGCATCGAGCAGGACGCCGATATTGTGATGTTTTTGTACCGCGATTCGGTCTACAACGAAGCGACGGAATTCCCCAATCAAGCCGATGTGATCGTCGCCAAACACCGCAACGGCCCCACCGGATTAGTCTCGCTGTATTTTGAGGAACGGCTGACCAAGTTCATCGACGGCGTGACGCGGCGCGTTGATCTGGGGGAGATGTAATCATGGCGCAATTCAAAGGCTTCCCGCCCGGCAAGGATGCGATGACGCGGCTTCCGGCGGCCTTCTTCAGCGAGCTTCTGCCGTTGATCGACGATCTAGCCGAGCTAAAAGTGGTGTTGTTTAGCTTCTGGGCGTTGCCGCAATGCGAAGGCGATTATCCGTATTTGACGTGGCGCAACTTCGCGGATTCCGCCGCGTTGCTGGCCGGTCTGCGCGTCATCGCGCCGGAACGCGACGCGCTGGACACCCTGCGCGATGGTCTACGGCGGGCTGTGGCGCGGGGCGCGTTGCTGTGTGTGGCATTACGCAACGACGACGATCAACCGTTCCCGCTTTACTTCGGCAATACCGAACGCGGCAGGCAGGGCGCGGAGCTAGCGCGGGCGGGTTCGTGGCGTCCGGGCACGTTCGATCAACCGGTGGAAATCCTAACGCCGCGCCCCAACATCTTCAAGCTGTACGAGGACAACATCGGCGGGCTAACGCCCCTGATGGCTGATGAGTTGAAAGACGCGGCGGCGGAATTCCCCGCCGACTGGATCGAGGATGCCATCCGGCAGGCGGTATTAGCCAACAAACGAAGCTGGAATTATGTCCGCGCTATTCTGGTACGCTGGCAGAGGGACGGCAGGAACAATGACTTTAGCAGACGAACTGAAAAGGCTACAGGATCGTATCAAGACGAGCCGTACTTCGGGTACGACGAAGAAGGCGATTACTGATGTCGATTTGAATAACCCGTGTGCCATCTGCGGCGATGCGCCGTTGTGCGGCGGGTTAGGCGTGGTGCGCTACGAAGTGCCCGTCGGCCATCCGCTTTTCGGCAAGCTGATGCGTTGCCCCAACAACCCGCAGGAGAACGACGACAGCCTGCAACAGCGCCTGCGCGAAATCGGCAACCTGACCGCGTTCGCCGACAAACGCTTCGACACGTTCGAGGAGCGCGAGCCGCTTATGCTGGCGCTGAGGATAACGCGCAAATTCGCACAGACGCCGGAAGGCTGGGTATTGTTGCGCGGGCCGTATGGGTGCGGCAAGACGCATCTGGCCGCCGCCATCGCCAATGAGCGCATCGCCGCCGGTCAGACGGTGATCTTCATCACCGTGCCCGACCTGCTCGACCACCTCCGCGCCGCCTACGGCCCATCATCAGAAGTCGGCTATGATGCGCTATTCGAGCGCGTCCGCAATTCGCAATTGCTGGTGCTGGACGATCTCGGCGTGGAGAATCCCAGCCCATGGGCGCAGGAGAAGCTATTCCAGCTATTGAATCATCGCCACGTCCACCGCCTACCGACCATCATCACCACCAACGTAGACATCGACACCATCGACCCGCGCATCCGTAGCCGCCTGCTCGATACGAATATGGTCAGCGATGTGGTGATCGAAGCGCCGGACTATCGCACCAGCGTTCAAAATCAGCAGGTGCAACTGGACAACCAGTTAACGCGGTATCACGCTTATCGCTTCGACACGTTCGAGACGGAGAAGGACGCCAACAACGACGAACGGCAACGCCTGAAACGGGCGCTGATGGTCGCGCAGGAATACGCGGAGACGCCGGTAGGCTGGTTGACGCTGGTCGGCGAATCCGGCACCGGCAAGACACATCTGGCCGCCGCTATCGGCCACATCCGGCAGGAGATGGGCGACACGGTGATGTTCATCACGGTGGCTGACCTGATGGATTATCTGCGCGTGACGTTTTCGCCCGGCTCGCGGGTGTCATTCGACCAGCGCTTCCATGCGGTGAGGAACGTCCCCCTGCTGATTCTGGATGCGCTGACGCTGGACGGCGCTTCGGTCTGGGCGCAGGAGAAGCTCCTGCAATTGATTGATTTCCGTTACGTGGCGCGTCTGCCCACCGTCATCACCACCGATCAGGATGTCGCCCGAATGTCGTCACGTCTGGATACACGCCTGAGCGATGACCGCGTTGGCAAGCTGTACTGGTTGAACGTCCGCCCCTACCCGACGCGGCGCAGAGGCCGCAATATGCGGTTGTGAACGGCTACATCCTGACGCCTTACCAGCGCCGCCACCGTCGCGCCGTGTCCGATCTGCTGTTTCATAGCCTGTACACCTATACGCATCTGGACTGGTACGACGCGGAGACGTGGCTCAACGGGCGGCCATCCGTCACGCGCTTGCTGTGGCTGGACGGCGTGCTGTTGGGCTTGATGGTGTGCGATATGCCGTTGAATGGCGCGAGCTGGGTGCGGATCGCGTCCGTCACGCCGTCCGCCGAGATTGAAACGATATTGTCCATGCTATGGGAATCGACACGCGACGCGGTGCGCGAAGCGGGCGGGCGTTTGGTGTGCTGGCTGATGTCGGATAGCTGGGTACGCTTGCAGATTCCGGCGCTGGGCTTCCGCCAGTACGATGAGGTCATCACCTTGCGCCGCAGTGAGAAGAGCGTCCCGCAGGTGCGCCATATCGTCGGCTTGCATCTGCGGGCGCTGGAAGCCAGCGACATCGACGCGATCACCGCCGTTGATAATGCCGCATTTCATCCGCCATGGCAAAACACCCGCGAGCATCTGCGGCAGGCGTGGCGCGGCGCGGCAAGCGCGAGTGTGGCGGTGCTGGATGAGCAGATCGTCGGCTATCAGGTCAGCACGGAGAACCGCAAAAACGCGCATCTGGTGCGGCTGGCGGTCAGTCCGTCGCTACACGGGCAGGGCATCGGCGCGGCGCTGTTGACGGACATGATCGCGCATTTCGCCCGCCGCCACATCCACAAGATCAGCGTCAACACGCAGAAGCGCAACACCAATTCATTACGCCTATATCGCCGCTTCGGGTTCAGCCGCAACTGGTACGATATACCCGTATGGTGCTATCCACTGCAAGACCGGAAAGAGAGCCAGCCATGAGCATGATGTACAAAGAGCAAGACGCCGATTTAACCGCGCTAGAAGGCCGCGTCATCGGTGTGGTGGGCTATGCCCCCATCGGACGCGCCATCGCACAAAACCTGCGCGATAGCGGGGTCGAAGTGATCGTCAGTGGGGGTACGGACGACCAGAGCGCGGCGCATCAAGACGGATTCGCGGTGGGCGGCGCTGACCACATCACGCGGCAAGCCGACATCCTGATATTGACGCTCCCCGACGAGACGCTGACCACCATCTACATGAACGAGATTTCACCCCACATCCGCAAAGGGCAAACGCTGATTCTGACCAGCGCCTACAGCGTGGCGTTCGGCTTCATCGAGCCGCCGCCGTTCGTCGATGTCGGCTTGATCGCGCCGCGCACCATCGGCGACACGCTCCGCGCCAAGTATCAGCAAGATCAGGGCGCACCGGCTTTCGTGGCGGTGTGGCAGGACGCCAGCCGCGAGATGTGGCGCACATTGCTAGCGGTGGCCGGTGCGATGGGGGCATTGCGGGCGGGCGCGGTGGAAACCACGATGGAGCAAGAGGCGGAACTGAGCTTGTTCGTGCAACAGGCGATCCTACCGGCGTTTCATCACATCATGACGAAGGCGGCGCGGGTGCTGATGGACGCCGGTTACAGCTTCGACGCGGTGTTCATCGACCTGTATCTGTCCGGCAAATTCAACGATTATATGTATCAGGTATCGCGTCATGGCCTGCTGAACGCGCTGGCGCTGACCAACCTCACCGGCCAATACGGGACATACAGCCGCCTTGAGCGCTTCGACGACCTGAAGCTAGAGCGCCTGCTGGAAGTGACGCTGAACGACATACGCGGCGGGCAATTCGCGCGCGAATGGGCGCAAGAACACGACGACGGCCAGCCGCGCCTGAACAAGCTGTTGCGCCAGCATCAGGCGCTCGACCTATGGGACCTTGAGCAACAGACGATTGATCTATTGCACGAGCCGGATGACGATAACGTTTAGCCAAAATCAGCATGAAAGCATGGTAGACTGACAAAAAAGGCGACGACGCGGGATATGCCGCAGGACGGCAGTGCATCATCCGCGCCGGTTGGTTTTCATTAGGAGACACGATGCCATGCAAAAAATAAACGGATTGATCGCCGCGTTAGAGAGCGACGATGCCGACACGCAACAATCCGCCGCGATCCAGATCATCAGCATCGGCGAGGCGGCCATGCCCGCTATGATCGACGCGCTGGCACATCCGCGCCAGTCGGTGCGCTATAATGCGGCGTGGGTATTGGGCGAAATCGGCGACGAACGCGCCGTCACGCCACTGATCGAGGCGCTATACAATGACGAGGCCGACGCGGTACAGGATTGGGCGGCGAAAGCGCTGGGCGAAATCGGCGATGAACGCGCCGTCACGCCGTTGATCGAAGCGCTCAAACATCCGCGAGCCAGCACGCGCCGCAGTGCCGCCGCCGCGCTCGGCTGGATTGGCGATCAACGTGCGGTCAAGCCGTTGATGAGCCGCGTCAACGATGACGATGCGCTGACCTGCGGCAACGTGGCGGCGGCGCTTGGTCTACTGGGCGATCAGAACGCCCTACCCGCCATCTTGCATCTGCGGCGTCATGACGATGTGTGGGTGCGGATTCGCAGTGTCAAAGCGCTGGGGCAGTTGCGGACGCCCGCCGCCACGCTGGATTTAATGGGGGCGCTCCACGATACCAATGAGTGGGTGCGCTATAATGCGGTGTGGTCGCTGGGGCAAATCCGCGACGGGAGCGCGTTCTGCGCGTTGCTGGAATTATTGCGCGATAGTAGCGCCAACGTGCGGCGCATGGCGGTAGAGGTGATCGGCGAATGGGGTGATCCCCGCGCCGCCAGTCGCCTACGCCAAACATTGACTTATGATGCGGACGAAATCGTTCGCTTGATGGCTCATATCGCATTGCAGAAGTTAGGAGAATGAAATCGTGGCGGAAAATATCGGGGATTTGATCGCGCAGTTAAGCGTGGAAGACGACGACCAGCGCGACGCGGCAATTGACGCGCTGGTGGCGCTGGGAGAGGCGGCGCTGGATGACCTTCTGCTGACAGTCAGCGAGCAGGACGGGCTGGCCTGCGCGGGCGCAATCGACGCGCTAGGCCGCATCGGTGATCGGCGGGCGGTGGGAACGCTGATAATCGCCTTGCAGGAAACAGACCACAACATCATTTTAGCGGCGATGACCGCGCTCCGGCGCATCGGCGACCCGTTGGCCGTCCCGTCGCTGATTAACTTCCTGAGCGAAGACGACCTGTATCTGCATTTTTACGCGACGCACACCCTCAGCCAGATCAACCACCCGGACACCATCGAGGCGCTACTGCGCGAAATCGAGCGCGAGGACGTGAACGTGCGGCACGGGTGCGTGGTGGCGCTGGGCAGGCTGGGTACTGCGCGGGCGATCCCGCCGTTACTGGAATTGATGAACGACGACGACGAGCGCCTGCGCTACAGCATCGCCTACGCGCTAGGCGATCTGGCGCAGGACGGCGACCCGTCCACCATTGCGGCGCTACAACAACTAGCGGCGGACAATGACGAGAACGTGCGGAGCGCGGCGGCGGTTTCCCTGCAAAAAATCGGGTGATGTAGCGGGCGTAGCACACGCACGGTAGAATCGAAGCGCCATCATACGTATAATGGAGCGTTGTTGTACGCAATGACGGAGTATTTTCATGTATAAGCGTTTTCTGCTGACTTTTGGCCTGTTGCTAGCGCTGATGGTCATGGCCGCCTGTGGCGGTAATGGGGATAATGGCGACAACGGCGAAGCAGTCGCCGAAGAAGACCGTGACGTGTTCATGCTGAGCACAAGCGGCGCGGTAGAACAAGAATTACAGTCATCCGGCTTTAGCGCGATGTGCCTCAGGGAAGATCAAGCGTCCGGTGACGAGCCGGAGCTGGTGATCCTGTCGCTGGCCGGTGTGCGCTTCTTGCTTTATCTGCAATTCTCGGCCAGCCTGTTACAACAAGGCACGGGCACATACCCGCTAGTTGACCGCGCCGACTCCGCCGATCAAGTCGCGTTTAACTTCGAGATCAGCGAGCGATCATGGTCACGGGATGCAAGCGGCGAAGTCACCATCGAGCGCATCCCCGCAAGCGAAGGCGAGACGTTCGCGCTCACCCTCAACGTGGACGAGATGACCAATGCCGACGGCGAGACTATCTCACTGACCGGCAGTGTGCATGTGCCGATCAATAGCGAGAATACATTGACCAACTGCTTCGGCCTTGACGTATAAGCCAGACAACGCCCCCGCCATCCTGTGATGTGCGGGGGTTTTGCTCATTGTGAATGGCGTCAGGCGATGACCTTTTTCAGCGCGTCATCGGCCAGCAGAGCCGCAGACCGCACCATCGAGACGCCCTCCATCTCGGAAATTTGCATCAGGCGGTGCATGGTGTGGTAAATCTCACCGGCGCGACGGCGGGCGCGTTCGGCGTCGTAGCCTTCGATCTCGGTGTAGACGTTGATGAGTCCACCGGCGTTGATCGCGTAATCTACCCCGTACACGATGCCCATCTCGTGAAGCAGATCACCGTGACGCGCCTCCGCCAGTTGATTATTGGCGCAACCGGCGATGATGCGAGCGTGCAGGCGCGGGATGGTGTCGTCGTTGAGCGTCGCGCCCAGCGCACACGGCGAGAACACGTCGCAATCGACATCATAGATCGCGTCTACCGTCACGATGTCAGCGCCATAAGCCCGCGCCTCCGCCACTGAATCCGGGTTGATGTCGGCGGCGGTGACGGACGCGCCCGCGTCCAACAGCATCCGCACCAGTGGCAGGCCGACCTTGCCCAAGCCCTGCACCGCGACATGTACCCCGTCCAGCCCGTGACAGCCAAACACGGACTCGACCAGCGCCTCTATGCCGCGCAGACAGCCGTAAGCGGTCACCGGGGACGGATCGCCACTGCCGCCTTGCTCTGCCGGTAAGCCGACGACGTGCGCGGTGTTGCGCCGAATCTCCACCATATCCGACGGCTTCGTGCCGACATCTTCCGCCGTGATATACGTGCCGCCTAGCTTGTCGATGAATGCGCCGAACGCGGCGAAGCGTTCCGCCCGACAGACCGGATCATCTTCACGGCCATCGGCCACGATCACCGCCTTACCACCGCCTAAAGGCAATCCAGCCACCGCCGCTTTATAGGTCATGCCTTCGCTGAGGCGCAACGCATCCAGCGCGGCGGCGTCCAGATCATCGTAGTGCCATAGCCGCGTGCCGCCCAAACCGGGCCCGCGCACGGTGTTATGCACCGCGATGAATGCGCGGAGGCCGGTCTGTTTGTCATGGTGATAGCAAAATTGTTCGTGTTCGCATCTACTGAGGAAGTCAAAAGTCGTTTTCATGGGGTGTACTCCAAAAAATATAACTTGGCTCGTCACCCCAATTATACTACATGCACAAACCAGACCGCAATTAAGATAGGCACTATGCCTAACTCATACAACCGGATAGGCGGCGGTGCGGCGATCCTGCGGCGTCAGGCGATGATGGCGCGAACGAAGCGACCATGTGCGCCACGCCGCCTCTAGCGCGATGCGACTGTCCATCTTGGACTCGCCCAATTGCCTGTCCGGGAAGTGAATCGGCACTTCGACCACGCGATAGCCGAGCTTGACGGTCACATAGGCCATCTCGACCTGAAACACGTAGCCGTTGCTTTGCACGCGGTCTAAATCCAGCCCGATCAGCGTCTCGCGCCGCCACAGACGATAACCGCCCGTCGCGTCATAGACCGGAATCCGCAAGATCGTCGGCACATAGACGCGGTTCGCCCACCAGCTCAATAGTTTACGGTAAGCGCCCCACGATTTATCGACACTGCCGCCCTTGACGAAGCGCGACCCCAGCACCATATCCGCGCCGCTATCTTCCATCGCGGATAGCATATCGTAGATGTAATGCGGCTGGTGCGAGAAATCGGCGTCCATCTGCACGATATAGTCCGCGCCTTCGGCAAGCGCCCGCCGGAATCCGGCACGATACGCCGGGCCAAGCCCGTTTTTCTCCGTGCGATGATAAACCGACATACGCCCATCAAATTCACGCGCTAGCGCGTCGGCGATCTGGCCGGTGCCGTCCGGCGAGGTATCATCCACCACCAGCAGATTTAGCATGGGGATGTCGAGCGCGAATAGCGCGTTGACGATGTTAGACAGGTTCTCTTTTTCGTTGTATGTCGGCAAAACGACGGTTAACTTGGGCATCCGGTATCAGCCCCTCCCTGATATGGTTGATTGTGGCTGATGCAAGTCTAAATTAACGCGGTAGGAGTTTCAAGGGGACGAAAGCGCGGCGCGGGCGGGGCGGCACCGGCTGTCTATTTTGCCATGCCTGCGGTAGAATGAACAGCATATCAGCCGATACACTAGAAAAATAACACAATGGCAAAGAAAACTAGGGATTTTATCGAACGCATCCAGCAACACGAACGGGATTGGGGCAACAGCACGTATGCCGGACGCCCCAACCTGAGCGAAATCTTCGCTTCGCCGGTTGTGATCTTCTGGGAACACAAGGACAAAGCGCAATTCCCGCACGAAACCGTCAGCTTGCATGACGGGCTGGAAGAGGTCGAGCGCTACTTCCTGCGATTGCTATTCACCCGACAGGGCTTGACCGGTGATAGGCGCGTGGCCGACATCTACAACGAGCATAAGCGGGTGATCGTGCGCTCGATCAAGATCGAGTTCGGCGAGAGCAACGAATAGGCGCGGCGCATCATGACCGCCCCTTCCGCAGTTGGTCGAAGCGGTTACGGGCGCGGTCTAAATCAGCTTCCGGCACTTCCGCACCATCAACGGGACGATCAGCGTTTAACGGATCGTCGCTGTTATCCTTCGGGCGCGGTCTAGGTGGCGGCGGTGGCTCATAGTCACGCGGACGCTTGCGGATGCCGCGCCCACTTGGAGCCGATGCTCCCGTGCCCGCGCCGATTACTGATGTGCCCAATACCCCGATGCCGAAGGCCAGCGCCAGCACGCCGAACAGTTTAGATGCTTCCTGCGACACCGACAGGATCAAGAACAGCGTGAACACCAGCGCGGCGGTGATGATCGCCACCGCGATTGACCGGCGGGCGTGCGTCTGCGCGACGTAGCGATAGATGGTGCTGGCCGTCACGCCCGCGCCGAAGCCGACAAACGACGGCACCAGAATAGCCTCCAATGTCAAAAAGCCGTTTTCCACCGCTTCGGATACCGCATCCGGTTCAGGCGGCGCGGCCTCCCCGCTTAAAGATTGATAGACGATAATCATAAAAAGGCCCACCATCCAACCCAGCGCATAAGCCGGGAGCTCGCGTTGATCAAATGCCCAGCGCGTTACCAGCAACAGCAAGAATAGAAACACCACAAAGATCAAAATCGGACTGAGTAAAATATCGACGATCATCACGTTTTGCTTTCTCCGATCCTTCTATATCCAGTGGACGGCAGAGCGAAGGTCATCCCCCACCTGCACCACATCCCATACATATATTATGACAATTCGCCGCAAATGGCTAATGCGGTGATTATGGCTGAACACACCGTCAGCCATGCCACACGCCGCGCCGCTACCCTGAACATGACGCACGCGGAATAGAGAAAGGATAAAACCGGATGGAGCAAACCGTCAAATGTCTGGCCGGTGACGGGACGCCCGACGCAGGCCGGATCGGTGGGTATCTGGTGGTGTGGGGCGATGCCGCCCACCGCGATCTGGAGGGTGAATACTTCACGCCGCAGACCGATCTCGGCCTCTCGTGGTTTGACCGCCGCCCGATGCTCTACCATCACGGATTGGACGATCAGCTACAGTCCGCCGTGATCGGCACGATTGACACGCTGAAGGCCGATGAGGTCGGCGTGTGGGCGGAAGGTCAGCTTGATCTACGCCAGCGTTACGCGCAGGCCGTCCACCGGCTGGTCCTGCACGGGGCGCTGAACTGGTCGTCGGGCAGTCTGCCGCATCTGGTACAGATCGCCGATGATGGGCACATCAAGCGCTGGCCGATTGTCGAAGGCAGTCTGACGCCGCTCCCCGCCGAGCCACGCAGAACCGACGCCCGCACCATCAAGAGCGCTTACGATGTGCTGGGCATAGATTCGAGTCCGCTTCGTTTATCGTCATCTGATTCAACACGAGGAGATAACCCCATGCAAGACAACACCAAATCGTTACCGATTCACAATCCGTCGGAGGCGACCAAGCCGCGCATCGAAGTTTCCAGCCCGTATGATACGCTAGACGCGCTGGACATGGTTCACGGCTACGTGCTACTGCGGAGCGCCAAGAGCTTTCAGGGCGCGAGCGAACGCTACGCCAACGCGCTCATCCACAAGCTGACGCAATCCGGCCAACGGCTGAGCGCGGTCAAATCACCGGTAGAAGGCGACTTGAACGCGACGATCATCACCGGCTACGGCGATGACTGGGTGCCGGAACTGTGGAGTCAGGAGATATGGCGGCGGGCGCGTCAGGATAACGTGATTTTGCCGCTTTTCCGCGCCGTTGAGATGCCGTCCAACCCGTTCGCCCTGCCCATCGAAGGCACCGACCCCACCGTGTACTATGTGCCGGAAACCACCGAGAACGATCAACTGACGTTGAGCGCGAATAACAGCATCCCGTCGAGCAAGGTGGGCAGTGGCAAGGTGCAACTGGACGCCCGCAAGCTGGCGTTGCGCGTCGGCTTCAGCGCCGAGCTAGTGGAAGACGCCATCGTGCCGGTACTCAACATCTACCGCGAACAGGCGATGCGGGCGATTGCCGACAGCATCGACTATGTGCTACTCAATGGCGACAGCGACGAAAGCACGGGCAACATCAACGGCGGCGGTTCAGCGCTGGCTGGCAATGACCGCGCCTTAGCTTTCGACGGCCTGCGCAAATCCGGTCTGGGCACGGGGATGAGCCATGCTTCCAGCACATTGAGCCTTTCGGAACTCCGCACCGCCCGCTTTTTGATGCCGCCGCGCTACGCCGCCCGCCCCAATGATCTGGCGTGGGTGGTCGATAGCACGACGTACAGCCAGATGTTAGGCCTCAGCGAGTTCTTGACGATGGAGAAGGCCGGTGCAAGCGCCACCGCGCAGACCGGACAGATCGGCTTCATCGACGGTGCGCCGGTGCTGGTCTCCGCCGAGATGCCGATGACCAACAGCAACGGCGTGATCGGCGCGAGTGGCAACGACAAGGGCACGGCGCTGTGCGTGTATCGTCCGGGCTGGTTCGTCGGGTATCGTCGCAGAATCGCGGTTAACGTCGATTATCTGCCGTATTACGATAGCTACCAGCTAACGGCGACGGTGCGCGTCGCGTTCGCCCGCTTCGATGACAGCGTGACCAGCGCCCTACGCAACATCTAGCCACACGGAATCGGGATTCCGGTACGTGCCGGAATCCCCCAGAATTTAGGGGATGTGTTTGCCGCCGGATCGCTAAAAGGTTATAATTGCATTTGGTTAACACATTGCAATTCTTTGCGATTACATTACAGAATGGGGGCGATTATGACCAAAGACGAACAAAACGACCAGCAAAAAGACAGTGAGCAGAAGTGGGGGTTTTGGAGCGCGATTTTCAAGTTGTTCGGTGGGATTTGGAAGTGGTTCAGAGCCTTATTATGGCCGCAATGCGATCATCTGGCCGCCAACAGCGATCACTTAGTCAACTACACCAAACTGACACCGGACGAAATTTACCAGCATACGATAACTGACGTTAATAACCAAATCGGCTGGTACACCAAAAATGCCTGCAAGAAGAAAAGATGGGCGCAGAGATTACGCATCACAGCGCTGGTGTTATTGGGTATCGGCTTCATCCTGCCCGTATTTCTCGACATTTCAAACTGGAATATTCCGGGTTCAATGGCGTCGGTCGTGCTGGCATTGGGCACAGGGTTGATCGCGCTTGATCGCTACATGGGGCACTCTAGCGGCTGGATGCGCTTCATCAAGACCGAGCTACTGCTCAATTCATACCTGAGTCGCTTCCAGTACGAGACGTACATGGAGCGCCTAAAATGGGAAGACGGCTCACCGGATGGAGAACAGCAAATATCGTTCGTCAAGCATTGCGCGGATTTCCGCAATAAGGTTTGGGAGATCACAAACAGCGAGACGAAAGACTGGATGGAAGAATTCCGCAACAGCTTGCGAGCGCTAGATCAGAAGTATGAGGAGCTAGTGCCGGAGTTCCGTTCCGGCGCTATCGAATTGACGGTGAAGAACGGCGACCAGTTCGAAGAAGGCTGGCAATTTTACGTGGACAATCAACTGGTCAATAGCTATAACAACACCAGCGCGGCGGCATCCGATGTATCACCGGGTATTCGCAAAGTGCGCGTCGTGGCTAAAGACGAGGCGCAAACCTCAGAAGAACGCATCATCAAAGTGGAGCCGGGTCAGATCAGCAGAGTAGAGATCGAACTGAAACCACGAAGAGCGCAAAAGCCCGACGCCGATTAGCCGATGGCGGCGGGCGGTTGCCCGTAGAACGTCACCGCGTCCAGCAGGTCGGCAGGGTCGGCTACCGCGTCGATGAATGCGCGAAAGTCGGCGTCGTAGCCCACCGTGACCGACCTCTGCTGGTTGCCCTGCACGAAGGCGACGGTCAGCCGTATATCGGGATATAGCGGCAAATCGCTGACGGCCAATACCGCGAAAGTCGCCTGTAGCGCCGCGCCGATGGCGGCTTCGTCGTTGATGGCCGATGTACTCAGCGCGATGGCGGCGTCGGTGCGTTGCACGTCAAACGTGATGCAGTCCTGCGTGTCCTCAATCGCGCTGACCGTCACCGCTTCGACGGGTAAATCCGCCGATAGCAGGCCGTCCTCTATGCCCGCCGCCACGTCATCCAGCGCCCGGAACGCCAGCGATTGACACAGCCCTTCCATGAATGGCGTGGCCGTGCCGCCGGAGGGGGCAGACTGCGCCGCGAAGTCGGCGACGCTAGCGGTCAATGTCGCTTCGCTGACCAGCGCGGTGCCGGTCAAATCAATAGGATCAGGCGTGACCGTCTGCCCGTTGACCGACGCGATCAATAGCAAGCCGGTCAACAGCAGGCACAGCGTCAGCGTGACACCGAATTTGAAACGATTCATGATGTGCGCTCCATTCTAATAGATCAGTCGCCATTCAGCGCCCGCTTGAACACGTAAACCTGTTCCGTCCCCATGCTGGAAATACCGACCATCTCCCAACCCTGCTGACCGATCATGTTAATCACTTCGGAGAATTGCGCGTTCTTCAGTTCGCGTTGCTGGTCATCGTTGATGTAATACTTGGTCGTGCCGTAGTTGCGGCTACTCTTCAACGTCAGGTATTCCCATTTGACGGTATCATCACGCTTAGGCGCGGATACCGCGCCGCGATCCTGCACCAGACCGGCATCATAGCGGCTACGCTTTTGCGGATCGGTCAGCACGTCATACGCCTCTTTAAGCTGGCGGGCAAGCGGTGACGATTTATCGGCGATCTGCTTGGCGCGGGCGCGGAGCGCGTTTTTAATCTGCAAGTTATCGGCGTCGGTGGGAATGCCGAGCAAGTCGTAATAGTTGGTTTTTGCGGTCATCGTGGCCTCTCTCTAGCTTTATCCGGTCAGGTTCTCGTCCCAATGATACTCCATGTGTCGCGCTGTCCAGCGTGCTTGCTCGATGCCGTGCAATCGGGCGACCACATACAACGACATATCAATACCGGCGCTGATTCCGGCGGATGTCACGATGCGGCCATTATCAACGAAGCGCTTATCACGATGCAAAGTGGTATCCGGTGCGATCTGCGCCAGATCGTCAAACGCGGTGTGATACGTCGTGGCGGATAGCCCGCCTAGCAGACCGGCCTTCGCCAGTATAAAAGCGCCGGTACACACCGACAGGGTTAATTCCGCCGTCCCCGCTTGCGCGGCGATCCAGTCAACCAGCGCCGCGTCGTGCATGGCGGTGCGTGCGCCGCGTCCGCCGGGCACCAGCAGAATATCCGGTGCGGGACAATCGGCCAGCGTATGCGCCGGATTGACGCTCAAGCCGTTGCGAGCGATGATCGGACGCGCCGCCGACGCGACGGTGTACACGTTGAATAGCGGCGTCTCGCCGTCCTGATAATCGCGGCTGACCGCGAAAACCTCAAACGGCCCGGCGAAGTCCAGCACTTCGACCTCATCGAATAGTAAAATTGCCAGATTGCGCGGCGTACTGTCATTACGTGCCATATTCCAAAATCCTTCTCGTTCGTTCGATCAATCAACAGGCGGACAACATCAACACGCGCCCCGCTATCATTGTAACGCCATCACCATTTGACGGAATGCGCGTTTATAATCAGATGTGAAATCGAAGCGCGGACTGCGGCGGATGCCATCCGGCGGCGGCGCGGGCGCGACCTGCGCGACGATGATCGGCTTGCGTTGTTCGCGGCAGAATTGCCAGCCAACCTGCGCCGCTTCCATATCCAGCGCGGCGGGCGATAGCACGTAGATCAGCCGCGAACAGCTGTGTAACGCCGGATGCACGCCCGTCGCCCATTCGGTGGAGTCGTCCGCGCCGTCGCCGCCATGTAGCCACGCGGCCACGCCGATCTTGTTCAAATCGTCGGCGATGCGGCGGGCGATGGCGGAATCATCCGGCGCGAACATCACATAGACCGCATCGCGCCCCAGACGAACGGCGGCGGGGCGTGATGGTTGGGCGGCGTCGGCTTCAGACGGATTCGCCCCGCGCTGATGCTTGTCGGTGCGCCCCATGCGAAACACCGTGCCGCCGCAGTCGGGGCACTCGCCGCGTGTGGCCGGAACGCCTTTGCGCGTCCACACCGCCACCGGATCAACAACTTCGACGGATCCGCGACAGCGCACGCAATACGCCTCAATCGGGGTATCGTCCGTGTCGTCGTCGTCATGATGGGAGATGTACGGATTCAATCCGTTCTGCCTTTCTGTGTAACTACTCAGGTAGTTTCTTTTTCTCACCTTTTTGAAAAAAGGTGAGGCCAAAAACTTTTGCATAACCATTTGAAAGGATGCAAAAATCTTTTTTGGTTCTTTTTTCTACAGAAAAAAGAACGAAGAATCTTTTCGTTTTTGCCCTACATGACCAGCGCCACATTCGCGCCGCGTCCGTGCCAGCGCTGAACTGACGGAGGTTATCAGATTAAAACATGCACACACTGACCATCAACGGCCAGCCATTCGTACCGATACGCACCTACCGCGCCCGCCACGATCTGCCGGATGAATTCGGCGTCGCCTATTTCGAGCCGAAGCCGGACGAAGGTTTAGCCCGTCTGGATGGCGCGGGCGATGCGCTGGAAACACTGCGCCGCGCCACATTGCACGCCATCCCCGCCACCACCACACACGAGCGCCTGCTGGTCGCCATCGACGCGGCGGCGGACGCCTTCACGCGGGCGCTGAACGCGGTCAACGGCGACATCGGGCTGAAGCCGGAAGAAATCGACTATGCCTGCGCCGGATTCCGCGACGTGCTAGGCGCGTGGGGCTATGCTGTCATCCGCCAGCGTCCGGCGCACTTCGACGCGGCGCACTTCGACGCGCTTTATAACGACTGGATCGCGGATAGCGTCCGCATCGCGGCGCGGACTTTCGCGTATACGCACGGCGGCACGACGTATCACGCCAACATCATCAGCACGGTATACGGGCGGGTCGGCCTGCGCGTGGTAGCGGACGGCGTGACGACATACGTCGCGGATGCCGTCCACGCCTGCCCCGCGCAGAGCTTCATGCTGACGCTATGCCGTGAGGCCGCCCGCCGCCTCCTGCCGGTCAGCGCCGGTTAGTCGCACCATGCCGCCGAGCAACGCGGATCAACGCGCATCCCGCCGACGCTCCGCAACGCCAGAAATTGCTCCGGCGTGATGTTGGTATTGCGATAATCGACGAAAAGCTCGAAACCGACGCCGCGCACCAGCACCAGAGTCGCCGCGTCGCCGGGTTGACGGGCGACCAGTTCCAGCCGTTCACCCACCGGCATGATTCCGGCGCGGGCGGTGGCCGATAGGTTGATGAAGCCGACGGCGTTCTCCTGCGTGATGCGCGGCTCGGCGGCGGCTTGCGCGGACGCGGCGACCATCGACTGCATTTCAGAATCGACGCGCCGTTCGGCAAATGTGGCCGCTTCGCGGGTGGCTTGCGAGCAGAAATCCGGCGCGGTGCGGTCTGCCTGTAGCGTGAAGTCGGTGGTATCGTCCAGCAGAAGGATCAGCGCTTGCGTGGCGCGGTCACAGCGCAAAAGCGGCGAAGTCCCCGCCCAGTTCGGCGGGCGCTCAATCTCTAGCGCATCAACCAGCAATTCCAGATCGTGGCGGATGTCGCGGGCGATAGCATACGGGCTACTGGGCACCACGCCGAACCAGCCCGTCGGGGGCGTCTCACCGACCAGCGAACGCGCCAGTATCTCCAGATCGACGCGAATCGTCACCGCGAAATCCGGCGCGATGGAGTCCGTACTGCCCGACCAGCCCGCCGGACGGGACGCGCCGAGCGTGGTGGCGGCCAGCGTCTCGAGGTCGATCCGCGCTTCGATCAATATCTGCAATGTATTGGGGATGATCGGCAGTGGTGGCGGCTCTTCCGGCGCGGGCGGTTCTTCCGGCAGAACTTCCGGCGCGAAGTCGTCTTCGCCTTCGCCTTCAGCCGGCGGAATCTCAAAATCCGGCGTGAATTCCTCGAACACATCCTCCGGCGGGACGGCCTCGACATCGAACGGGTCCGGCGTCGGGTCGGGCGGCGGGTCTTGCGCGATAGCGACGGGCAAAATGCCCAGCAAAATCAACGCGAATATTAAATGAATAGCGTTGCGACGCATCGTGTACTCCTCATATTTTCACATCAAGCGCAATATCAGCATTATAGCGCCTAAAGGCCAAACGTGCCGTTATGATTGCGGGCGGGCGCAATCCATCGGGTGTAATCCATTGCGCGTGATTCATTGTGCCCCTTACACACGCCCAACGCACCATACAGATAACCGGAAGATAAGGCGATTTTCTTTACATCAACCGCCAAAAAGCCGTATGATAGAGGGATACGGATTAACGCGATGTGGAGTTCACGCCATGAACCTGATACCTGATGACCAGCGCAACATCATCGATGAGTTAATCGAAGAAGAACGTATCGAAGACGCCCTGACGCGACTCGCCGAGTACGTTGAGGCCAATCCCACGCAAGAGATTTTATACCAGCATCTAGAGATTTTAATGGAAAACTTCGACTGGGAGAAGGCGACGCCGGAGCTAGCCGAACACACGGCGCGGACGCTGGATAAACTGGAGGCCACGCCGGAGGCGCAACCCTACATTGACCGCGTTGATCGCACCATCAACGGGCTAGTCGATGCGATGCAGGGCGAAATCCGCGAAGAGATGCGCGAAATCGCCAAGCGTTCCGAAGCGCTTCTGCCGCTTGCCCCGCGCTGGCCGACCATCTACGGCATACACGGGCAAGCGTACCTGAATATCATGACCATCACCCAGCGCCGTTCGTCGTTTTTCTCCCGCGATGAACCGGCGCCGCGCCTCAATCGCAACGACTTGAACACGGCACAAGGGTCTCTTGAGAAAGCGCTAGCGGCGCTCGACAGTAAGCATCCGATGTATAAAAAGTGCTTGCTGGCAATGATTGATGTCTTCCAGCATCTGGAAGATCATGAGAAGGCGTTGCA
>REDR01000036.1 GCA_007693385.1 Anaerolineaceae bacterium
AGAAGTAGCTGATGTGAATGCTTTGAGCATACGCAATGGTGATGCACCTGCTGAAATTGAGTATATTGATATTTCATCTGTTTCAACAGGTAGAATTGATAATATACAGACAATCCCTTTTGAAGATGCGCCGGGACGAGCAAGACGCATTGTGAGGCATGGTGACACCATATGGGCTACAGTTCGCCCAAATAGGCGTTCATATGCGCTGATTTTGAGACCTTCTGAAAATCTCATTGTGTCTACTGGATTTGCTGTTATTACACCTTCAAAAGTGCCGTATAGTTATCTGTATAAATCTATAACTACAGATGCTTTTTCAGAATACCTAACTAACCATGCTACAGGCTCAGCCTATCCTGCTGTGAATGCCAACGATTTCAAATCGGCGGATATTCTTATTCCATCGGCTGATGTTGCAGAAGCATTTCATAGCATCGTTGCTGATTTTTATGAAGAAAAAGCTATATTTGAGCGGAAAAATAACGCCCTGCGCGAAGCCCGCGACCTGCTCCTGCCGCGTCTGGTGTCGGGGGAATTGAGCGTGGAAGTGGGGGAAATTGAGTTAGATGATATACTGGAAACAGACAAATAGTGCAGGAGTCCGATGAATGGCACAGATGCGCGTGCAGATCATCACGGCGGGCGAATTTAACGACATCGCACAAGCGGCGGCAAGCGAAGGTCGCCTGCTGGAATTGGTGCATGGGGAAGTGGTGGAGAAGATGCCAACCGAAACACACGGCAAACTTGCGGCATTGATCGCATATTTTTTGCTGGCATTTATCCGTCCGCGTGGTATCCGGGCGCATGTGGGCGTGGAAGTCCGCCATGAAGCGCCGGACGATGCCTACAATAGCCGTCTGCCGGATGTGTCGCTCCGCTTTAGCGACGCGCCGCCAGTATCCGATGGCGCGGTCTCGCAAATGCCCGATTTAGCTGTCGAGATTCAATCACCAACAGACCGACCGCATCAAATGCGTGAGAAGGCGCTCTATTATCTGAGCAAAGGCGCACACATGGTCTGGCTGGTGTATCCGGCGGCGCGTCAGGTGGAAATCTGCACACTCGACGCGGATGATAAACTCGTTATCCAGACTGTCACGCCGGGCGGCACACTCACCGCAGGCGATGTTCTGCCTGAATTTGAACTTGTGGTTGATGAATTATTCAGTGAATTGTAAACCCGATGCCCTACAACCCCGACTCCGAAGACGCGCTCGAATCCGCCGTGATGGATACGCTCGGCACGCTTGGCTATGAAACCTTTGATGCTTACAACGAGTTCAGCGCGAATGCACAACTCGGCAGGGAAACGCCCGATGAAGTCGTCCTGCGGTCGCGTCTTGTCCCCGCGCTGGAACGGCTCAATCCCGATGTGCCGCAGTCCGCGCTGGACATAGCGGTTGAAGAACTGCTAACAGATCGTAGTCTCGCCTCCCCTGCCAACGCTAACGCGGCGGTTTACGCCCTGCTCAAGAACGGCGTGAAGGTCACGTTCAAGGATGCCGACGAGAACGACATCACGGAGACGGTGCGCGTCATCGACTGGCACAATCCCGACAATAACGACTGGTTGGCCGTTCAGCAGTTGTGGGTGCTGGGTCAGAGCGGGTTATATAAGCGCCGCGCAGATGTGGTGCTGTTCATCAACGGTCTGCCGCTCGGCTTTCTGGAACTCAAGACGTTTCATCGCAACGTCGAAGATGCTTTCAACGGCAACCTCAGCGATTATAAAGACACCATCCCGCATCTGTTCTGGTATAACGCCTTCATCATCCTGTCCAACGGGCGCGATAGTCGCATCGGCAGTATGACCTCCACATGGGAACACTTCAGCGAATGGAAGCGCATCAGCGACGAGCAGGAAGCGGGGCGCGTCAGTCTGGAGACGATTCTGCATGGTGTGTGCGAACGGTCACGCCTGCTCGATCTGGTGGCGAACTTCACGCTGTTCAGGCAGTCGGCGGGCGGTCTGGTGAAGTACATCGCCCGCAATCATCAGTTTCTGGGTGTGAACAACGCTATCCGTGCCGTGCAATCATTGGCAGAAAATCGCGGACGGCTGGGCGTGTTCTGGCATACGCAGGGTTCGGGTAAATCCTACAGCATGGTCTTCTTCGCGCAGAAGGTGTTACGCACTCAACCCGGCAACTGGACGTTCCTGATTGTGACCGATCGGCAGGAACTCGACGAGCAAATCTACCAGAATTTCGCCGATGTCGGCGCGGTGCCGGATGTCAAAGGCAAGCGGCGCGATGTTCAGGCGCAAAGCGGCGACGACCTCAAGCGCCTGTTGCAGAATGATAACCGCTACATCTTCACGCTGATTCAGAAGTTCCACACCCGCGACGGTGAACCCTATCCGGTGCTGTCCGAACGCGATGACATCATCGTGATGACAGATGAAGCACACCGGAGCCAGTACGACACGTTCGCCGCCAATATGCGCTCTGCCCTGCCCAATGCGGCGTTCATCGGCTTCACGGGTACGCCGTTAATGGCGGGCGAAGAGAAAACACGACAGGTCTTTGGCGAGTACGTCAGCATCTACGACTTCAAGCAGTCGGTGGAAGACGGTGCGACCGTGCCGCTGTACTACGAAAACCGCATCCCCAAACTACAACTCACCAATGACCAGCTCAACGATGACATGGAAGCCCTGCTCGATGTGGCGATGCTCGATGACGCGCAGGAGAGCAAACTCGAACGCGATTTCCGGCAGGAATACCAGATCATCACCCGCGAACCCCGTCAGGATGAGATCGCCCGCGACATCGTGGCACATTACATGGCACGCGGTTTCGCCGGACGCAGTTATCACAGCAAGGCGATGGTGGTCTGTGTGGATAAGCTGACCGCCGTTCGCATGTATGAGCGTGTGCGCGTCTACTGGAAAGAAGCCATCGCTGAATTAGAATCGCGCATCGCCGCCGCCACACATACCGAAGAACGCGAAACGTTAGAGGCGAAGCATCGATTCATGCTTAAAACGGACATGGCGGTTGTCATCTCGCAGGCGCAGAACGAAATCGATTTCTTCCGCAGTAAAGGGTTAGACATTCAGCCGCATCGTCAGCGCATGGTCAATGAGGCGCTCGACGAGAAGTTCAAGAAGCCGGAAGACCCGCTCCGGCTGGTGTTCGTCTGCGCGATGTGGATGACCGGCTTTGACGCGCCCGCCTGCTCGACGATCTATCTCGACAAGCCGATGCGTAATCACACGTTGATGCAGACCATCGCCCGCGCCAACCGCGTTTTCCGCGATAAGCAGGACGGCCTCATCGTCGATTATATCGGCGTGTTCCGCAATCTGGAAAAGGCGCTGGCAATCTACGGCACCGGATCAGACGGTACAGCGACGGAAGGCGAAATGCCCGTTAAGCAGAAATCAGAGCGCGTGGCTGAACTACGTGACCGGATCGGCGAAGCGGTGGGTTTTTGTGATAGCCTGATGATTGACCTTGAAGCCATCCTCAGTGCGGAAGGCTTCCAACGGATGCAATTAAAGCAGGAAGCGGTCGAAGCCTTGCTCACCGATCAGGAGACGACACAACGCTTCTTCACGCTGGTGCGCGATGTCAACCGGCTGTTCAAATCCATCCTGCCAGATCGAGTCGCAAGCGAATTTTACATCACGCGCAAGCTGTTGAATGTGCTGGCGGAAGCGGTCATGACCGAAATCCCTGATGCGGACATCTCCGACATCGCGTCTGAAGTCGCTGAACTGCTCGATGAATCCGTCATTGCCGAGACCTACATCATCGAAGCATCGCCAACGGATACCAGCCGCCGTCTTGACCTCAGTCAGATTGATTTTGATGCCTTGCGTGAGCGCTTCGAGGAGGGATACAAGCGCACCGCTACCGAGAAATTGCGCGGTGCAATCAACCAGAAGCTACAGCAACTGGTGCGGCAGAACCGCACGCGCATGAATTATCTGGAAGCATTTCAGCAGATGCTGGATGCATATAATGCTGGTGCGGTCAACGTGGATGTGATGTTTGAACGCTTGATGGCATTTGTCGGTGATCTCGAAGCGGAAGAAAAACGGGCTATTGGGGAGAGCCTCAGTGAAGAGGAGCTGGCGATTTTCGACCTGCTCACGCGCCCGGATGTGAACCTGAGCGATAAAGAACGGCAGGCGGTCAAACGGATGGCGCAGGATTTGCTCCACGCGCTGAAGGGGGAGAAACTGGTGTTGGATTGGCGCAAGCACCAGCACACACGGGCGGCAGTTCAGCATACCATCAGCCTGTTTCTGGATGAACACCTACCGGACAAATACGACCCCGACTTATACGAGAAAAAATGTGTGACGCTCTATCAGCATGTCTACGAGTCGTACTTCGGCGCTGGCCGGAGCATTTACACGGCCGCATAAGGCTGTACAGTCTGTGCGTGTCGTACAGACTGCGTTCGTGCAAGGCACGGACGCTCGGCGCGGCGGAGCTAGCCGACAGGCCAACAAGCACCCCGTGCATTGTTGGCGGTGCGCCACCTGAGCATGGCGCACCAGCCCCTCCGGCTTGAGGAGCAAGCTATTTTTAGCTTGCTCCCCATCAGATCGCGCTCAGACTATCGTCTATCACGCGCACGATCCGTCCGACAAGCTCTGTATGACAGCGCTCGTCCGACAAATCTGATGGGTCGAGCCGTCCGTCGGACGGCTGGCGACGCCGCGAGGCGTCGCTTGGATGCGGCTGACTGTCTTACCGCTCAAAACCCGCTATAATCGTGTTTCACT
>REDR01000046.1 GCA_007693385.1 Anaerolineaceae bacterium
TCATCTGATTTTTTATCGCGTATCGCCGGATTGTTTATCTTATCATTGGTCGGCGCTCAATTCGGAGCGAGCATCGCGCCCGCGCTCAATCTGCCGGTGGATTCCGGCGCTTTATTGTTGGGCATGGTCGGCGCGTTGACCGGCTTGTTGTTCACGCCTTACGTCACGGTGCGCCCCCTGCGGGCGATGCAAACCAGCATCTACGAGATGCCCGCCGAATCGATCATCAGCATGGTAGCGGGGGCGGCGGTTGGCCTGTTTCTCGGCCTGCTGATGGCTTATCCGTTGTCGTTTTTGCCCGCGCCGTTGAATACGTATCTGCCGCCTGCGGTTTCGGTGGTGGGCGGTTATCTCGGCGTGACGCTGTTTCATGCACGGGCGCGGGAGATATTCGAGCTTTTCCGCAAGGGACGCGGCGGCTTCGGCGGCGTGTCGGCGCAGTCCACGCGCAAGCTACTGGTTGATACCAGCGTATTGATCGACGGGCGAATCGTCGATGTCGCGCTGACCGGCTTTCTGGGCGGCACCCTGCTGATCCCGGAATTCGTCATGCGTGAGTTGCAACAGGTGGCCGATTCGTCGGATAGCATCCGCCGCAATCGCGGGCGGCGCGGTCTGGAAAAGGTCAAAGACCTGATGCGAAACGATGTGACCCCCGTCCGCGTGGTTGACGACGACATCGACGAAATCGACGAAGTAGACGATAAGCTGGTGGCGCTGGCGATCCAGATGGAGGCGTATCTGCTGACCAACGATTACCCGCTCGCCAAAATCGCCGAAGCGCAGGGCGTCACCGTGCTGAATATCAACTTGCTGGCGAACGCGGTACGCATGATCTACATTCCGGGCGAGACATTCGCCCTGCACATCATTCAGGAAGGCACGGACGAAGGGCAGGGCGTCGGTTATCTGGAAGATGGCACGATGGTCGTCGTCGAGAATGGGCGGCGTCACATGGATCGCACCGTGCGCGTCGAAGCGACCAAGGTCATCAACCGCGAAGCCGGACGCATGGTGTTCGCCGTCATCGCCCGTTGAGCCTACATGCGGAACACGCCGAATTGCGTCTCGTCCACCGGCTGATTCAAGCACGCGCTCAGCGCTAATCCCAGCACGCGCCGCGTCTGCGTCGGGTCGATGATGCCATCATCCCACAGGCGGGCGGTGGCGTAATACGGCTCGCCTTCGCGTTCGTACTTGTCCAGAATCGGGCGTGTGAACGCTTCCTGTTCCTCCGGCGTCATATCCGGCGCACCGCGTCGCGCTAGCTGATCGCGCTTGACGGTCAATAGCACGTTCGCCGCCTGCTCACCGCCCATCACGCTGATTCGCGCATTCGGCCACATCCACAGGAAGCGCGGACTGTACGCCCGCCCGCACATGCCGTAGTTGCCCGCGCCAAAGCTCCCGCCGATGACGACGGTCAGCTTGGGCACGTTGGCGTTCGCCACCGCATGAACCATCTTTGCGCCGTCTTTGGCGATGCCGCCCGCTTCGTATGTCTTGCCCACCATGAAGCCGGTGATGTTCTGCAAGAACAGCAACGGGATGCGCCGCGCCGCGCATAGCTCCACGAAATGAGCGCCCTTCAACGCCGATTCGCTGAACAGCACGCCCTGATTCGCCACGATGCCCACCGGATAGCCGTGAATGCGGGCGAAGCCGGTGACCAGCGTCGTCGCGTAATTCGCCTTGAATTCACGGAACGCGCTCCCGTCCACCAGACGAGCGATCACCTCGCGGGCGTCGTAGCTCTCGCGGAACGTGGTGGGGATGATGCCGTATAGCTCGTCGGCGTCATAAAGCGGTTCTTGCGGCGGTTGGATGTCCATATCAACGCGCTTGCGCGTGTTCAACGTGGCGACGATGCCGCGCACGATCTCTAAAGCGTGTTCGTCGTCCTCCGCGTAATGGTCGGCCACGCCGGAAACGCGGGTATGCACATCCGCGCCGCCCAGTTCCTCCGCGCTGACTTCCTCGCCGGTGGCCGCCTTGACCAGTGGCGGCCCGCCTAAGAAGATCGTGCCCGTGCCTTTGACGATCACCGTCTCATCGCTCATCGCCGGAACGTAAGCGCCGCCCGCCGTGCAACTGCCCATCACGCAGGCGATCTGCGGGATTTTGGCCGCGCTCATCCGCGCCTGATTATAGAAGATGCGCCCGAAGTCATCGACATCGGGGAATACTTCATCCTGCAAAGGCAAGAACGCGCCGCCGCTATCCACCAGATAGATGCACGGCAGATTGTTCTCCAGCGCGATAGCCTGCGCCCGCAGATGCTTCTTGACCGTCATCGGGTAATAACTGCCGCCTTTGACGGTGGCATCATTGGCGACGATCAAGCACTCGCGCCCGCTCACCCGCCCGATTCCGGCCACCACACCGGCGCACGGCGTCTCATCGCGGTATAAATCCCACGCGGCCAACGGCGCAATTTCCAGAAACGCGGAGCCGGAATCCAGCAGTTTGTCGATGCGATCCCGCACAAATAGCTTGCCCTGCCCGCGATGGCGTTCTTGATATTTCTCGCCGCCGCCCTGATGTACCCGCGCCAGACGCTCGTGCAGTTCATCGGCCAGCGCTCGATTATGCTCAAAATTGCGCTGGTAACGCGCATCCTTGCTGATGTGTGTGTCTAAAATGTCCATAATTTCACCTATTTTTGTGGGGATAGCGGCGATTTAGCCGCCGTCTATCTTGAATAAATCCAGTAAACGCCGCGCCGCGCCCGTCGCCGGCAGATCGCCCGCCATCACCGCCGTTTCGATTTGCGGTATCTGCTCGCGTATCGCCGCCGATCCGTAGAACAGGCGCGACAAGCCCGCCTCAATCAGATTATGCAACCATTCGCGGTTTTGCTGTCGGCGGCGCTCATCGAATGCGCCATTCTCCCGCGTCACCGCCTCGAACTTTTGTGCCACCGCCCATAATTCCGCGATGCCCGCGCCGGTCAGCGCGGAGCAAGTATGCGCCCGCGTTTGCCAGCCCGCCGTCGCCGGTGCCAGATAATGCAGGGCGCGGTTATATTCAGCGCGGGCGGCCTGTGCCGGAATCTTGTTGTCGCCGTCCGCCTTGTTGATGGCGATGGCGTCGGCCAGTTCCATCACGCCTTTTTTGATGCCCTGTAGTTCATCGCCCGCGCCGGTGATGAGTACCAGCAGGAAAAAATCGACCATGCCGCGCACCGCCACCTCGCTCTGGCCGGTGCCCACCGTCTCCACCAGAATCACGTCGAAGCCCGCCGCCTCGCATAGCGTGATGCTCTCCCGCGTCTTACGGGCGACGCCGCCCAGCATCCCGCCGGTGGGGGATGGCCGGATGAAGGCGTGCGGATCACGCGAGAGCTGATCCATGCGCGTTTTATCGCCCAGAATACTGCCGCCGCTAACGCTACTGGTCGGATCGACGGCCAGCACCGCCACGCGATGCCCCGCGCCGGTCAGGTGCGTGCCTAGCGCCTCGATCATCGTGGATTTCCCCGCGCCCGGCACGCCGGTTATGCCGATCCGCAACGCGCCGCCCGCGTGCGGCAGACAGCCCTGTAACACCGCCTGCGCGGTCTCGAAGTGGCGCTCGGCGTTGCTCTCGATCAACGTGATCGCCCGCGCCAGTTGTGCGCGATTTCCGCTACGGATTCCGGCGACGTATTCATCGGCGCTGATGGCGTTATTGTGTGTTTGACTCATGGTTCTCTCGTGTGTTGTCGGGTAATAGACGGGACGCCGCAGACGTTGGCCGCCGCCATCATTTTACCGTCCCTGTCGGCATGGCGCTATGGTGTGCGCCCGATATGGCGCTATGGTGTGCGCCCGATATGGCGCGATTTATCGCGCCCGCCGTTGCCGGAAACCACTTTTTGATCTATGCTTCTGGCTATCATCTGTTAATAGCCAGAAGGGTGAAATCATGGCTTACGAATCGCTATCTCTGGACGACTACAAAGAGAAATTCTACGACACGACGGCGGCGCATGTACTGATTGATGTGCGGACTGATGAGGAATACGCCGAATATCACATCCCGGGCGCGGTGCATCTATCGCTGGATGAATTGAGCGAACACATGCCGCAGATCGAGTCGCTGGCCGGTGATGATAACAAGCCGGTCGTGCTGGCCTGCCGAACCGGTGTGCGTAGCGCGATGGCGGCGGAGATCATCCGCTATCATGGCTTGACCGGCTTGACATTATACAATCTGGAGAAAGGCTCGCAGGGGTGGAAGAAGCGCGGCTGGCCGACTGAGTGAACGCCGAAAAATGCAGTAGGGCGGCTAATGTCGCCCTTTGTAACATGAATCTAACTGAAATCAACCTCTTTCAAATTTGATTGTTGTTAAATTTTGTCTGATTCATAAAAAATTTTATATTCCTTGTTGTATGTGACGTTTGTCATCGTGTACACTTGAATAAAAGCACCTGTATCGTACAGATCAAGTTACTTGAAGAGGGACACCCAAATGAAGACTCGCTATTCACTCATCAGCCTTATGATTATTCTGGCGCTCGCGCTCATGGCTTTCCCCGCTATGGCACAGCAAGACGCCGATCAGGATGACACCACTGGCGTCATCGCCGTCACATTGGACTTTGGTAGCTCGCTCACTTATGCTGAGGATGGCGAGACCATTCTGCTGAATATCATGTCGCCGACTGAATTCGCGCCCAGCGTCTTGATTGTCGGCACGGACTTCCTGACGTTCAACTACCCGTTGCTCGACCTACAGAGCGACTGGGACTTCAGCGAAGGGCTGACCGCTAACGCCGTGCTGGACTTCGGCGAAGAAACATTTGAAGTGGTGATCGGTGCGCCGACATACGACTTCATGACCGACATCCTGACGTATGCCGTGCTGGAATTTGACGGGCTGGAAATCGACAAAGATAACCTGCCGCTACTGCCGGAATTTGAAATCGGCAGTCTGATGATCCGTCTCGATGGCGCGTTCGTCACCAACATCACCGAAGCCCGTGCCGAGCGTATGGGTAGTATGCGCTTCCAGATTTGCCCGGGTTGTGGCGGCGGCTGGGGATAGGGAGTAACCCTCCCTTTGTCGGGCCGGTTGTGCAACCGGACTTCACCTTGTATTGATTAAGCCTTGAACTAGGAGTCGGATGCGTTTCCGCTCCTAGTTTTTGAATACCATCATGGACAAAAGCGAGCGATAGACTTATGAAACTACGTTATCTACTGGCGGTTTGTTTGGGGCTTTTCGCCGTTTTCGGCCTGTCGATGATACAGGCGCAAGAAGAAGGCGAAGACACCTTCATCATTACCGAGACCGGTCGCATTGATGACCGCACGCCCTTCACCGAATACATCATCGAAGTCCCCCGCGATGGCAGTACCATCATCGCCGACATCCGCTCGGCAGACGGCGACATCAACTTCGACACGACGCTTTTTCTGGTGGACGCCAACGGGCAGATCGTCGCTGAAAACGGTGAGCGTGCGGGCGGTGAACCCGGCGACCTGACATCGCGCATCGAGTTTCCGCAGGCGCTAGCCGGTGAGTATCGCGTCATTGCGACGCGCTATCGCGTGCTAGATGGCACGGCGGAAGGCGATTACGTGCTGACTATCGAGGTGACACTGCCAGAGCCGCGTCGCTTTGATTATCGCGTGGACGACGAAGCGCTGGCCGAATCCGGCTTCCCGTCTATTGAGCCGCGCTCGCGTGCGACTTATACCGTATTCGCTTATTACGGCGCGGACAACAATCTGGAGCAGGCGCTCATCGAAGACCTGAAGCAGTTTGAACGCGCCGGTGGTAGCGACGACAACGTGCGCGTCATCGTCATGCTTGACCGCAGTCCGCAACATTCCACCGTTAGCGGCGACTGGTCAGGGGCGCGGGTGTTTGAACTCGGCCCGGATTTTTCCGATGAGGACGACCCGCTACAGATCAGCACGACGGAACTCGCCAGCCTCAACGAGGCGGTAGATAGCGGCGATGGTCAATTGCTCGCGCAATTCCTGACATGGGGCATCACCACGTTTCCCGCCGATAACTACATCCTGACGATGGGCAGTCATGGCGTGGCGTGGCGCGGCGTCATCACCAGCGATAGCGATGAAAGCACGGTCATCACCTTGCCGGAATTGCGCGAGGCGCTGGAACTGGTACGCCAGACCACCGAGCTAGAGCGTTTTGATCTGCTGGTGAACGACGCCTGCTATATGGCGAGCGTCGAGTACCATAACGTGATCGCGGAATACTTCAACTATTCGCTGGCATCGCCGGAAGTGGTGCTGAACCCCAGCCACGACATGACGCTACTCACCGAGCGTCTGCGCGTGCTGGCACAGACCGGCGTCGATCCCGAGCCGGATGAAGATGTCGCCACTTTCTCGCCGATTCTGGCGCTGTCGTCTGATCTGGCTGACCGCTATATCGACTTCGACGTGCAGGCTAGCCCGGGCTCGGATGTGGTGTTCACCACCAGCGCCGTGACCGACCTGCGCGAGTTCGGCAGACTGCGCGACGCCATCGCGGAATTCGCGCTGTACGTGCAGGAAGACCCGATCAATCGCGGGGCGCTGGTCTGGCAAGCACGGGCGGGCACGTATGTCTATTCCGGCTATAAGGGCGGCGACGAATTGATTGATCTGGGCAGTTTGATGAACCGCCTGACCGACTTGCTCGATCCGGTGGACAACGCCGACTATCTGCGCCGCGTGCAGGATGTCCTGCTGGCGCTGGATGCTAGCGTGCGCTATGGGCGCGGCGGGCTGGTGGCTGAACGCAGTGTCAGCACTTATCACAACATCTATTTCCCGTCCAATAGTCGCCGCTTCGATAACGCCTATTTTGAAGATAGCTTTCTGGGCGAATGGGGCGCGATGCTCCGCGCTCTATACAACAGCGTGACGCCTAATCCGTGGGCACTCGACGCCAGCACGGTCAATTTCCACGCCGCCAGTTCTCCCGACCTGAACATCGTCAACGTGTTCCCCACAGGGGAGATCAGCACGCTGACCAGCTTCAACGTTACGGCGGAGCTAGTCGGGCGCAATATCAGCAGTGGCGATTTCGTCATTGATCGTATCGGCGAAGATGGCACGGTGCAACGCATCTTCACCGGACGCATTCTCGCGCCGGAGCGCGACGCCGAAGGCCGCGAGATTTTCGTCAATCGCTGGGAGCAGGGCGCTTCGACGGTGCCGCTCACATGGGATGTGCAGTTGCCGCTTTTGACCGATGGTGACGTTAGCCACTTTGAGCGCATCAACATCACGGAGGAGGCCGCCTCGCTGGAAGGTCGCTACCGTCAGCCGGATAGCAACTCATGGTTTAACGTGACGCTGATCTTCGACCCGCGCACCGGCGAATACGTGCGGGCGGTGGCGCAATCCGCCGAGACGAACTCCGTCGCCGTCATCGACATTCCCGAAGGCTCGACCTTCCAATCGTTCCGCTACCGCGTGACCACCGACGGGCGGCAGGTGGCCGAACTGGGCAACGAATACACCTTTTTCGCGGAGGAAATGCGCTGGCGGCGTGTCCCCGCGCCCTCCGGCGAGTATGCCGCCGGCCTGACCATCAACACGCATGGCGGCACGCAGACCACCAGCACGCTGAACCTGACCGTCAACAATGATGACGTGCAGGAAGGGTTAGTCGGCTTTAACCAGACCGGCGTCGGCTTCATCGTGGCGCGGCCTAGCGACTGGACAGCGCCCGATTTCGTCGGCAACATCTTGCGTACCGAAAGCACCGATTTCGTGCGTAATTACTCCATCTATCCGCTATTCTCGCCAGTGCCGGAAGGCAATGACCCGCTACAGGTCACGCTGGACTCGGTGATCGTCAATTTCGGCTTGAACCTGACCGACGGCCCGCGCCCCATCACGTTAGCCGATGGCACGCCCTCGCTTGAGTTCGACTACACCACGCGGAATCGCGGCCTCGACTACATCGGGCGCGGCTTCGTCAGCTATCTGGATACGGTGTTCCCCGCCGGTCTGGTGATGAGCGCTCAGGTCGTCGGCGATCAGGCGCGTTTGGATGAGCTATACGGCGTGCTATTCGATAGCTTCGTGCGCTACGATCCGGCGGATTTCCGCGCTGTTGATACGTCGCAATGGCGCACGGTCAACACGTTGAGCGATGTCGAACACCCGATGAAGCGCGAAGGCTGGGAACTGCGCGAACCGAATGAAGTCGATGCGTGGTATCGCTGGCAATCAACAGAAATGGACGGCGCGTTCGTCGGCATCACGTCATTCATCACCAACCCGACGCGCCCCCGCGCTGAAATCCGCGACATCTTCTTCGGTCGGGAGGTGGCGACGCGGCGCGGCGACCTGACGATTACCGCCGCCGACCTGACCTACACCGGCGCGTATGCCACATGGTCGGCGATGGCTTATGAAGCGACGGTCAACGATACACCGGTACGCGGGCGTTTCTACCTGCGGCTGGGCAATCAACGCGCCTATCTGGTCTGGTTCGAGACTCCGGCCACGTCCGCAGGCGATGACCTGATCGAGTCCGTGATGGAGACGGTGATCGACGGCTTCCGCATCGTTGATGTGCCGCTAGAGCGTCTGGGCGTGTTGCCCGGCATCGTCAATCTGGGGCCGTCCACCATCGACGCCGCCGACGATACCGAGCCGCCCCTGCTCCTGCGCTATGATGCGCGTTCGCTGGTGTTGTATAATCGTCTGCCGTATTTCGACATGGATTTGACCGGCCTCGAATTGCGTCAGCTAGACGAAGACGGCAATCTGCGCTATATCGTCCCCATCGACTCTTTCGTCGTGGGCGATATATCCAGCGTGCGCCCGTCCGACTGCTATCAGATGTGGACGGAAGACTTCTTCGACGTGAGCGCGGCGCAGTATCCGGCGGAAATCTGCCGCTTCCGGCAGGGCTTGCTCTCCACGCGCAATACGTTCTGGACGAGCGAGCGCTCCGGCGATACGTTCATCGTCTTGCAAGATGGCGAGTTGGTGGCGACTTGCTTGACAGTACGCCCCATTTCGTCTGAAGATTACGATGTCGATAACCCGAACAACGTCCAGCGTCAATGTCTGGTCGAGTTGCGCGGGCAATAACGCATATAGCGTCCGGCACGATCCGCCCCCGTCCGGCTCTCCGGCGATGGCGGATCGTGCGGCTGGGTAAAAAATCTGCGGATTTTTCGTCACCTTTTTGAAAAAGGGGCTTTCCTTCGGCAAGGGACGCCAAAAACTTTTGAAAGGATTCAAAGTCTTTTCTGGTTCTTTTTCTACAGAAAAAAGAACGAAGAAAATCACTTGTGAGCCAATCGTACCCATAGATCGCTAGATTGAATTGAGTTTTCAGTATGCCCCCTCGTATTCACGTCTTATTGATCGCTTCGCTGGCCGTCTTGCTCGGCGTGATGAACGCGCCCGCCCTGCAAGATGTCACGCTAGGTACAATCCGCGATAATCGCCCGTTTTACGAAATCCCCATCGTCGTCACGCAGGATAACAGCACCATCGAGATTGAGATGGTACGCATCAACGGCACGCTTGATCCGATGCTGTATCTGGTGGACGCGGCGGGTAATATCGTTGATGAGAACGATGACCGCGCACCGGGTGACTTGAACTCGTTCATCCGCTTCTTGCAAGCGCCCGCCGGTGAATACACCGTCATTGCGACGCGCTTCGGCGTGACGGCGGGCGACACCTCCGGCGATTTCCGGCTGGAATATCAGGTATTGCCGCCGCCCGTCGAGCAAGAATCCGCCCCCACGCTGTACGATGTCAGCCCGTCCGCGCTGGCGACGGCGGGTTATCCGCCCATCGAACCGCGCCCGCGTGCCGAATGGACGATCCTCGCCTATTACGGCGCGAGTAACGATCTTGAAGCCAGCGTGATGAACGATCTGGTACAGTTTGAAGTCGGCGGCGGCAGTACCGATGATGTGCGCGTGGTCGCCTTTCTGGATCGCAGTCCGCGCTATTCCACCGCCAACGATAATTGGAGTACGGCGCGAGTCTTTGAGGTCGGCCCCGACCAGACCGGCGACTTCGGCCAGACCGATGTCGCCACCATCGACACGCCACCGCTTGCCGATCTGGGGCGCGTCAACAGCGCCGAAGGGCAGACGCTCGCCAAGTTCCTGACGTGGGCGATGCAATCCTATCCGGCGGAGCGCTACGCGCTGGCGTTCGCCAGTCACGGCGCGGGATGGCGCGGCGTGATCGTCGATGATGCGGTGCGCCATACGCTGATGCCGGTGCGCGAATTAGAACGCGCCCTGCAAACCGCCAGCGAAGCCACCGGCGTTGAAACGCTGGACTTGCTGATTAACGACGCCTGCTCGATGGGCAGTCTGGAATACTATAACGCCGTCGCGCCGTTCTTTCATGTGACGTATGCTTCGCCGGAAATCGTGGTTAATCCGGCGCTCGATATGGCGCGGCTGATCCGCATGTTGAACGCCGACCCCGACATCGCGCTTGATGAACTGGGCGCGGCGCTGATCGACCAGTATATCGACGTGGACACGCTGACGCGGCGCGGCGCGGATCGCGTCTTTTTGACGCATTCCGCCATCGACCTCAACGCGATAGACCCCATCACGGAGGCCGTCTCCGCGTTCGTTGACGTTTTCCTGTCCGATCCGGCGCGGTACAGCACCGCCATCGGGCAGGCGCGAACCAACACCTACGCCTACAGCGCGTTCATCGGCGACGGCTCGACGGTGGATTTAGGCCACTTCATGCAACAGGTCATCGCCAACAGCACCGACGCCGCGCTGGTGCGTACCGCCCGCGATGTGCTGACCGGCATTGAGGCCGCCGTGCTGTACGGGCGAGCATCACCCCGCGTCGAGCCAATGGTCACGCATTACAGCGTCTACTTCCCGCAGAACAGCCGCGACTTCAGGCCGGACTACATGGAGGCCACCACGCTCCCGTCGTGGGGGCGCTTCCTGCGGGCGTATTACAACGCCATCACGCCGCGCCTGTGGGTGGTCGAGGACTCGCTGGTGTCGTATCATCCGCCCATCGCGCCCGATGTCACCGTGACGCGGGTTTTCCCCAGCGTCAGCAGTACCGCCTTCCCGCCGACGATCAGCGTCGAAGTGGTCGGGCGGCGCATCGCTAGCGGAGCGCTGACCATTGATGAGGTCATGCTGGACGGACGGCGCTATCGTCTGGCGGAGACGCCGATCCTCACCGAAGTCCCCACCGACGAAGGCGCGGCGCTGGTCAATAGCTGGAAGTCCGGGGTCGATCAGGCGGTGTTTAACTGGCTACCGCCGGAACTGCCGGTCATCACCGACGGCACGACAACCGATGTCGCCTTCTTGCGGCGCGTCGGTGATACCGCTTCGCTGGAAGGTCGCGTCCGCCTCAACGGTGGCGACGAATGGACGGATGTTAGCTTGATCTTTGATCTGGAAGGCGAATTGCAATCGGTCATCAGTCGCGGGCGCAGTTCCGCCGGTGCGATCACCGGCACATCGCTAGCCGACATCGACATCGCGCCCGGCACCGAATTTCAAGCCTACCGCTATCTGGTCACCGAAGACGGCCAATTGCTGGCCGAGCCGGGCACGGCGTTCATCTGGCCGCGTGGCGGCCTGACGTGGCGCAATGAACCGGCGCGTAACGGCACGTATGATCTCGGCTTTCTGGTGCGGGCGTTCGGCGGCGCTAGCGGCTTTGACTCGGTGCGGATCGAAGTCGATAACACCGACTACGACGACTCGCTTCTGGGCTATGCCGACATCAATCTGGGCATCAACTTTCAGCGCCCCGTCGGATGGTCGGAAGTGCTGGATCAGGGGAATTGGCTCACGTCGTCCAGCCCGAGCGGAGACGCGACGCTCAACGTGTACTATTTCCGCGCACTCGACAATATCTTCCAGATCAAATCCGAAGTTCAGCGCCGCTTTGGTATCCGGCAGGACGGTTGGAGCGAATACTACATCGACGGCGATACTGTCGGCCTGCGCTTTAACTACAACTATCTGCTGGATGATGGCTCAACGTGGTCGGGGGTGGCCGTCGCGTTCTACCGCCAGACCGCGCAGGGCGGGCGCGGCTTGATCTTCGCGCTGGATGCCCGCGACGGTGGCGAGAACGCCGCCCGTCTGGATTCGCTGTTCGATGAATTCGTGCAGAGCATCACGTTCTTCGACGCGCAACGACTGGCACAGCTCGACGTGGGCGAATGGCGCTATGATTTCCTGACACAGCGCGTATTCTTTCCGGTGCGGCGCGGTTGGACGGCCACCACCAGCCCCGACGGTAGCCGCACGCTGTATCTACCGCCGATGCGCTCGGCGCGGCAGTTGGCCGAGATAACCGTTCAGCGCGGCAACGACGCCTCCGCCGCGCTAGATGCCGCCTTGATCGAACACGACATCGACCCGCAGGCGGCCACCCGTCGCCTGTATAGCGGCGAATATCACAATTGGCAGACCGCGCAATACACCGTCACCCGCGATTCCCTGCGCGTGATCGGGCGCATCTACGTGACGGAGATCAACAATCAGCTTTACATCTGGCGCTTCGAGACGCTCAACAGCGCCAACGCCGCCAACGTATTCCGCGAGACGTTCGAGTTCATGCTGGACGGCTTCGCGCCGCCGGTCACCGCGTCCTATGCCGGTAATCGTAACGCTTTCGTCAAGTCGGCGCTGGTCAGCGCGAACGACATTTGCGGCGCGATGCTGTGGGATACCGTGTGCTATGTCGGGCGCGAAGATGCGGTTCTACGAGCGATTGCGCTACAGGACGGCCAGCCGGTTCTACGCGAAATCGAAGGCACGGAATCGCTGGAAGACATCATCGCGTTGCAGGTTGGCGTCCTGCCGGATGGCTCATTCGACCCGTTCAGCGTCGCGGTGCTGAATATACAGGCCAACTTGCCGGACTCCAACACATCGGAAGATGTCAAGCTGGTGGTGTTCGGCGGCGCGACGGTGGTCAACCTATCGCCGCCACAGACCACGCTCATCATGCAGACCCAGCCCGACATCACGGCGGAGCGCATCAACATGCGTGAGCGCCCGCTATCGGATGCGTTCATCAATGGCGCGATTGCTGTCGGGGAGCCGGTGCGCGTCGTCGGGCGCACCGCCGACGGCGACTGGTTGCGCGTGCAGGTGCCGCGTGATCCATCGCGTACCGGCTGGGTGCCGCGTACTTTCCTGTTGCCGTTCGGCTACAATCCGCAGGTGTTGACCAATGCCGATTTCAACGCATGGCAACAATTGCCGGTCAGCGATCCGGCGCAACCGTACTTCACCAATATGCAATCTATCGAAGTCTCGTTCGCGGAATCAGATCGTGACAGTTTGAACGGCCTGTTGATCCAGACATCGCCCAGCCGCATCAGTATCAACGTCGCCATCAACGGCGCATTGTTTGAGGTGGCGGGCGGTTCGCTGTTCTTCTGGCGCGGCTCGTTCAACGATCTGGAAGCGGTCAGCGATACCGAGCAGGCCGACGTTTTCGACGACACAATCGCGCGTCGGCGGCCTAGCGGCTGGCAAAGCGAAGTGATAAGCGGCACGGTGCAGATTCGCCTCGCGCCGTCCGGCGAAGCCATCCAGCAACCGACGGCCATCACCGGCACGGCGGGGACTGCGGTCTCGTTCGACTCCGCGCTGGATGATCTGGTGCTGGGCGGCTCGGCATTGTCCGGCGGCTCGCTGGGCGCGGTGCTGGCCGAAGCGTTCGAGAACCTCGTGCCAGAAATTGACCTCACCGTGCAGGATTAGATATACGTAGGGGCGCAATATATTGCGCCTACGCTGAATTGCGCCCCTACTATCGCGCTAACGTGCCGCGCCGGTTGTGTCACGATGTCTTGTTGGGCTGGTACTTCCTTTCGCGGAACGGCAGATACTTCTCCAGCCATTCCTGATCTTGCTCGCGGATGTATTGCTCCGCCTTCTGCACCAGATCGCGGTTGCCGATGAATAACGGCGTGCGCTGATGCAGGTCGTGCGGCTCGATGTCGAGAATGTCGCCCACACCGTCCGACGAATAGCCGCCCGCCTGCCGCGCGATGAAGGCCAGCGCTTGCGCCTCGTACATCAGCCGCAACTTACCGCGATACGATGTCTCGTCGCGCTTATCGGCGGGATACAGGAACACGCCGCCGCGCAATAGATTGCGGTGGAAATCCGCCACCAGTGAGCCGGTGTAACGATGGCCGATGGCCTTACTGCCCGCCGCGCCGTCCATGCCTTGCAACCACTTCACGTATTCGCCGACGCCCGGATACCAGTATTTCTCGTAACCGTGATTCACGCTGTAATACTTCGGCGTGTCCGGGATGCGGATGTCCTCATGACTGAGCAGGAACTCGCCGACGCTGTTATCCAGCGTGAAGCCATGCACGCCCTGACCGGTGCTGTAGACCATCATTGTACTTGACCCGTACACGATATAACCCGCCGCCACCAGCTTATAGCCGGGCTGTATCACGTCTTCGATTGTGCCCTGTGCGCCGGTGGTCACTTTGCGATGGATGGAGAAGATCGTGCCGACGCTCACGTTCACGTCGATATTCGATGAGCCGTCTAGCGGATCGTACAGCAAGACATATTTGCCGGTGTCATAGTGCGGCGGGATGGCGAGAATTTCGTCATGCTCCTCAGACGCCATCGCGCATAATCTGCCGGTGTGGTCGTTCATCTTGAAGATGATCTCGTCCGCGAATACGTCCAATTTCTGCTGACGTTCGCCGTGTATGTTGCTCTGATCCGCCGCGCCCAGTATATCGACCAATCCGGCGCGGTTGGTCTCCCGCGAGATGATCTTGGCCGCCATCGCTATATCGTATAACATATTGGTAAAGACGCCGGTTGCGTTGGGGTGACGCAGTTGTTGTTGTAAGATGTGCCGTTCAATCGTGATGATACGCATCTGTGACATGCAAAAACCTCTTTCAAAAATAATCTTTAACTATCGTCACGAGCGCGAACGCCCGCCTATCCTTATTGTAACAGATGTGGGGCATCTGTAGGGGCGTCGCGTGTTACGCCCAATATAACCGGACGCCCGCACCGCCGGAAAGGACATGATGAAAAATGACCATCATCACCGATCTCGCGCAGATCAAACAACTTGCCGACCAGCGTCAGGACGATTTCGCGGTGATGGGCTACATGCTCCAGCGCGAGCAGATGACCGACGCCGAACTCGATGCACTGGTGGACGCCATCGCGGCGCCGATCATCGCCGCCATTGATTGCACGGGATGCGCCAACTGTTGCCGCGTGCTTGATGTTTACCTGACGCCGGACGACGCCGAGCGCCTACAGCCTGCCGTCGATGTGCCACTCAGCCAGATCATCGAGCATGACGCGGCGGCACAGGTCGAAGAATGGGGTATGTTCCGCGCCCGTCCGTGTCGCTTCTTGCGGGGGACGCTGTGCGCGGTGTATCCGCACCGCCCGGAAACCTGCCGCACCTATCCGGCGCTGACGCCGGATTTTCGCTGGACGATAGCCGACTCCATCGCGGGGGCGGCGGTCTGCCCGATCATCTACAATGTGCTGGCGCGGATGGTCGATGAAGCGGAGCGATTATCGCGTCAATCCGGCTAACGTTTGGTAGAATGGGTACAATACATTGGCTGAAAGCCAGTTAAGGAGAAACAAACGTGAATTTTTTACGCAATCTGTTCGGCGGTGGTTCCGGTTCTTCGCGTGACCGTGACGCGCTGTATATTTTCGTCCAGCCGAAGATGTGCCCGGAGGTCGTGCGCGTCCGCATCAATCTGTTCAACGACCTCAGCCAGACGGAAGACGGCTACATCGTGCGGAAGATGGTCAGCGCCACGCGATGCCCATTTCAAGCCGAAGTCGAATTGCATTTCGACAAGAAGCGCAACATCACACAGACTATCGTCACCGACGGCGACATGAAAGAAGAAGCGGACTATATCGCGTGGGTGGAACAAAGCCAGTAGCGGCGTAGCGCCCCACGCCCACCGCTCAATATCCGCAAATAGAACGAGGAGAGAACACGATGAACGAACTGAACGCATCGGTTGTGATGATAACCGGCGCAAGTGGCAACGTCGGGCAGGCAGTGGCGGAGGCTTTCGCCAGAGCAGGGGCGCGGCTGGCGCTGGTTGACCTGAACGCTGACCGCCTGAAACAGGTGGTCGATTCCCTGCCGGAAGGCGCGGCGGCGCGGCCATTCGCCACCGACCTCAGCGATCCGCAAGCCGTCGATACGCTACTGGTCAACATCGATGAAGCCTTCGGCAAGGTCGATCATCTGGTGCATACCGTCGGCGGCTTTGCGATGGGCGATCCGGTACACGCCGGCAATCTCGACGTGTTTGATCGCATGATGATGCTGAACGCCCGTCTGGTGTATCTGCTGTGCGGACGGGTGGCCGCCCACATGATCGAGAAAAAGACGGCGGGTAGCATCAGCGTTGTGCTGGCGCGGGCGGGCAAGAAGGGCGGCAACACCAACGCCGCGTATTCCGCCAGCAAATCAGCCGCTACGCGCATCATGGAGAGCATGGCGCTTGAGTTGAAGCCGCACCGCATCCGCGTTAACGGCATTTCGCCGTCCATCGTGGATACACCACCTAACCGCGACTCCATGCCCAAAGCCGACCCCGCCGCGTGGGTAGACCCCGCCCGCATCGCACAGTTGGCGCTATTTCTGGCGACCAACGACGCGATGACCGGCGCCGATGTCGAGATTAGCGCATGGTCTTAGCGCCGCATGTGGCGGAACGTCTGCGCCAGCTATACGGCGATGTGCTGTACCGTTGGCGCGGCTATACCTATCCGGTGGCGGTCTATCGCGCCGCGCCGACTGCGGCGCCCGATGATGTGATCGGGGCGCTGTCGCCGTCCGCCGTCACCGCGCCGGATTTCGCCATCTACGACGCCGCGCATCTGCAAGACCGCATCGCTTCGCGCCAGATGTTCAACGGGCTGTGTTACGTCGCGGCGGATTTAACGTGCGATCCGTTGCGCCTATCAGCGCGGACGGGCTACTACTTCGACATGATCGCCACCTGTGACGCGCTCGACCACGAGATGCGGGCATACGGGCGCGGCGAACGCGCCGACTTGCCCTTGCGCGACGCCCTGCACCGCCACATCCCGCCCGAACAGGCGCTCATCAACGGTGCGGGGCGCTGTACGGTGGTCGGCGGCGCGGTGTTGACCGTCGTCAATGATGGCGGGGTGTATAAAGCGATCATCGCTCGGCGTAGCCCGCATCTCGCCACCGGTGCCGGTTTGTGGCACATTCTACCGGCGTTCATCGTCCAGCCACACGACGACATCGGCGCGGGCTGGAGCTGGCAGGCGCACATCTTACGCGAATTCGGCGAGGAGCTTTTCGGCCTGCCAGAGCCGGAGGCGTGGCCGTCCGGTGCGCCGCATGACCACTTTCGGACGTTCCCCCCCATCCGCGAGCTAACAGCGATGCTCGATGATGGCCGCGCCACGTTGCGGACAACCGGCGTCGCGTTGAATTTGCTGTCGCTCCGCTTCGAGATATGCGCCGCGCTGGTCATCCACGATGCGGACTGGTTGCCGCGCCATCGCGCCGCGTTGACCGCCGCGCAAGACGTGGAGCGCATGGCGACGCACACCGTCGCGCTCGACGCATTAGACGATCTACCGGCGGGCTGGGAGGCGCATTTCGCCCCGCAGGGCATGGCCGCGCTCGGTCTGGGGGCGGATTTATTCGCATAATCAGCGAAGAACCCGAAACGCGCCCTAATAATTGAGAAATGTTGCATGTGCGATGTGTGTTGAGATATAGTACAATCGCAAAGAGAGCAACCTTACTTTCGATAGGAGAAAACCGTTGGCTAAGTCACGCACTGAACAACTCGTTGACCGCCTGCGCGAATTACAGGCCAGCAGTGGCGACGTAGAAGCCGCCGCTATCGTCAGCGTAGACGGCTTGAGCATGGCCTCATCGCTCCCGGCTGACATTGAAGAAGATCGCGTTTCCGCTATGTCTGCCGCCATGCTGTCGCTTGGCGAGCGCATCTCAAGCGAACTGGGACGCGGCGAATTAGAGCAAGTCATGGTGAGGGGGGAAAACGGCTACGTCATCCTGACCGCCGTCGGTGAGGAGGCCGTCTTGACGGTACTCGCCCGCAAAGACGCCAAACTGGGCTTGATCTTTCTGGATGTCAACCGCACCGTTGAGGCGCTATCGGCGCTCGTTTAGGCATCCTGTAACCTGTGTTAGAGACAAGTGGCCTATATTATCCGAACCGTTTTTTGCGGATGTTGCTAGTCGCTATGCTGGATGTGCTGGGTGAGAATGGCGCTGTCGCCGTCTTGAAGCTGGCCGGTCTGCCGGACTATACCCGCACACCTCCCGCCGACACACTGGCGCGGGACATCGACTTCGCGCAGTTGGCCGCCATCAATATCGCGCTTGAAGATGTCTACGGTGTCCGTAGCGGGCGCGATCTAGCTTTGCGTATCGGGCAATCGTTCGTCAGCGTCGGCGGGCTATCGCGCTTCGGGGCGATGGTCGGCATGTGCGCTCCGGCGTTTCAGGCGTTGCCGATTCAACAGCGCGTGCGCATGGGGCTAGAAGCATTCGCCGCGATCTTCAATCGCTTCACCGACCAGATCACACAGGTTCGGGAAGATGACGGCGTTTACGTCCTCACCGTCAAGCCTAGCCCGATGACGTGGGGACGCCCGCCGGACTCCGCCGCGAATGCGATGTTGACCGGCATGATTAACGGGGCGCTTGACTGGGCGACACAGGGCGCTCAATTTGATGTGCGCGAGAGAACACCGAACGCGGGCGCGGGCGATTCCCTGTCCGCTACCGCCTTTATAATCAACAAAAATCCGATAGGGCCGATAGGGGGTTAACTGCTTTGGATAAGCCGCAGATTCTGATTGTCGAGGACGATCTCGACCTTTCCGAGATGCTCAGCACCTATTTCCGCGTGCAGAATTACGAAGTGCTGACCGCCGCATGGGGCGAGGAAGCCTTAGCCCTCAGCCGCGAACACGACATTGATCTGTTTGTGCTGGACATCCGCCTACCCGACATCGACGGCTATGAAGTCTGTCGCCAGCTTCGCATCCAGCGCCGCACGCAGAACACGCCGATCATCTTCCTGACCGAAAAGCGTGACCGCGTGGACAAGTTGCAGGGGCTAGAGCTGGGCGTGGTGGACTACATCACCAAGCCGTTTGATATTCAGGAGCTACGCCTGCGCGTGCGTAATGCCATCAGCCGCGTTAACCGGCAAGCGCTGGTCAATCCGGTGACGGACTTGCCCGAAGGCGAAATGGTGGACGAGCGCATCCGCACCGCGATGCTCAACATCACGCGCTGGACGGCGCTACAGATCAGCATCACCACGCTCAACACCTTCCGCGAGATGTACGGCTTCGTCGCGGCGGATGACGTGTTGCGGGCGGTCACGCTGATGATCCGTAACGCGGTGCGCGAACACGGCACGCCCGATGATTACATCGGCCATCTAGGGCCGGAGGATTTCATCATCATGACGCAGGCCGATAACGTCGAAGCGATCCGCGAGCGCATTCAGCGCCGCGTCGAGCAATCCCGCGAATACTTCTACCCGCTAAAAGATCGTGACCGCGCCCGCGAAGCGATGGAGGCGAATTATCTGCGCTTGCAGACCGCCATCGTCGATCACACCGACAACATCCCCGATGATGTCGATTTTATACGGTCTTTGCTGGCGGATCGTCTGTCCTGATGCCTGTAGGGGCGCAATACATTGCGCCCGCGTTAGACCATCGTTGATCGGGTTGGATGGCGATTTCACCATCCGCCCGTCAGCAGATGCGGCAGGGGACGCCCCTGCACGATCTTTAGGAGCACTTCCAGCGTCATCAGCGCTGAAAGATTGTGGACGCTGTGCCCGCGCTGGAACGCGGTAGATTGCGTATAGTCCGGAGGCCGGAAGCCGGTCATGTGCACGCGATCCGCCGCCAGCCCGCGATTGGGCAACGTCTCCGCCAGCAGGTCATAATCCAGCAACGGCAGATTGAACTCCGCCGCAACCTCACGGATGATGCTGTTGTTGGCGTCGTGTGCGCCCTCAAAGCGATCTGCCTTCGTGCCCAGCACCGGCACGACGCCGCGCTCGATGCAATACAACACGATCAAACGCAGGTTACGCCGCACGGCGGCCACCGCGCCCGCGTCGTTGGAGCCGAGCCGGATGAAGATGAACGCCGGATTGTGCAGGCGAATCTCACACGCGAGGATATGCTCACCGCCCAGACATCCGCCACCGCTCCACATCGGATCAAGCACCGACCACGTATGCAGGCCGACGCGCACCGCGACGCTCTCCCGTCCGAACGAGCCGCGAAAGTAGTCAATCGTCGGCTGTAGATAGTCATACGCGCCCAGATAGTAGCGCCCGCTATCGAAGTCCGCCATGAAATACGGGTGCGCGATAGTGCTATCGCCCAGCTTGGCGAACGCCTGCGGGTTGCGTCCCTGCGTTTGTCCGCGCCTGTAGATGATGCGTACCTGATCGACTATCGCCGGATTCAGCCGTAGAAAGTGCCCGATGTGTACGCCGTTGATGTGATCGACGCGGGGGGCGGGCGGCGGCGTCGCCGTCGGCGGGAAGCTAGTCGGGATGTAGCGCGGCGCTTCGTCTTGATACGGCGCGATGGTTGGCGCGGCGCGGGCGGGAGTCGGCGTGACTTGGCTGACGACGGGCGGCCCGGCGGTGGGCGGGACGGGCGCGGGCAGGTCATCGGCGGCGGTGTTGTTCAACCGCCACAGCACAACCCCCAGCCCGACGACGCCCAATATCAGCAAGCCGAAGAACAGCGCCCCCCATCTGGCATCACGGCGCAAGATGTCGCGCATCGCTTTGTCGCCTCATCATTCCATCGGCTGTAGTTTTTGCTGTAAGCGCCGCCAGTGTGGTTGCCGCGCTTTGACCGTCACAAAGCGAAATTCCGGCAACCAGATGGCGCTCAGCTTGCCGCCATACACGCACCCGCTATCCAGCCCGAACACACGATCACGATAGTGAAACGGGCGACCTTTGCCGGACATATCCTTATGCCCGACGATGATCGGCACGCCGCCGTCGTACAATTCCCACCACGGACGGCGATAGCGATTTTTGAGGTAGCTGGATGCGCCCATCGTGCCGACCAGTACGCGATGTTTCTGTTGCGTCAACGGGATGCCCGGCTCGAAATAGGCGTGCGCCAGTATCGCCTCCGGCAGGCGGATGCAATCCGGCAGGCTGTCCATGTAGGCCACCGCGTCATCATAATCCGCGCCGAATTGCCAGCGCGTCATCATCATCGAGACGGTGGGCTGATAATTCTGGTGGCGGGCGCGGATGTGCTTGTGCTCATGATTGCCCAGCACCGCCCGCACGCGATACTGGGAGTTATACCGGAAGAAATCCAGCACGCGGGCGGAATCCGGGCCGCGATTGACCATATCGCCTAACGAGATGATCTGGTCGTCGTCGTTCACGCCTGCCTTATCCAGCAATTTCATCATTTCTTTGTAACATCCGTGGATGTCACCGATGACCAGTGTCCGGCTCATGCTGTCGCTTTCACTCAATCTTGCTCTAAAATCGGCATCTCTTCGCGTGGCTTGCCCAGAAAACCGCGCTCATATTCCACCACATCCTCATCGAGTTTGGTGAATAGCGGTGACGGCTTGCGGAGCTTCTGGCCGGACTGTAACGCGCTGACCTCCCAGCGCCCGATGGCGGCGCTCCCGTCGTAGACCAGCGCCCGATGCGAGCGCATCTCCTCCGCATATTCGACGATGTTCAAATCACCGAACAACTGCCCATCATAGCCCAGATATTCATGGACTTCCTGCGAGCTAAACGGCAGATAGGGCGCTAAGGCGGTCTTCAAGTTGTCGATCACGCGCAGGATGGTGTACACCGTCCGCGCCGCGCCCGCCTCATCGGTCTTGATCGTCTTCCACGGCTCGGTTTCGTTGAGGTAGGCGTTCGCCTCGCGCACGACGCCCAGCGCCACATCCAGACCTTCCTTCAGGCGCACGCGCTCAATCAACGCGCCGACGCGCTCGATCGCTTCTTCACTGCGGGCGATGATGGCCTGATCTTGCTCGGTCAGCGTATCATACGCGGGCACGACGCCCGCGTAGCGCTTATACGCGAAGCCCAGCATCCGATTGACCAGATTGCCCCACGCCGCCACCAGCTCGTTATTCACGCGGGTGACGAAGCCCTCCCAGCTAAAATCAGTATCCGATGATTCGGGGAAGGAGCGCGCCACGTAGAAGCGGAGCGCGTCCGCCTGATAGCGGGCGAGTACATCCGGCGCCCAGATCGCCCAATTGCGGCTCTTGGAGAATTGCTTGCCCTCAATGTTCATGAATTCGTTGGCTGGCACGTTGTAGGGCAGGTTAAGCGGCGTGTCGTCGCCGTCATTGTACAGCCCGTTAATGCCGATCAACTCCGCCGGCCAGATCACGGTATGGAACGGGATGTTGTCCTTGCCGATGAAGTAATACGTCTCCGCGTCGGGATTATACCACCATTTTTTCCACTCGTCGGGCTGGCCGATGTTCTTCGCCCATTCGACGCTGGCGGTGAAATAGCCATTGACCGCCTCGAACCACACATAAATCCGCTTATCTTCCCAGCCTTCAAGCGGCACGCTCACGCCCCAGTCCAGATCGCGGGTGTATGCCCGCCCGCGCAAGCCTTCATCGACGCCCTTTTTAATCAGGTTGCGCGTGAAATTGACCACGTTTGGCCGCCAACGCTCTTGATTTTGCTTCAGATATTCCAGCAACCCCTGCGCGGTCTGGCTGAGGTCGAGAAAGTAATGCTCGCTCTCGCGCACGATCAGCCGATCATCGGGGTCGTTGCGGTTGTGCGGGTCGATCAATTTGGTAGCGTCCATCAGATTGCTACAGTTATCACACTGGTCGCCGCGTGCGCTCTCATAGCCGCAGATGTAGCATGTGCCCTCCACGTAGCGATCCGGCAAAAAGCGGCTTTCGCGCTCGCTATACAGCAGTTTTTGCTTCTCTTTGTACAGATAATCGCGCTCGTATAGCTTCAAGAAAATATCCTGCGCGATGCGGTGATGGTTCTCGGTGTCGGTGTGCGAGAACAGATCATAGCTGATGCCCAGCACTTTCTGCGTCTGCAAGAAGCGCTCGTGATAATGCTCGAATACCTCACGCGGGGAGATGCCGCGCCTGTCGGCTTCGAGGCTAATCGGCGTGCCGTGCGTATCCGAGCCGGACACCATCAGCACCCGGTTCCCCTTCAGGCGATGGTAACGGGCGAAGATGTCGGCGGGTAGATACGCGCCCGCCAGATGGCCGACGTGTAAATCGCCGTTGGCATACGGCCACGCCACAGAAACATGGATATACTTCGGTTGGTCGGTCATAATGATCCTTTCCTAAAGGTACGCCTGATTCTAAGCAACAAAAAACCGCCTGCCAATAGCAGACGGTCGGCGGTTTTTCAAATATACGCCCTAAACAGCCCTCAGGCCATCGCGCATACAATCAGCCGTCTGCAACAACGCAAGCGACGGCCTGACATTCGTCCGTTGATTGATTGCTGACTGCTGTTCATCGCGTGTGTGCGCTCCACAATTCCAGATAATGACGTGTACATGCGGATTATACCACAATTCGAACCTAACTACTCAAGCTACTTCTTTTGCATAAGCGTTTGAAGGGATGCAAAAGTCTTTTAAGAATCTTTCCCCATCTCTCATCGCACGTCTACTTGACACGCTATCGCTTACCCCGTAAGCTAATCGCTAACCTTGCGTTCGATCATAAAAGACGCCTTAACCGATGGCAGACAGACAAAACCGGCGCGACCTCATCATTCATACGGCGGCTACATTATTTCTGGAAAACAGCTATAACGCGACATCCGTCCGGCAGATAGCCGAGGCCGTCGGCGTCACCGAAGCCGCGCTGTATTATCATTTCAAAGATGGCAAGCGCGGGCTATTACAGGCCGTGCTGGAACATTACATGCCGAATCTCATCATCGTCGGGGAGCAATGCGCTAGCGCCCCCACGCTGGCCGATTTCGTGCGCCAGTTCATCGCCGGTCAGGATACCGAACACAACCGCCAGAATTTTGACCGCCTGCGCTGGGTTCTGCTGGAATATCCCAACCTGAGCGCGGAGGAACAGGCCATCTTCCACCATAAAGCGCAAACCACACACGCCAAACTCACCGCGCTAGTCGGTCACTACGTCAGCGACGCGGCGAAAGCCGACAAACTGGCGTGGCTTTTGATCGCGCTACTTTTCGGCTACGGGCAGATGTTCTTCAACATGGGGTTGATGCAGGTCGCGCCACAGATGGAAGGTGAGGACGTGATCGCGCTGATCGGCGATCTATTCGGCGGGCAGGCCGACAAACAGACATAAGCGCCCACCCTAGCGCCGGTGATGCTCGTCGTCGCTGGTTTTCTTGCTATCCACAATTTGCAATTCTTTGGGCGGGCGTGGCTCGCCCCAGATTATCGCACGGCGCGGACGTGACGGCTTGCTGTCGGCGCGTTTGTGATGATGATTGCCTTCCTGTTCGTCGTAGGCCGGAATCGAGATGGTGAAGGTCGTCCCCTGTCCGTGCCGACTGCTGACGCTGATCGTGCCGTCGTGCGCCTCTACGATCCATTTTGCGATGGATAGCCCCAGCCCGAAGCCTTCATCGTCCCCGTGATGGCGCGAGCTTTCCGACTGGAAGAAGCGATCAAAGACGTGCAACTTGTCCTCTTCGCTCAGGCCGATGCCGGTATCTTTCACCCACATCACCGCATGATGGTTGATGTACTCCAGCCCCAGCGTGATCTCGCCGCCGTCCGGCGTGAATTTAATTGCGTTGCTGACCAGATTATAGATCACCTGCTTGATGCGATCCGGGTCGCCGTTGATGCGTACCGGCTCAAAATGGCGGATGTGCAGGCGCAGATCACGGTTTTTCGCCAGCACCGCCACCTGCTCAAACGCTTCGGTCAGCACGCTGTCGAGGTCAATCGGGCACAGGTTGAAGTTGACGCCGCCATAATCCGCCCGCGCCAGCATCAGCAGATCGTTGACCAGCCGCGACATCCGCACCGCTTCGCTTTCGATAGCTTCCAGCGAGGACTCGTCCATGCCGTAGCGCCGCATCAGATCGCAGTGACCTTTAATCGCGGTTAATGGCGTGCGTAGCTCGTGGCTGATGTCGGCCACGAAGCGCTTCTGCACCGAGAATAATTGCTCGATGCGCTCCATCATCTGGTTGAACACGCTGGTTAATCGGCCTAGTTCGTCGTTCGGCCCTTGCCATTCCATGCGCGTTTGCAGGTTGTTGGTGTTGGCGATGGTGGCGGCGGCTTCTGTAATACCTTTGATCGGCTGTAATGCGCTGTGCGAGAACCACATGCTCAGACCGGCGGTGCCGATGATGGCGATACCGCACGCTACCAGCATCACCGCCAGCAGGGTGTCCGTCGCCTGATTCAACTGGTCAAGCCGCACCGCCACCTGAATATTGCCGACGACGCGCCCGCCACCGCTCGCGGTGATCGGCTTGGTCAGCACGCGCACATCCAGACCGGCGACCTGTGTCGTGCGGATGATGTCCTCTTGCGTGCCCAGTGAGGCGGCATCCAGTGACGTATCGTTCAGCGCCTGTGCGGTCAGCGACGACTCTTTGAAGATCGCTTCGCCGTCCATGATCTCCCACGCCTGCACGTAGACGCCGGGGGCGCGGAGCGCGTCCAGCGATGCTAGCTCGATGTTCATGCGGGCGGGTGCGCCGAATGTGGGGTCGGGGTAAACGCGGCTATTGCGTACGATCAGGCTGGCCGTCTCGGTCAGGCCGTTGTCGATATTGCTGAGCATGGTGAAACGCATAACGCCGTAAGTAGCCGCCGCGAACAGCACAATCACCGCTGTCAGCAGGGCGGCATACCACAGCGTTAGCCGTTTCCTAATTGTCATAATGCTAAGCCGAACACTCGCTTGATCGCGCTATTCCTCACGTAGGACATAGCCAACGCCGCGTACTGTATGGATCAGCCGCGCTTCAGATTCTGACTCGGTCTTCTGCCGTAAGTAGCGCACGTAAACTTCAATAATGTTGCTCTCCCCGCCGAAGTCGTAGCCCCACACGCGATCAAAGATCACATCACGGGTGAGTACCTGTCGCGGGTTACGCATGAATAGCTCGAGCAACTCGTACTCTTTAGCGGTCAGGTCGATGGCGCGTTCGCCACGATGGGCGCGGTGCGTGCCGGTATCCAGCGTCAGATCAGCAAAGCGCAGGATTTCCGGGCGCGATGTCGGCGTCACCCGCCGGAACAGAGCGCGTACACGCGCCATCAGTTCATCGACGGAGAACGGCTTGACCAGATAATCATCTGCGCCAGCGTCCAGTCCGGTCACGCGGTCATTGATGTCGTCCTTAGCGGTCAGCATCAGGATCGGCACATCGCTGGCCGCCCGCAGACGCTTACACACTTCCAGACCATCCAGCCCGGGCAACATCCAGTCCAGCACCACTAAGTCCGGCGGATTATCACGGGCGATGCTCAAGCCGGTCTGACCATCTCGCGCCACGTTGACGCGATACCCCTCGTAGATCAGCCCACGCTCAATAAATTGTGCGATTCGTGCCTCGTCTTCGATGACGAGAATTCTTTCACCAGACATATTTCACATTCCTCTGAGTTGTGTAGAATTCTAATGTGCCTTCATGAGTAGGTTACACACCTTGCATTAAAGCTGGCTAAATCCGATTTTGTCCGCGCAAAATTCACGGTGACGCCCATGTAAAACGCCGCGTATTAACCGGCATTTCCAGCGTTTGTTCCGTCGCGGAATCATACAATAAACGATTAAAGCCAGCCCCGCCTACCGCCCGCTCTCCGTCGGGCGATAATACCGTATCAATCAGCGCCGGTAATACGTCAATCGTGGAGACATCCGCGCCGGTGATCGGTGTATTGATAATCCGCATGAACGTTGGTGCGCGGGCGCCCGCGATGCTGGTCACCAGCCGGATATTGACCAGATCAACCTGCCGAACCGCTTCGATATGCTCGGACTCCAGCCTCAGCAATCGCGCCATGTTGGGCGGGTTGCTGTTCGGGTCGATCAAATACGCCTCCGCGCTATCCGCCACGTTGCGCCACGCGATCACGCGCCCGTCAGAAAGCCACGTCGCGCCATCGTAAGCGCCCAACCGGATCAAAGCGCCGGACACCACATCATAGAATGCGATTTGCTCATTATCATCTACCACTTGAATGAGCATTGCATTAACGTTCGGCGCGTAGTGTGGATTACGGTAGCTCGCCCGCCCATCAGGGGGCAGAACCAGCGACGGCTCGCCGGATTCGCCCGCCCATTCCCCGCGCCATAAGCCGCCTTCACTGTGATAGAACAGCGCATCGCCCGCCGCATCGAACGTCAGGCCGCCCGCGTCGTCAGCCACCGCAAATAACTGTCGCGGCGCGAAATCGCCCGCGCTCATATCCACCGCCCACAGCGCCCCCTCCGCGATGTAGGCCATCCGCCGCCGGTCACGGCTGACCGCATACGCGACCACATCCTCGAAGCCGTCCGTCAGCATTTGCGGCGCGGCCTCCGGCGTGATGCGCCAGATTTGCGTCACGCCCAGCACATCATCGCCCAGCACGAAGCCGTCCACATTCAGCGTCGTGGATGGCTCGCCGCGCTTATTGCCCCAGCCAAACGCGACGGCCTGCGCGGTGGGCAACGGTAAATTCGCGCCGGTCTGCGGGTTGGTCAGCGCTAGCCCGGAATCGCGGAAGGCGATCAACAATTCGCCACGCGGCGCCCACGTCTGCCCGCGTAGGTCGATAGCGACTTCGGCGGTGTCGATGATCGTTCCGCGTTCGTCATCCAACGTCAGGCGACGCAAGAACGCTTCATCCTCCGCGATGTCGTCCTGACCACTCAGCCGCGTGAACACCGCTATTTCACCATCCGCACGGACGGCGGGCAGGCGATACAGGCGCGGCGGCGCTTGAATCTCGATCTGGCGATTCTGGTCGGCGAAGTCGATCAAATACAGGCCGCCGTTCTCCGGCGCGAAGATCAAGCGCGTGTTGTCCAGCCACGCCGCGCCAACCGACGACGGCAACGCACCGGCCAGCACCATCTCGCGCCCATCGCGGCGGTAAATCCACCACACGTTATCATCAGCGCGGGCGGCCAGAAAAAGCCCATCGGTTGACCATTCCAGATGTTCCAACGGGCTGACCGCGATATTGGTGAATCCGGCCTCGTTCGATGTCAGGCCGGTGACCACCCGTGCGCCGAATTCCGTCGTGTAGGCGATCACCCCGCCACGCGGCGACCACGCGATGGTCTGCCCGCCGCGTCGATAGGGCGGGAAGCTGGCCGTCGCCGCGTCGTCAAGACGGGTGGGGATGTCGTCCGCCCGCGCCATATCTTGAACGTATAGCCCGTCCTGCGTGCGGAACGCCAGCCAGCGACCATCCGGCGCGACGCCGAAATCAATCACGAACGCATCTTCCGGCGTGACCTCACTCACACCCCCTGCGCCGACGCCGTAGCGCTCGACGCGGCCTTCGTTGAGCAGGATATACAGCGCGTCAGGCAGGTCGAAGCTGTCGCCGTCCTCCGCGTTGACCGCCGCCAGCAATCCGGCCAGCGCCATGATACACGCCGCCAGCAGATAGACTCGCCGTGTTAATCCTCGCATCGCTCACCCCTCTCCTGATGATCGTCTAACCCGCCGTCTGATCGGTGTTTACACGCTGATGAATCCGCAGATCGGCGCTTCCCATGTCAGCGCCTTTTGTTCGTCCAGTAGCGCATCCAGTCGTTGCAGGATGAAATCAGGATAGGGCGACGTGCGCCGGATGCTCAAATCGGCGTGACTGCCGACGCCTTCCAGCGTGGCCGATAGCGTCTGCTTGTCCTCGTTGACCATGAAATACATGAAATGCACGCGCTTGGCGTTGCGGGCGATGATGCGGGCGTAAATGGCGACTGTCTCGCCCTCGCGCACCTCCGCCAGATAGCGGATGTGCTGTTCCAGCGCGAAGCCGCCGGTGTTGTTCTCGCGGTAATATTCGGCGGTCATGCCGAAGGATTCGAAGAACGTCCACGCCGCATCATCGAATAGACCGAGATAGTGGCGGACGTTCATGTGTCCCATCAAATCCAGATGTTGCGCCCCGATGGTGGCGCGGCTCATCAAAGGTAGCTGACTGATCGCCTCGACGGGGATCGCGGGGATGCGCGGCATGGTGGTTGTCTCTCCTGTGGTTTATTTCTTGCGTTCGCGGTTCTGCTTCCACCAATCGCGGAATGGTTGCGCGGCGAACGGCGGGAAGTCCCGCGATTCCGTCCATCCGTCGAATGGTGGCGGTAATTTTCCAATGCTGTCGTGCCCGCTTCCGGCGGTGCGGTCGTACACGCTTCCAGTGGTGCGGTCGCACACGCTTCCAGCGGTGCGGGCGATGAATCCGGCGGTGCGATACAGTAGCGGGTGGCTGAACGTGTAGCCGAAGCCGGTCATCGCGCCCTGCCAGATCAGCTCTTGCTCGTCCTGTAGATCGTGCCGCAGTTTCAGCAACATATCCGGGATGTTGATGTTCACCGGACACGCGGTTTGACACGCGCCACACAGCGAACTGGCGAACGGCAACGGGACGGCGTTCGCTTTGCCTTTGAATAGCGGCGTCAGCACTGCGCCAATCGGCCCCGGATACACCCCGCCGTAAGCGTGCCCGCCGACGTTCTGATACACCGGACAGGTATTCAGGCACGCGCCGCACCGGATGCAAGCCAGCGCCTCCGCGTATTCACTGCCGTAGATGTCGCTTCGGCCATTATCGACCAGTATCAGATACAGATGCTCCGGCCCGTCGTTCTCGTCGGTGCGGGCAGGGCTTCGCACCGCGTTCATGTAAACCGACATCTGCTGGCCGGACGCGCTACGACAAAGCAACTGGTACAGCGTCAAGAAATCCTCCCATGTCGGGATGACCTTCTCGATGCCGACGACGGCGATATGCACGGGCGGCAGGCCGGTACACAACCGCCCGTTGCCCTCATTGGTCACGGTGACGATGTGGCCGGTCTCCGCGATGATGAAATTGCCGCCGGAAATGCCGAAATCGGCGGCGATGTATTCGCCGCGCAACGCTTCACGGGCGAACGCGGTCATCTGCTCCGGCGTGTCGGCGTGCGGCATTCCGGCCTGTTGCATCAGGATGTCGCGCACCGACTCTTTGGTGTGGTGCATGATCGGCATGGTGATATGGCTGGGACGATCTCCCGATAGTTGCACCACGTATTCGCCCAGATCAGTCTCGATCATGCGGATGTCGTGCGCTTCCAGAAACGGCACCAGCTCGATCTCCTCCGTCACCATGCTCTTGGCTTTCACGCCGCGCCGCAAGTCGTGGCGTCTGCAGATGTCGAGAACGTGGCGGTTGGCTTCGTCGGCGTCCAGCGCCCATAGCACCGTCCCGCCCTGTGCGCTGATGTGCGCCTCCACCTGTTCCAGCAATTCGGGCAGGTCGTGCAACCCGCGCAGGCGTGCCGCCTGTGCCTGTTCACGCAGGCGGGCGCGGTCAGTCGTCTGGTTCATGCTGGCTTCCCGCGCAACGTTGGCGCGTACCGCCCCACGATCCAGCGCCGTTTGCAGTCCAATATCTTCCAGCGCGATCAACGCTGATTGATAAAACTGGTTTGGATCATTAGCTGGCCGTCCCATGACATCCCCTTTCTGCTGATTGTCGTCGGGGGGCATAGCACGGCTACGCCCCTGTATCGCCCGATGACGCCTAACTGCGGCGGTCTTCGGCCACGTTGATTGAATTAAACATCCGTCCCAGCCCTTCGACGACATCGCCGGTCAGGTGGATGCGGAATACGCGCCGTTTGCGCTTCTGTAGCGCCTCCAGATCACCGGCGGCCTGTGCGTCGCATAGCACGCCGAACGTGTACGGCTCGCCCGGGATTTGCAGGTCAAGCGGATGGCTGGCCGTGATCTGCACGAAAACGCCGTTATTACTGCCGCCCTTGTGCAGTTGGCCGGTGCTGTGCAGATAACGCGGTCCATAGCCGACGGTGACGGCGCGTTTGGTCGCCATCCGCAGACGCCGCCGCACCTGTTCCAGCACTTCCATGATCTCGCGGCTTTGCGGCAGATAAGCCAGCAGAGCGAAGTAATCGCCCGGACGTGTACCGGCGAATTGCGCCGCCAATAGCTCCGTGCGGCTCTTCATGTTGTAGCCGTGAGAGTTGCACAGTTCGCGCAACGAGTTCAGCGTGTTATCGCCGACGAACAGATTGACGTTGCCGCCGGTGATGAACGGCTGTGTCTGTGGCAATGCGCCGTGTTCGACGTAATGCGCGAGTAACTGCTTGGTGTTCTCTTTGCTCTCGGTGACGTTCGGCTCATCGAACGGGTTAATGCCGTACATCTTGCCGATAACCGCCGTCGCGTATTCCCACCGGAAGAACTCCGCCGCTACCGCGTATTTATCATCCATCAATAGCGTGATGCGCGGGTGTCCGGCTTCGCGCAACGTGCGCACACCGGCGTCAATGCTGGCGTTGGCCGGATCGTCATTCACCTTCAGATAGATGAACGTGCGGTCACTGTCGTATTCGCCCGGACGCCCGATAGAGTCACCGACGACGGGCACGATCCCCTGATTTTCTTTGCCGATGCTCTCCGCGACCAATTGCTCGATCCAGTGGCCGAGACTGGCGACGGAAGGGCTGGTGAAGATGGTCAGCTTGTCGCGTCCGGCTTTGCCCAGCGCGGCGATGGCCGCCCCTAGTGTCAGGCCGGGATTGGTCTCCTCCGGTACGCCTTCATCACACATCTCGATCATCTCCACCGCCGCGCCCCAGAAGCGATCAATGTCGATGCCGATGCAGGCGGCGGGCACCATGCCGAAGTAGCTCAACGCGCTATAACGCCCGCCGATGTCGGATGGGTTGATGAATATATCGCGGAAACCGGCCTGTTGTGCCTGCGCTTGCATGGCGGTGTCGGCGTCGGTGATGGCGATGAACTGCTCGCCATTTTTGCCGGTCTTGTCGTAGAAATATTGATAGAAAGAGCGCGTCTCCACCGTCGAGCCGGACTTGCTGGCGACGATGAACAGCGTCTTATCCAGTTCGATCTGGTCTTCCACGCGCTTGACCTGCGCCGGATTGGTGCTATCCAGCACGATCAACGCCGGAAAGCCTTCCGCGTTGCCGAATGTATCCATCAGCACTTCCGGCGCGAGACTGCTCCCGCCCATGCCCAGCAGGACGACATACCACCAGCCCGCGCCCTTTAGTCCGGCCTGAAACGCCTTGACCTTCTCGATGTCGATGGTGTCGCGCACGTCCAGCCAGCCCAGCCGGTTCTGAATCTTGTTGATGGTCGGGCCGCCATCTTTCCAGATACTGCCGTCATGATTCCACAGCCGCCCGTTGAAGCTGGTATCGCGCAGGCGCTTCAGCGTCTTTTCATACGCTTCGGCGTGGATTCCCAGCGCGGCACGCTGACGATTCGGCGTGTGGGTGTCTAGCATGGTGCGCTTGGTTTCCACCTGACCGATGAGTTCATCGAAGGACTGCATGAAGGCGTCCACGCCGTCCGCTTGCAGGCGGTTGGTCACTTCGTTCAGGTCGATGCCGACTTCGGCCAGCGTCCCCAGCAGATACTCCGCGTCGTCGATGCCGTCCAGCATCGTCTCGCGCTCGGCGGTGCCGTGATCGATGAACGCGGCCAGCGTATCCGGCGGCAGGGTGTTGACGGTATCCTTGCCGATCAGCCCATCGACGTATTTCGTATCGGGGTAGGTCGGATTCTTGGTGCCGGTGGACGCCCACAACGGACGCTGTACCGTCGCGCCCGCCTCGCGCAAGGCGGCGAAGCGCTCCCCGTAGAACATCTCTTTGAAGCGCTTATAAGCCAATTTCGCGTTAGCGATGGCGGTCTGGCCGAGTAGCTTGTTGTTGGACTGGATGCGCGTCACGTCGCCTTGCATCTTGGCCGCGTGGATGTTGTTGTCCAGAATGTTATCGACCATCGTATCAATGCGGCTGAGGAAGAAGCTCGCCACCGATGCCACATGATCCACCGGATCGCCTGCTGAATGCCGCTTCTCCAACCCGCGAATGTACGCCTCCGCGACCTGCATGTAATTCTCGACGGAGAAGATCAGCGTCACATTGACGTTGATGCCGTCGGCGATGCTCTGCTCAATGGCGGGGATGCCCTCCGGCGTGGCCGGAATCTTAATCATCACGTTGGGGCGCTCTACCGTGCGGAATAGGCGCTTAGCCTCCGCGATGGTGGCGGTGGTATCGTGTGCCAGCGCGGGCGATACTTCCAGACTGACGTAACCGTCGCGGCCATTGGTGCGATCATACACCGGACGGAATAAATCCGCCGCCGCCTGAATGTCCTGAATCGCCAGCCGCTCGTAGATCGCTTCCGAGTCCATGTCCAGCAGACCACTGATGAGTTCATCATAATCGGATGTGTTACCGATGGCTTTCTGGAAGATGGACGGGTTCGACGTGACACCGACCACGCCTTCCGCGTCGATCATGCGCTGAAATGTGCCATCCTCTAGTAAACGACGCTGGATGTTGTCTATCCAGATGCTTTGTCCGTACTGTTGCACGTCAACCGAAGGGTTTGACATACTGACTCCTTAAAAAGCTCGCAATTTTATAATGTTAGCGTGATTAACCGGCGTGTATTGCCGGTCAGGTTGTCTCTATTATATCAGCGCACGGCATATTATACCGCACGCATTTTAGCGCGAGTGGTCAGGGGATGCTGTTAATAGCGCATATCGCGGAAACGTTCGCCGGTGTGTTGTTTGATGACCGCGAACGCCTCCTCATAGTTGCGCCTGCCCGGTGCCGCCGCCACGATGAACGGATCGCCGAAGCTGAACAGGATGTTGAAGAAGGTCAGGTTGTGCGCGTAGATGCGGGCGCTGGCCGGTGTCTTGCGGACGCGGCGTATTTTGTCCCACGTCACCAGCGCGGTACGCCACGGGAAATAGATCACCAGCCCATCATCGCGCACCGTGAAATCCGGCGAATAGACCAGCGAATACGGCGTCAAAAATGCCCAGAACACCCACACAATCGGATGCACCGGCAGAAGGCCGGTCAGCATCGCCAGCCCGAAGACCGCCATGAAAACCGGAAATGCCGCCTTGCCCAATTTGCTCTGACGACATTCAATGTACGTGCCGCGTCGATCATTCATGCTTTGCCCCCGTTCGCGTCTGTTCAGCGATCACATCGGCCACCCAGCGCAACGCCAGCGCCATGTGTTCGACCTTTTGTGCGCCGTCCTGATCGGCAGTCTCGAACCAATGCACGCGGATCGCCTTGCCCGCTTCGCGCATGGCCGCCTCATAGACGCGCATCTGGCGCGGCGGACAGCGCTCATCATCCGCGCCCTGTATGACCAGCACCGGCACCGCCACATCATCAACGTAGCTGATCGGCGAGCCGTTGCGGTGAATCTCTGGCTGATCGTCCGGCGTGCCACCCCACAGCGAGCGATGATAGCCGCGCAGGGCTTCCGGCATGTCGGCATACATCAGCCGCCAATCCGCGATAGCCGCCTCCGCGATGCCGCCCGCCCACAGATCGGCCTGCTTGCCCAGCGCCTGCAACGCCAGATAACCGCCATAACTGCGTCCGGTGATGAACACGCGCTCCGGATGCGCGATTCCGGCCTCCACCGCCCACCGGCACGCCGCCGCCAGATCGTCCACTTCGCGGTGGCCGGGCATTCCGGCGATGGCGTATTCAAAATCGCGCCCGAACGTCACCGAGCCGCGATAGTTGACCGACAACCACGCGAAGCCATGATCGACCCATGCGCCCGCGTCCGGCTGGTAACTCTCGGTCATGACCGCCGTCGGCCCGCCGTGCGCGTGGACGATCAACGGGAAGCGCCCGTCGCCCTCCGGCGTACACAGCCAGCCCTGCACCGTCGCCCCGCCGCTAGACGTGAAGCGCACCGACTGCCACGCCCGCCCACGCGGGGCGGATTCCGCGCCGAGCAATACCCGCGCTAACGCGCCGTCCTGCGGATTCAGCGCGACGGCGTATGTCGGATGCGTCGCGTCCTGCCAGTGGGTGATGATGTGTGCGCCGTCCGGCGTGATGTAGCTGTTGCTATATGTGCCGCCCGCGTGATCGAGCCGCGTCAACGTGCTGGCGTCCAGATCGTACACGTACAGCCGATAGACCGCCTCGTGCAACTGACACAGCAGAATTCGCCGCCCGTCCGCGAACCACGCTTGCGGCGTCACGCTCCCGTGCATGTCGTCTAGCGGGATGTCGGTGCGGTCATTCGTGCGTAAATCCCAGATGGCGGGGCGCTCTTCGCCGCTAACATCGGTGCTACACAGCACGCGCCCATCGCCCGCGATAGGGGCGAAAGCCAACGGTTGCAGACTGCCTTCCGTATCGCGCAGGACGCGCACCGGCGCGGCGCTATCGCGCAGATCAAACGCCATCGCGCAGAAGTCGCCGTCGGCGCTCCCTTCTGTCGTGCCGATCACCGCGTATCGCGCATCGTGGCTGAGTACCGGGCCGTATGTCGTCGCGTCCGTCCGGTACAGCAGGTCGGGCGCGGTGGGGATGGCGTCAGCCTGTAGCGTATACACCGCGAAGCCGTCCGCAGACGCTACCGCGAAGCCGATCAGCGCCCCGTCCATGCTCTGGCTGAGGCTGAAAGCGTGATAGGGCGGCAGATCGGGTGTGATGTCCTGACGCGGCGTGTTCACATCCCCCGCGAACGGCACGCGAACCCACTTGCCCGCGCCATCCGCGCCCGCCTGATGATAGTAGATATATGCACCATCCGGGCTGATGCCGCCGAACGACACGCCGCCCGCCGCGTCAGTGATGGGCCGTCGTTCGCCGTTCGCCACGTCCCACGCATAAAGCTGATAGACGCCGCTTTCGTCGCTGATGACCAGCCCGTTTCGCGGGTTGGCCTGTGCCATCTGCGTGAGGAAGTGCGGCGCGGCGAAGCGCTTCCGCCACGTCGCCGACGGCGATAAGTCCGGCTGGTGCATGTGATGAATGCCTCTCTCTGTCGTTACGCGGTCAGTTCTTCTAGCCGCGCCACCATATCGGCCAGTACCTTGAACGTGGTTTCCACCGCATCCGGCGCGGTCATATCGACTCCGGCGTGGTTCAGCGCGTCAATCGGGTAACGACTGCCGCCCATCTTCAGGAAATCCAGATAGCGCTCCGCCGTGCCGTCTTCACCGGCCAGAATGCCCTTTGCCAGTTCGTGCGCGGCGCTGATGCCGGTCGCGTAGCTGTAAGTATAGTAAGCGCGGTACAGATGGCTGAACGTCGCCCATGTGATGCCGACGCGCTCGCGGTCAAACGCCATTTCGTCGCCGTATGCCTCGCCGAATAAGTCGGCGCATAGCTCGATGAGTTCGTCGGCGGTGGGCGTTTCGCCACGCTCGACGCGCTGATGGACTTCATGCTCGAAGCGGGCGAGAGTCGGCATAATCAGGAAGTAGCGGTGGAAGTTGTCCATCGCTTCCTCGATGATGGCGACCTGAAATTGCGGGTCATCGTTCGTGCCGCGCAGGTAAGCACGGGTCAACGCTTGATTGAAATTGCTGGCGACTTCCGCCGCGAAAAGCGTATAACCGGCGTTGATCGACGCTTGATTCTGGCGGCTGAAATAGCTGTGCATACTGTGGCCGAGTTCGTGCGCCAGCGTGGAGAGGGCGCTCATGGTGTCGTCGTAGCTCATCATGATGAACGGCGCGGTGTCATACGTGCCGAACGAGAACGCGCCCTGTTCTTTGCCGGCGTTCACCGCGCGATCTACCCAGCGCCCGTTCAGCGTGCCCTCGCGCATCGCGCCGACGTATTCCTCGCCGAGTGGCTTCATGCCCTCGCTGATCCAGTCTACCGCTTTTTCATACGGCACATGCGGCGGCTGTTGGTTGATCGGCGCCCAGATGTCATACGGTTGCACATCGTCCTGACGCAATGCGCCGCGCCGTGCCGCCCAGTAGCGCCGCCATGTCGGGATGTTGGCTTTGAATGTGTCGATCAAACTGTGGAATACTTCCACCGGCACATTGTTTTCAAACAGGCTGGCGTGCAGGCTGGACTCGTAGCCGCGCAAGCGCATCTCGAACACATCCTGCTTCACGCTGGTGATGTAAGCGGCCGCTATCGTGTGCTTCATCTCCAGATATTTGTCGGTGTAGCTCTCGTAAGCGGTACGCCGCAACTCGCGATCCGGACTCTGTAGCAGGGTGTCATACGTGGCCTGCGCGACGGTGTGTTCCTTGCCCTGCGAATCCACCGCCGGGCGGAACGTCATATCCTGACTGACCAGCGCATTATAAATCCCCTGTGCCGCGCTGAACGGCTCGCGCACCATGCCCAGCACTTGCTCCACTTCGTCGCCGCGCACATGCGCCTGTAGCCGGAACAGGTTGTCGATGTACATGGCGGCGTCACGCAGGCGCGGCTCCTCCGCGATCCACGCTTCCAGCTTGTCGCGTCCGATGCGTAATAGCTCCGGATTGGTGAACGCGGTTGCACCGGCGAATTGCCCGTATAACGAACCGGCACGCCCGACCATGCTATTGGTCTGCGGGTCGCTGGAATCAACCGAGCGTTCCATCAGCGCGTAGAAATATACTTTCATCAGGGCGCGTTGTGCCGCGTCCAGCTTTTCCATATAATCGGCCAGCACCGCCGGACTCTCGCCCAGTCGCCCCGCGTAGGCGGTCAGTTCCGGGATCATCGTGGGGATGGCTTCGGCGGCGGCTTTCCACGCGGCGCGGTCGGTGAAGACCGCCTCGCGGTTCCATTTCTGCGCGTCGTCAACCGCCTGACGTGGTGGTAATGTTGCTGTTTGTGACATAATCGTTTTTTCCTCATTATTTGAATTGTCCATACGCCGATTTTAACACCGAACAGCGCCCCTCACCACACCGGCGCGGCATCGTAACATCCCGCCCGCATAAATCTGTATCCGCTTTCATATCACAAAAAGTTTGGTACACTGTGCGGGTTAAAACATCGGATAAACTTCACACATCGGAAAGAGACGACGGCGTGCTAATTGACCTATTGTTGCTATCAGGTGGAATTTTGATGCTGTACTACGGCGGTGACTGGCTGGTGATGGGCGCTTCGCGGCTGGCGCTCTCGCTGGGGGTGTCCGCGCTGGTGGTTGGCTTGACCGTCGTCTCGTTCGGCACATCCATGCCGGAGTTGATGGTCAGCATCAGCGCGGTATTCGGCGGGACGAGCGATATTTCCGTCGGCAATGTCATCGGCTCTAATATCGCCAACATCGCGCTGATTCTCGGCGTGGCTGGCCTGATCTTTCCGGTCTTCGTGCATCCGATCTTGATTCGCCGCGAAATCCCGATTCTGGTAGTCATCACCATCTTCACCGCGTTCGCGCTGTCGGATGGCATCATCGGGCAGGTTGACGGCATCATTTTGCTTCTGGGGCTGGTCGCCTTTAACCTGTTGATGTTCTATCTGGCGGTGCTGGATCGCCGCAACGATAACGAACCTGAAGCGAGTAAAGTCTCGACGCAGGTCATGGTCGCCTACAAAGAAAAAGAGGAGCTACGCGAACAGGTCAACAGGCCGCGAGAGTTGGGGCGCTTGCTGGTCGGTCTGGTGGTGCTGGCGGCGGGGGCACAGGCCACCGTCACCGGCGCGGTGAGCGTTGCGCGGACGTTCGGCATCAGCGAGTTAGTCATCGGCGTGACGATAGTCGCCATCGGGACATCGCTCCCGGAGTTGGCGACCACCGTCGCGGCGGCGCTGAAAAAGCAAAGCGACATCGCGCTGGGCAATATCGTCGGCTCGAACGTGTATAATCTGCTGGCGATTCTCGGCGTGACCGCCTTCCTGCGTCCGATTCCGCTATTCCAGACGATCTCATTTCGCCCTTACAACGAACTGCTGGCCTCGCCCGCGTTGATCGACTACACCACGTTCTATCAGGTGACGCGGGTCGATGGCCCGGTGATGCTCGGCTTCACATTGCTCTTGATTCCGCTCGCGTTCAACAAGCGCATCGGGCGCGTGGAAGCGGTCATCTTATTGACGCTTTACGTGCTATTCAACGCTTACGTCATCCTGCGCTGAGTTCGCTTTAGTCGATGAATTGCTCGACGCGCCCGCGCAGTGCTTCGATGCCGGTAGGGTAATTCCGCAGGTCAATCATCTCATTGGCGGCCACCGCATACGGCATCGCTGATCCGGTATCACCGGCCACCAGTACCGGCAGGATGGGCTTTTGCGCCGCGTGCGCTTCTTCGATCTGGCCGTGTATCCAATCCGAATGGCGTCCGTGTGGCGACATCAACACGATGACCAGCACCGCGTCATCCGGTATCTTGTTGGCGCGTACGCCCACGCCTTGCGCGGTCAGGTCACGCTCCACGCGGAGCGCGATGCCGAAGTCTTCCGGCGCATGACACAGCGCGACAATCGCCCGTACCGCTTCGGGAGACGCCGTTTCTTCTTCTAGCGATGGGCTGATTAAATCCATCGTGGGCGGCGGTGGCGCGGAAGCGGTGCGCGACATCTGGCGGGCTGGCTCGTAGAATTGCATCGACTCCATCGGATCGACCATGCGCTCGGCCTCTTGCGGCGTCGCAGTCTGGATGCGGACGTGCTGGTTCAGCGCTTGCGGCAAGGCGGAGACGATGCGCTCGATATTGTCCAGAAATTGCCGTCCGCCGTCCAATCGCGGCACGTTAGCGCGGAGCATCGGGCGGATGTCTTCCGGTAGCTGGTTGGCGCGGGGCATCGTCGCCCCATCGACCAGAATCGGCGCGACCAGCTTACCCATCGCCAGCGCTTGCTTGATCTCCAGCCGCACGTAATCCGTCGTGCCGCTTTTTTCACGTTGTTTTAGATGACTCAGCCATTCTTGACCGATGATGACCAGCATCACGTCGATCTTTTTAATCTGCTCGATGATGAACGCCTCGAAATCGACAAAAGGCGGGATGGCGTCGAAGTCCATGAACACGTTTTCGCGCTTGTAAACCAGCATGAACCAGTCACGTATGCGCTCCGCGAAACAGGGATTATCGGCACGGCGATAGCTGATGAAAATTTTAACGTCTCTGTTCATTGTGTTCGCTCGGGTATCAAAAGGCGGGTGAACGATGAGGCTCGCCCGCACAGGACAGGACAAGAAGATTTAGAACGAGTTTAGCATAGGTTCACGCGGGCGGCAACGATGGCGATTTGTTCGTTTGTTTGGTGTGTGTTAATTCAGCGTGGGCGCGATCAGGGCACAGCCACCACATCCACGCGAACGCGGAACGCCCCGCCACTCAGATAACCGTTGACGCGCACCTGATACGTGCCATCGGCGGGTAGCGTGTGGATGAAACGCGGGTTCAGCGTGCCGTCGCTGTCGTCCACTTCGGCCAGTACCGCGCCATCCGGCGCGATCAACGCCGCCACCGGATCGAATGCGTCGTCTTGCGCTTCGACGTAGACCTGCACCGTCTGTCCGGCGTGCGCGTAGAACGGGTAGAAATTATACGCGCTGTCCGCCACGCTATCGCGCTGAATCAACAGGGGGTAGGTGGCCGGTGGCGCGGTGGGCGTCGGCGCGGCGTTGACATAGCGCCAGATCAACCCGTAGCCGCCCGTCGTCGCGGACGCATCCGCCCGCACGCGGATCAGGTAAACGCCGTCCGCCGGTACCGCGAAATCGCGTATCAGCGCGGCGCGGTTACTGCCGCCGTCCGCGTCGCTGATGAGGATGCTCTGCTGTGCTGACTCCGCGACGATCTCCACCACCGGATCGAGCAGGGAAGTCTCCGCCGGGGTGACGCCCACCGTGATGACATCCCCCGCCCGCAACGTCACCGGCCACACATCGCGCTGACCGTGATAGCTCAGTTCCGCCGATTGTCGCGCCCCGAATGGCGGCGACGGCCTCTGGATGCTCAACCAGTTGCCGCCGACCTGATTCGCCGTGTCATAGCTGATGATGAAGCCGCCGGTCTGCCCTTCATACGCGCTGACCAGCAGGCGATAGCTTCCGCTTTGCGCCGCCTGTAGCCGCCGGATGAGCGCCGTCGGGCGCGTGTCAAGGCTGGCACTGTTGGCGTTGGCGACCAGTTGCCCGTCTGGATCGCGTAATTCGATTTGCAGGCGGGCGTCGCTTCCGGCGGTGGGCGACGCGCCCAATGTGATCGTCTGTCCGGCTTGCAGGTTCAGCGTGTAATTCAGCGTTTGCGTCGGCTCGGAGAGGATGCCCAGCGCACTACCGCCGATCAATAGCTCGGTGTTGTTGCTGGCGAAGGCGGTTGTCGGTAGCGGGCGATGGGTGGGCAGTGGCGTCATCGTCGGCGCGTCCGGCGCATCGGCCACCACCGCCGCCCGTTCCGCGTAGCGCATCAACGCCACGCTGTACCCACCGGCCACATCAGACGCGGCGCGGACGGTGTGCAGGCCATTCGCGCTGAGGCGGGCGTTGAGGATGACGGCGATGCCGTCGCCGCCGCTTTCGCTATCGGTGGCGATGGGCTGACCGTCCGGCGCGTGCAATGTCAGGCGCGGGTAAACGTCCGCGTTGACCGCCCGCATCTCAATGCGGACATATTCGCCCGCTTCGCCGCCGAACGTGTACAGATGCGGCGCTAGATTCTCGCCGAATGTCTCGCCTATCGTCTGCCCGTCGATCAATTGCCCGATGAAAGCCCCCTGCGGGGCGCGGTCATAAGTTGGGGTGGGCACGCCGACGCTCAACGGGATGTCCGTCGGCGCGGTGATGTTGGGGTTGGGCTGGTTGGCATAGCCGACGCCGATCTGGTACGCGCCGGTCATGCCGCTTTCGGCGGGTTGCACGCGCACCGTGTACACCGCGTCCTGCGGCAAGCTGGCGATGATCGTCTCGCCATCGGCCAACGGCTCGCCGTCAGCGCCGTACAGCGTCAGCATGACCGGCATCCCCACCACGCGCACGATCACCTCATCACCGGCGAAGGCGCTGAATTGCCACAGGTCGGGCGCGTCGCCGGATAGCCGTCCGGCTTGCGCTTCCCACAGGCGCAAAGTGCCGGCCACATTGCCGGATGGCGCGTTCGCCGTCACCGTCGGCGCGGGTGTCGGCTCGTCACCAATGATGAGATTAACGCGGGTGGGTACGGTGATTTGCTCATCGGCGGCAGGAGCGCATCCGACAACAATCAGCACCCCCAGCCATAAGCACAGCGTCAGGATTCGGGACACGTCAGCTACTGCGGCGCGTCGCTTCATCGCCGACGGTGTCATCGCCGATGGTCTCATCGGGGCACGGTTCGGCGGTGGCCTGTGGCGTGTCGTCAACCCATGTCTGCATCGCCCGCTCACATTCGATTGACGTTTCAATCATGCGCTGTCCTTCGATCATCACGATGGTGTCCGGTGGCATTAAGCTCCACAGTAACGCATCGTCCGATATTTCCGGCAACTGTACGCGCTCTGATAGCTCCGCAGATAGCACATAATCGAACGCGCCTTCCGGCGCACAGTCCGCGACGGTTGGCGCGGTGTTGAGCGATGTGTCCGCAGGCAGTAGCGCCAGCGTGATAATGCCCATTAATCCGACGCCTAACCCCAGTATCATCATCCACAAAACACGATCTAACATCTATCCGCCCTCAACACAAAATTCTTCGCAATGTCCCCATTATAGCAAATAACCTCTTAATCCTGACATTTTAATACGATGAGCTTATCTGCGTTCGCCCGACGGTCACATGACGGGGCGAATGGGGCATTGCATATCAAGATTGTAATGTGTACACTCATCAGACATAAAAGCGTCAAACGTAGGTAATTAAATCTTATGCGTGGGAGTTCATACTATGCCTGATAAATCCAAGACCGAAACCAAGCGTAGCGCGTCCAAGTCCGGCATGTTCCCGCGTCCCGCCTTCACCGAAGGCGAAGCACGGCGCGAGCCACCACCGCCGCCGCCCAAAGATTTGCCCGGCCAGTTCGACGGCGGCGCGACCACCGGTAAAATGCCGGTCGTCACCGAAGGCGAAGACCACAGCGCCGAACGCGACAATGACCGCGCCTGAGTAGCGGCGTAGCGTGCTACGCCCAAAAGTCCACGCTATTCTGAACTATTTCAACCGCCGATTAACTGCCAATTGGCAGTCACGCCAAAAAGCGTTATCATGCGAATAGCGTTTATTTTTGATGTGAATCGGAGACTTCATGCGGCTGAATATCGGCCTCGCGCAGACCTACCCCAGACTCGGCGATGTGCAGACCAACCTCAAACAACATCTTGAGATCGCGCAAGATGCCGCCGCGCAGGGCGTCGATCTGCTGGTCTTTCCCGAATTATCATTGACCGGCTATCAGGTACAGGATTTAGTGCCGGAAGTCGCCATCCGCGCCACCGCCGATGATCCGGTTTTCGCGCAATTGCTACAGGCCAGCCACCAGCTTGATCTGATCGTCGGCTTCGTGCATCGTGATGCGCGTGACCGCTTCTTCATCGCGGCGGCCTACCTCAGCGCTGGCGAATGTCTGCACCTGCATCACAAAATCTATCTGCCGACATACACCATGTTTGATGAAAAACGTTATTTCGATCAAGGCGAATCCATCCGCGCTTTTGATACGCGCTGGGGGCGTGTCGGCCTGCTGATCTGTGAGGATTTCTGGCACATCTCGCCGCCTTATTTGCTGTGGCTGGATGGCGCCGATGTGCTGTTTCTGCAATCATCCAGCCCCAGTCGCGGGCTGGGGGCGGCGGCGCGGCTGGGCAGTTCGCGCTGGGTGGAGCTGGTCAATCAGGCTTACGGCAGTATGTTCACCAGCTACATCGTGCATTGTAACCGCGTCGGCTACGAGGACGGCAAGAACTTCTGGGGCGGCTCGTCGGTGGTTGATCCGAATGGCGAGTTCCTGACGCACGGCCTGTACTTCGATGAGGCGCTCATCACCCAGACTATCGACCTGAACCAACTGCACCGCACGCGGGCACGGTTGCCGTTGTTGCGGGATGAACGCCCGCATTTGATCCATCGTGAATTAGCCCGCATCTTGAAAGAAAGTGGAGCGTGAAACAATGATGAACTATGCCGATTTAGGGCGCGTGTATGGCGAATGTATCCTGTATTGGATGATTGAAAACACCGTCGAGATGCAAGCCATCAACATCATGGCGATGCAGGACGGTAGCGGCCTGACCGACATTCAATTTGAGATCGGTATGAACTGGTTGATAAAAAACGAACTGGTCGAGCGCCCGTTGGCGGTCTTGCAGTAGCCTTTTCAGCGAATCGAGTGATTATGGATAGCAAACAAGTTTTGACGCGCACCAAAGCCGGACGGCGCTTTATGGGCTTCATGCGGGCGCTGAATCGCGGTTCGGAGCAAGACGTGCGCGGTCTGGTCGAAAATGACATCACCGATGACGCGCTCAACGCGCACAGCGCTGAAGTCTGGGAAGCACAATTGCAATACATCCGCGCCATGAGTGGCGGCTTGCGGGTGGTCAACGTGATCGCGGAGGATGAGTACCGCGTGGTGGTGTTGATGCAGGCGCACGATAACGAACGCCTGCACGTCATTGATATGGCCGTCGAAGAAGATTTCCCGCATCGCGTGGCGCAGTTCATCCAGCGCCTAGCGTAGAGACGCATATTTATTCGACGGGCGCGACCATCGGCGCGGCGCTACTGATGAAGCCGTTACGTTGCATGAAGCCCATCATGCGCTCCAACGCCGCCTCTATCGTCTCATAGCTGGCGGTGTAGCTCGCCCGCACGAAGCCGCGCCCGCTTTCGCCGAACGCGCCACCCGGGATCACCGCCACGCGGGATTCGCGCAGGAGCATCTCGCAGAATGTCTCGTCGTCCAGTCCGGTTGACTGCACGCTGGGGAAGGTGTAGAACGCGCCGCGTGGCTCGAAGCAGGTCAGCCCCATGCTGTTGAAGCCATCCACAATCAAGCGCCGTCTGCGGTCATATTGCTCGCGCATGTAAGCCACGTCGTCCTCACCGTGTATCAGCGCCTGCAACGCGGCGTATTGCCCCATCGTCGGCGCGGACATAATGAGATATTGATGCAGTTTACGCATCCCGGCCATGATCTCCGCCGGTGCGCTAGCGTAGCCGATGCGCCAGCCGGTCATCGCGTAGGATTTGCTCATGCCACTCAATAGGATGGTGCGCTCGTACATGCCGGGCAACGTGGCGAAGTTGATATGCTCCACGCCGTACACCAGACGCTCGTAAATCTCATCGGAAATCACCATCAGATCATGACGGCGGGCGACATCGGCCACCTGCTCCATGTGTTCGCGGGTGAGGATCGCGCCTGTCGGGTTGTTGGGGTAGCTGATGAGTATGGCTTTGGTGCGCTCTGTGACTTTCGCTTCCAGATCAGCGCCGGTCACCTGAAACTGATTTTCGACATACGTCGGCACGTTGACGGCCACGCCGCCCGCCATCTCGACGGCGGCGGCATTGGCGACGAAGCACGGCTCCACCACCAGCACCTCATCGCCCGGGTCGAGTATCGCCTTAAACGCCACGTACAGCCCCTCACTGACGCCCACCGTGACTAGCACCTCTTTTTCCGCGTCGTAATCCAGCCCGTACAACCGCTTGATGTGGGCGCTGACCGCGCCGCGCAGTTCGATCAGGCCGGAATTATTGGTGTAGCCGGTGCGTCCGGCGTGCAGGGCGTCCACCCCCGCCTGCATGATGTGTTCTGGCGTGGTGAAATCCGGCTCGCCGATGCCTAGCGTCAGCACATCGTCCATCGTCGCGGCGATGTCGAAATAGCGGCGGATACCGGAAGGGCGCAGGTTTTGGGTGGCTTGTGATAGAAAACGGCTCATGAGATGACCTTCACTCGTTTATTCAATAGGCTGTTAAGTTCAAATTTCGTTCTGGCACGCGCTGATGTTGCGGGCGTCTGCCAACAGTCTCATTTGTATCATAGCCCGCCGTTTCCTGCATCGGGCACGGTGCGCTAAAAACGGCGACTTCCGCCGACACAGTGTACGAAACGACGGTTACGCCCGCGCTATCAGTGGCGTTATAATCGCCGGGTGACCTTCTACACATCTCAGCGACGAAAGGCCGCGCCGATGATTGCCATTACATTTGACATCCAATTGACCGGAGACGACGCCGACCCCGATTCCGCATGGCTTGACCCTTACGAACGCGACATTCTGCTTGACCATACCCGCGCCCAGATCACCGCGCACGTACAACGCGCCCTCACCGGCATGACCTGCGCCACGCACGGTCAACCGCCCGCCGTGACCATCAGCGGCACATACGACGCCAGCACCGAGACGCTCGACATCAGTTATGATGTGCAAACCTGTTGTCAGATTTTCCTCCTGCATTGCGTCAGCGCGTTGAACCGACGCTGACACAACCGGCAGATCAGACCAACAAAAAACCCCGCACCATGACCGGTACGGGGTGTGTCTCTCAAAACAATCTGTGTAATAACACTTTTTGCGTCTTCACAGAAAATTTAACTTAGGCTCATTTTATACCCATTTCCGCGCCCGCGCAAGGGTAACTTTCAAATGAGATTCAGCTTTAGCCCAGTTCGACACCATCACGGGGAATCTGGTTGTAGTCGCCGGTGCGTAGCAGACGGTTGATGTACGGGTTACGCAGGATCGGCATTTCGACTATCTCGCCATCGCGCTCTAACACCACGATGTAAACCGAAACCGAGCGCATACCGGCGAAGTCGCGTTTTTCGACGTAGACATCACGTTGCATCTGCCAGCCACGACTAATCATCGTCAGCAAAGCATCGCCGCCCGCGTAGGACTCACTGCCCGGATGCCAGTGCTGGGTTACGTCCATATAGTCCATGTGATAATTCGGTGAGGGCTTGATGTTGTCATCAGTAGCCATGATTTAAGAAGCTCCTTTTATAACGTTAATTTTCGTATATCGGGGATAAACTATACATATAGGGGTACAGCACCCGCCAAGCCTATTATAACGCATAACCTTTAGCCTGTGTATTTAACGCCGCGTTAAGCCCTGATACAATGACCGCCAGATCAAAATAAACAGAGAGTCCATCCCGACGAGGAGACAAAACACAGTGACACCGATCATCACCATTCAGCAGATGGGGCAATACGAAGGCCAGACCGTCAGCTTACGCGGCTGGGTTTATAATCGCACCGGCAAAGGCCGCCTGCACTTCATCAAGCTACGCGACGGCACCGGCATCGCGCAGTGTGTCGCCTTCAAGAAGGAATTGCCGGAAGACCAGTTCGAGGCGGCTAAAGCGCTCACACAAGAGTCGGCGATCATCGTCACCGGCACCGTCCGCAAGGACGAACGCGCCCCCGGCATCCCCGGCGGCTACGAGCTGGGCTTGTCGTCTTTGCAGGTTATCCAGCAGGCCGAAGACTACCCGATCACGCCCAAAGAACACGGCACGGAGTTCTTGATGGACAATCGCCATCTGTGGCTACGTTCCAGCCGTCAATGGGCGATCTTGCGGATACGGGCGACGATCATCCGCGCCATGCGTGGCTGGCTGGATAGCAACGGCTATTTGCTGGTCGATACGCCGATCATCACGCCATCGGCGGGTGAAGATACCACCAGCCTATTTGAACTCGATTACCATGACGAGGTGGCCTATCTCGCGCAGACCGGCCAGCTTTACAACGAGGCCAATGCCGCCGCTTTCGGTAAGGTCTATTGTTTCGGCCCGACGTTCCGCGCCGAGAAATCCAAGACGCGCCGCCACCTGATGGAATTCTGGATGCTAGAGCCGGAAATGGCGTTCTTCTCGCTGGAAGACCTGATGGAAGTCGAGGAACAACTGGTCGCCCACACCATCCAGACTGTACTGGCCGAACATCGCGCCGAGCTAGAACTGCTGGAACGCGACACCGCCCGCTTGGAGAAGGCGATCCCGCCTTTCCCGCGCATCAGCTACGATGAGGCCGTCGAGCGTCTGGCGAAATTGCGCGAAGAAACCGACGATCCAGAGCAAAAAGAGCTTCTCAAGCTGGAATGGGGCGAGGACTTCGGAAGCCCGCACGAGACCGCCATCGCCGAGATGTTCGAGAAGCCGGTTTTCGTCTATCACTTCCCCAGCGAAGCCAAAGCGTTTTATATGCAACCGGTTGAAGGCCGCCCCGAAGTATGCCGCAGTGTGGACTTACTCGCGCCGGAAGGCTACGGCGAAGTCACCGGCGGGAGCGAGCGCATCCATGATGAGGCGCTCCTGCTACAGAAGATCGCCGAGCATAAGCTCCCCGTCGAGAATTACAAGTGGTATATCGAATTGCGGCGCTTCGGTAGCGTGCCGCATGGCGGCTTCGGGCTGGGGTTGGAGCGCACCGTCGCGTGGATTTGCGGCCTGCAACACATCCGCGAGACGATCCCGTACCCGCGTATGCTCAACCGCAAATACCCGTAATCCTTCACCCTGAACCCCTCCTGTGGAGAGGGACTTTAAAACGTGGTTATCTCCCCTTCTCCCGGCGTAGCGTTTGGGAGAAGGGGATGAGGGCAGGACGCAACATCAACATTGCGCCCACCGCCCCGATATGTATTAAACAAACGTCTTGGTCAACCAGCAGATGGCCGGTGTCGGCTGACGGGCGCGGAAGTCCACCGCCTGCACCGTGCCGGTGATGGCATAGCCCGCGCCGACGAAGTACGCCACCTGTTTCGCCGTCCGCACCCGCGCCCCGACGCACCCCCGCGCCATCGCTTTTTCTTCCGCCATCTGGAGCAAGCGCCGCCCGATGCCGCGTCCGCGCAGTGGCTCGCCCACCCACAGCATATCAACCACCAGATGATCCCCCGCGATCCACGCCGAGATACCGGCCACGACATCGCCTTCGATGTCGTCTAAGCTGATGTCTAGCGGTTGCGCGTTGGCCGGTGGCCGTTCGATGTGGGGCACGACTTCGCGCAGTTGCCGCGCTAGATATTTGCGATAGTCCGGGTCCGGCTCGTCCGTCAGGTTGAACTGGTAGCTCCCGCTATATCGCCCTTGCAGTTCCGCGATCCCTACAATTTTGGCACTCATAATCAAGTGTTCACCCTCATGTATTTTAGAACATCATAACGATGTGTGTTGTCCGTTTATGATTGCGGCGCGTCAGTTCGCGCCAGATATGCTTTCAACTCCACCATGCGCTCCGCGATGATGCCGCCTACTTTGTCGCGCAGGTGCGGGTGACGCGCATTACCGGCGATCCACCGGCACGACGCCACATGCCGCGCCATCACGAAAACGTCCAGATAGGGCCGCTGTGCTTCCGCCTGTGGCCGCGCTTTGACGTAGCCGCGCCACAGCGCCTCGCGGATCGCTTGCGCCCGCGATGTCGTCCGCGCCAGCCAGATGATCGGCGTCAGGTCGTACAGATAGTAGCCATACGCGCATTCGTCGAAGTCCACAATGCCCACGCCGTCATCGCGCTCACTGAAGATCAGATTCTTAGCGATCAAATCCCCGTGAATCAGGCCGAACGCCTCCGCCGATTCGCCCAGCGCGTCCATCGTCACCGCGATGCGCTCCGTCGCCCGTTCCATCAGCGCGACGGCCAGCGCGTCGAAGTGCGCCCGCCCCGCGCCCGGATCGTACATGCCGCCCGCGCCGAATAACCCGCGCCAGTCCAGACGCGGGCGGATGAAGTCCGCATCCGGCGTGAACTGCGCTGAGATGTCGTGCAGGCGGGCGATTTGCTCGCCGATGCGCTCGATGTCGGCGATGCTCAGCGCGTCGAGAGGGCGCGTTTCGCCTTCCAGCCACGTCGTCGCCGTGCAATAGACCGCGCCTTCCATGCCGCGCAATGCGCCGCCGTAGATGTCGCCCACCGGATGCGGCACGCGCACGCCACCCGCCGCCAGCCAGTTCATCCACGTTTGCGCGCTGGCGATCCACTGCGGCGGACGGTAGCCCGGACGATGCACGCGGATCGCGTAATTGCCGTCCGGCGTCTGTGCCCGGAATACCGCGTTGTTGGTATAGGCGATCAGCCGCAAATCCTGCAAGGTGAAATCCCACACGCCCGCCGCTTCTTCGGCCAATCCGCGCATGGCGGCGACCTGTTCTTCGTATGTTTGCTGATAGAATGTTGTCGTTCCCGACATTTGCCCCGCCTTTATGCGTTTCGCGTTCGTAACGCTTATACGTTTCACGTTCAATCGTCGTTTCGGCTTCTGCACAAAAAAAGCCACGTCGCTTATCTGCGCGTGGCTGTTTGTCATTCTCGCTTGTGCGGGACGGCATCATCTCATGGAATTGACGCGGCCTCGATAGTGACGGGAATCACAAGAACAGTCACGCGGAAAGGGTGCTTAGGGTGGCGCACGTCCGCGACTGCCGTATTCCCGATATACATTGAGGGGAGCGGAGTCGTTCTAACGGTGACGCGAATCGCCCATAACAACCATTGGAAGTCCTGTGCCATTCAGTTTTGCGCTTGCCAGCCGGATTTGATCGCTCATCCGTATACCTCCATTAGTCGTTAGGGTTTTTTCACCGAAATATGACGAAAATATAATATTTTCAACACGCAGAACTATATCACGTAAAACGCGGGATTGTCAATAACCGGCGCGTTCGGACATTCGAGCGCGTTTCAATGTTTTGGCGATGCGATAAATCGGGCGCGATTCATCGTGAATGCAATGCAAACGAAAATCTGTAGGGGCGTAGCGCCCCACGCTCGTTAATCAGCACAGGTCAGCACAGGATTGAAATGTACCGGCGGGCACGTTATAATTGTGCCGTAAGGGGTCACAAGAGGCCAGTAATCAAGCTGGTTCATCTGATGACCGTATCATCCGGGAGGATGGCGTGTTATGTACATCAGAATGTATATCAAAAGACCATGACCCCCGCACACGTTGTCAGCGGAGCGCGAACGGTGCTACAATGAGCTTATCAGGTGGCTTAATGGTAGCGATTGACGTTGAACGAAAAGCGCGACTCTCAGATTGATAAGGATGATCGGTGCGTGTGCGGTGGTCTGTTTGCGAACGCCCGTATGGATGGCAGAGGCTAATGACCATGACGAACCGTGATACCGACACCCGCGCCTGCACGCTGGTTGATATTCCGTTGATCCGGCGCATCAGCGATGATGTAGCCGTGCTGGATACCGAAGTCGAATACACCCGCGACCTTTACGGCCCGGGCGGGGCGATTTTGTCCAGCTTGCTACTGCCACATCGCCACGCTTTCACGTTCATCTCGCGTGTCGGTGATGAGCAAGCGGTAGGCCATTTCCGCCTGCGCGAGCCGGAAGGCGTCGCCCATATCGTCTACATCGCGCCGACCATCCGCCCGCAGGACGATGACACCGCATGGTTGCATGTGTTCGATGCGATGGCGCGGGAGGCCGGACGCCACGACGCGCAAGTGCTGATCGGCGAAGTCGGTGAAGATGATCCGCTTTTCGAGACGATGCGCCATAGCGGTTTTGCGGTGTACGCCCGTCAACAAATCTGGCGGCGTCCGCCCGGCGAATACGTCTGTCTGGAGCCGCAGGTGATACTAGCCGCCGCGCAAGAGACCGATCTCGGCGCGATTCAAGGGCTGGTGGCGCGTGTCGTGCCCAAAATGCTTCATCCGTTCATCGTCCCTACCGGCTTACAACCGGGCTGGGTTTACTATCGAGGCGGGCGCTTGATGGCTTACATCTCCGTGAGCAAAGGCCGTCATGGGGTGTACCTGACGCCGTTCATCGACCCGCAAGCCATGCCGCAAGCACCGGCGATTTTTCATGATCTAATACAGAACATACAGGGGAACGGTAAACTACCGTTGTACGTACAGGTTCGCCGCTATCACGAGTGGCTACACACGCCGCTACACGGGCTGGGCTTCGTGCCGGGACCGCCGCAGGCGTTGATGGTGCGCCACATTAAAGCGATTGTGCGGCAACCGAAATTCGCGCTGGCGAAGAAATCTTTCCGCGTCGTGCCTAATCTGGTCACGATGGGAGAACCGCCAGACGATTATGACCGTGATCTAACCCTGCTGAGTAGTTAAAGGGATTTTATGGAGCGACAGATAACGGACGACATCAACAATCTGAAGGCCGTCCTACCACCCGTTATCAGCCAATCACTAGACGAGCTGGGTAACAAAGACCAACTGCTAGAAATTGTGCTTGATTTAGGGCGCGTCCCTACCGCCCGCTATGTCGAAGAAGAAGTCGTCATCGCCCCGCACGAAGTCACCCGTCAGGAAATTGACCATATTGTGGAGCAAATCGGCGATTTTGACGCTGACAATCGCGCTGGTATGGAGCGCACCCTGCACCGTATCTCCGCGATACGCAACCGGCGCGGCGACATCGTCGGGCTGACGTGCCGCGTCGGGCGGGCGGTTTTCGGCACCATCAACATCATCGAAGACCTGATTATGTCCGGCCAGAGCGTGTTGATGCTGGGGCCGCCCGGCGTCGGCAAGACCACCATGCTCCGCGAAGCGGCGCGGGTGCTGGCCGAACACAAGCGCGTGGTCATCGTTGATACATCCAACGAGATCGGCGGCGACGGTGACGTGCCGCATCCCGCCATCGGCAAGGCGCGGCGGATGCAGGTCAACCATCCGGAACGCCAGCATGAAGTGATGATCGAAGCGGTGGAGAATCACAACCCCGAAGTGATCGTCATTGACGAGATCGGGCGCGAGCTAGAAGCGCAGGCCGCCCGCACCATCGCCGAGCGCGGCGTGCAGTTGATCGGCACGGCGCACGGTAACACGCTGGAAAACCTGATGCTGAACCCGACGCTGACCGACTTGATCGGCGGCATCGAATCCGTCACGCTCAGCGACGACGAAGCGCGGCGGCGCGGCACACAAAAGACCGTGCTAGAGCGTCGTGCGCCGCCGACATTCGATATGCTGGTCGAAATCCAGACGCGGGATCGCATGGCGGTTCACGCCAGCGTCGCCGATTCCGTCGATAGTGCGCTACGCGGACGCGCCCGCGCTATCGAGGTGCGCGAGCGGGACGCGGAAGGCGATATTCACGTTGAGGACTACGTGCCCGACATCGGCGGGTTGACCAGCGAGCGCGAACGCAACCGCAAGGGCAATCTGCGCGAAAGTGGGCGCAAACGTGGCACGGATGAACCACCGCGTAACGGCTTCTCTAATGCGCCGAAGGCCAAAGATTTCACGCCGACCACCACTGACGGCGGCGCGTTGCAACCGTTGACCGTGTACGTGTACGGCGTCGCCCGCAATCGCCTGCAACAGGCCGCCAAGCGCCTGCACGTTCCGCTTGACGTGACCGACGATCTACGCACCGCGCAGGCCGTCGTCACCATGAAGAACTACTATCGTCAGCGCCCGCGCTTGATCCGCGAAGCGGAATCCGGCGGCCTGCCGATCTATGTGTTGCGTGCCAACACCGTCAGCCAGATGGAAAACTTCATCATTGATGTTTTCGAGCTGGAGGTAAACCCGCTTGACCCTTTTGGGGAAGCGCTCCGCGAGACTGAAGCGGCGATTATGAAAGTGCGGGCGGGCGCGGAGTTCATAGACCTCACGCCGCAAGCCAGCAGTATTCGCCGCCGTCAGCACGAGATCGTCCGGCAGGCCGATCTATTCTCGCGGAGCATTGGCACCGAGCCACAGCGTTATATCCGCATTTTGCGCCGCGCCGCGCAATGATGTATTGTCGGGGCGCAATATGTTGCGCCCCGTTTGACGCCGTGCGATGAACCGCGCCGCGTCAAACCGTGACGACGCGCCCCTCCGCCGCCCGCACCAGACGATCCCACAGCGCCACGCCCAGACCTTCCGCGCCGAAATCGCGCGTCAGGATGACATCGACGTTTTGCGCGTCCAGTTGACGCAACGCGGCGAATAGATTGCGGCTGATTCCGGCCAGATCGTCGCGCCGTCCCAGCACATGCACCACGCCCGCGCCGTCGATGTGCGGGCGATCTTCCGCCGCCACTAATAACCCGACGCGCAACCCCTCCGCGCTCAATTCTTCCGCCGTCCGCCGCATCGCATCCAGTACCGCCGCCACTTCGCCACGATACACCATCATCCGCGCATTCGGCGCGTAATGTTTGAGCATCTGTCCGGGCGATGGGCTGGGCGTGTCGTCGGTCTGCCAGCGTGACCGCGTGATCGTCGTCGGTGCGATGCGCTGGATGTCGTCCAGCAGGACGCCGCCCGGACGCAAGATCGTCGGCGTCTCGCCGGTCAAATCGAGTACGGTGGATTCAATGCCGATGTGTGTCGCGCCGCCATCCAGTACCGCGTCGATGCGCCCGCCCAGATCGTGCAGGACGTGGGCGGCGGTGGTGGCGCTGGGTCGCGTGAAGGTGTTGGCGCTGGGCGCGGCGATGGGCACACCGGCGCTAGCGATTAACGCCGCCGCGATTTTGCCGGAAGGCATCCGCACCGCGACGGTATCCAGTCCGGCGGCGATGTTGTCCGGTACATCCGCGCCGCGCTTCAAGATCATGGTCAATGCGCCCGGCCACAGCGCCCGCGCCAGATCAAAGGCGATGTCGGGGATGTCCACCGCCAGACGCGGCAGATCGTCAATCGCGGCGATATGGGCGATGATCGGGTCGTGCGCCGGTCGTTGCTTGGCCGCGTAGATGCGTTCGATAGCGGGCGCGGAAAGCGCGTTCGCCCCCAGTCCGTAGACCGTTTCCGTCGGGAATGCGACCAGCCGCCCGTCGCGGATTATATCCGCCGCCTGCGCGATGATGTCGGGGTCGGGCGCGTCCGCGTCTAAGCGCCATACACGGGTTTTGATCGGTGAATCCAATGCCGTTTGCCTTCTGTGTAGTCGATCTTCTGCGGCGTCACATTATAGCCGCGATGTCTCGACCAATGGCAGGCTGAATCCGAATGTACTGCCCGCGCCGTATTCACTGCTAAAGACGATCTCTCCGCGATGACGTGCGATGATGTTATTCACCAGATGCAAACCCAGCCCAACGCCGTCTATATCGCTGGTCGCTTCGCTCTTGGCGCGGAAGAACGGCATGAACAGCTTGTCTTGCTGATTGGCGGGGATGCCGTAGCCGTTATCGCGCACCGTCAGCTGGACGTGATCGTTAACGGCGGTCAGGCGCACCACGATCTCGCCGCCCGCAGGCGTGTATTTGATCGCGTTGGTCAGGTAGTTGATGACGACTTCGTGCAGTTGGCTCTCGTCGCCTTTGACGATGTAGGCTTCGTGCGGCTCGTCTACTTGAATTTCCAGCGTCAATGATTTATCGCGGGCGGACGCTATCTGCGTGCTGACCGCATCCACCGTCACCTGATACAGGTCTACTTCGGCGTCATAACCGGCCTGCGCGATCTGATGAATGCGTTCCAGCGATAAAATATTGGTAGCGATCTCGTCCATGCGCTCCGACGCGACGCCGATCTGCTCGATGAATTCCAGATGCTCATCTTCGGCCACGTCTTGCAGATCAGCGCGGAGCAGTTGCACGTAGCCGTTGATGATGCCGATAGGGTTGCGGAGGTCGTGCGACGCCAGCCGGATCATGTCGGTTTTCAGTTGTTCTAGCTTGCTGACCTGTCCATAGAGCGTCTGTAGCTCGTTGAGTTGTTTTTGCAGGATGCCGTACAGACGGGCGTTGTCGATGGCGGCGGCGATGCGCGATGTCAGGATGGATAGCAGGTCGAACGTCTCCGGCGTGAATTGCCCCGGCTCTGATGTCTCCACGTTGATGACTCCCAGCCAGCGATCATGCGAGATCAACGGGAAGGCCATCACCTGCGCCGAGTCCGGTAATTCGGTGACGCGCTCCGGCTCTCGCCGGAGATCGTCGATCTTCTGCGCCTGCTTGCTCCGCAATACGCGCCCGATGATGCCTTCATCCAGCGAATGCGCCTGACCTTTCGCCAGCCGCCTCTCATAGCGTCCGACGGCGTGCGCGATGACGGCTGTTTGCGCTTCGTCGATCAGCACGATCATGCCCGCGTCCGCGCCACTGATGTTTGATGCCACCACCAGCGCCATCTCTAGCACATGGTCAATGTCTAGCGTACTGCTGATTTCGATGTCGGCTTGCCGCAATAGCGCGAGCTGGTTGGCGCGTTTCTGGAGCGCTTGCTCGGCCTGTACGCGCTTGGTGATGTCGTGGTTGATGCTGACCGTTCCGGCGGGCGTGCCTTCTGGATCGCGCAATAACGAAATAGACGACAACACATGCAATTGACTGTGATCGCGCCGCCGTTGCGAGACTTCGTTCTGCCAGTATCCCCGCGCCAGATATTTCTCGCGGATGAAACCGCTTTGACTGCCATCACGATGGTTGAATACGGTGGGCACAACATCCGGCAACTTTCGCCCGATCACCTCTTCGGCGTTATAGCCGTAGATGCGTTCGGCGGCTTTGTTCCAGCTTGTGATGGTCAAATCCATCTGCGTGGCGATGATGGCGTCAAATACCGAATTCAGCAATCCGGCCTGATATTCTAGCTGATATTGCGCTTCTTTTTGCTCGGTCACGTCCTGCGCCACACACACCACGCCCTGCACTTTGCCGCCCGCGTCGTACATCACCGCGCTAGATACCGTCACCGGAATTAAACGGCCATCACGGGCGCGGTAGTTCTGGTCAACGTTGCGATACGTGCCGGTTTCGCGCACGTCGGTCAGGTTATCTGGATCGCACGGTAACGGGTAAGCCGCGCTTTTGGCGTCGATGATGACCTCATCGTAGCGCTTGCCGATCAATTCTTGATCGCTCGCATAGCCCAGCGTCGCCAATGTCGAATGATTCACGCGCTGAATCGTGCCGTCCGGCTTCAACACGATCAGCAAGTTGCTCATTGATTGAATGATGTTGTCCACATAATTCTTGGAAACGGTGGTGCGCTTCAATTCGTCCAGCGATTCGCGGAGCGCTTTCAGATGGCGGCGTGAACGCCACAAAAAGCGGTTGATGGTGCTGGTGGCGATGTAGATGAACAGCGCGATCAAGACCGAGTGCATCGTCTCGATTGCCAGCGTGGTTGAGGCTTGCACCTCTTGAAATGGCGGCTGGATGGTGTCGCGCAGGACATAGAAGATCAACAACGTAGCGACGGTCAACGTGGCAATGCCCGCGCCGCCCCACGGCCCGAGCAGTAACGCGCCCACCACGATCAGCACCAGATACGAACTAAACGCCGGGCCTTCGATGCCGCCCAGTAGATAATTCACCAGCGTGATGACCACCCACAGAACCGACACCAGCGCCCAACTGACGAAGCGGATGTAACCGGCGTGCATCAGCACATAAAACGGGATGAGCGACAGCGCCACCGCCGTATAAATCACGATGGAGACGATTGGTTCCGGGTTGCGGATCGCGCTCAGGATACTGGCGAGCAACAGCCCGCCCATGCTGATGATTAGCACGGCGTTGAGGACGATGGCCGGCGGGTTCTTGGCCTCGTCGCTGAAGTAGGGCGGGGCGAATATCTGTAAAATTTTGCCTATCATACGATACTGTGGCCGTTCCTCTACTATGTTGTCGGTGGTCGTCGCTTATATTTTGCCTGTTTTTCTGCCGTGCCGTCCAGTGAATGTACAGGTATTTTTGCACTTAAGCCCGCGATTGAGATCGCACGATTATCAATCGCCGATGTAATCTCGCCGCACCGCTTCCACCAATCCGATTAACTGCTCTTCGTCGTATGCCGCGCCGTGAATCTCGTACCATAGCGTGGCGAAGGCTAGCCCCATGCTGAAATCATAGCGCGGGCCGTGCGCCTCCGCCCCGACGACGACGGCTTGCACGCCGTTCAGGTACAGGCCATCATCACACAGGCGGGTGATGACCCCCGCCGGATAACGCGCCCACGCGGGCAACGGGCGGCGGATGTGGGTTTGTTTGGCGCGGGCGCTACGCCGCGTGAATTGCGCTTGTCGGTCAAAGTCGGCGGCGTAGATGCTGAAGCGTGGCGTCTCGTCAGTGATCGCCGCCACCCACATCTCGCGCCCGACGGCTTGCACGATGAATTCCGGCATCTTCCCGACGTAATGACGCTGAAAAGCCGCCAGCAGGCGTAAAGGTGGATTTATGCCGTTATTTGATGGTATGCTCAAGTGATACTTCCCTTTAGATGGTAACAGGACTTGTTTTAACATCGGTGAGCGCTTTGGCTGATAGGTTACAGAACTGTGATTTATTATACATGAATCGCGCTGATGGGCGAAATTTACGGAGGAGCATCTAAAATTATGGTGCAGGCGTTACAGGTGCTTTTGTGGATTTTCTTCTTCGTGCTGTGGTTTTCGCTCAGCGCGTTTATCGTGCGGGCGGGCTGGCTGGCGATACGCTGGCGCAAGATCACTTATCGCTGGCCGACTCCGCTAGGGCGCATGGTGGTGACGATGGCCGGACGCGGTGTGGTGGTCATCGGCGCGTTGCAGATCGCCATTGGTGTGTTGCTGTTCCTGTCGCTGGTGACGGCGGCGCTGGCGCTGACACAGGTCAATATGCTGGTCGGCACGCTGTTCTGCCTCAGCATCCCGCTTTACGCGCTGACCGCCCGCCTGTTGTCGCGCCGTCTGGATGTCACCAGCCGCCATGCGTGGCATTAGCGGGCGCAATACATCCCAGCCGGATAAATCATCCGTTCTTCGCTTGTTCTTTAGCGTGAATTACCTGATAATTGAGTCATAACCATCGCAGAACAGGCAAATCAACATGAGCCGATCCCCGACTATTCTGATCATCGACACCGACGACCAACGTCGGGAAGCATTGTGCGCGGTTTTCGCTGACGACGCGGTGCGCTTGTCTTGCGCCGCCGACCATGCCGAAGGCGTCGATCTCGCACGCCAGCATGTGCCCTGTTTTATCGCCCTCGACACCGCAGGTCAGTCCACGCCGCAGATTGTCGCCGACCTTAAAGCGTCCGGCTCGCCTTTCCTGATGGCGCTGACCGATCCGCAAGGCGTTGAGGCGGCGCTGGCGCTCGGTTTTGACGACTGCCTTCTGCCGCCGTATCCACCCGCGCTGTTGCGTCATGCCGCCCTGCGCCAATTCGAGGCGCGTCTTTCGCGTATCGCTGATGTCGATGACGTGATCGAAGCCGCGCATTGTTTGTTGTGGCAGGCCGATGTCGTGCAGGTCGAACGCGATGGTCGCCTCACCAGCAGTTGGCACGACTTCCGCATCGTCAGCGAACAGGCCGCCAGCCGCTTCATGCCGCTGGATACATCCGACGACATCTCTTACACGCAAGCATGGCGCGAGGCGATGCTCGACTACGACGCGGTGAAGCGCCAGTCGGACGCCGCAATTCAAAGCGGCGCGGGACAATACACCGTAGAATATCGCTGTAAAAGCGCTGGCGGGGCGGTGCGCTGGTTGCGCGAAGAAGTTAGAGTCACCCCCCACGCTTCCGGCCATTGGCATCTGGTCGGCGTCGTCACCGACATCACCGAGCGCAAAGAGGCCGAATTCACCCTGCAACGCGCCAATGAATTACTGGAACAGCGCGTACAGGCGCGAACCACCGAGCTATCGCGTTCCAATGAAATCATGCGCCAGCAGATCGCTGATCGCCATCGCGCCGAACAATCGGAACTAGACCAGCGCAAAATGGCCGAAGCCTTGCGCGATGCCGCGCTGACGCTGGGCGAGACGCTCAAACTACATGAGGTGCTGGATCGTCTGGTCGCTAGCGCCAATCGCATCCTGCCAAACTATGACTCCGCCAACATGATGCTGATTGAAAATGATCTCTACGTGCGGACGATCCGCTATTATCGTCGCATAGATGGCGAGATGCGCCCGCAGGAAAAAGAAGAACGTCATCTGCTGGAGATGTTTCCCATTTACGTGCAGGCCAGAGAAACCCGCGAAGCTATCGTCCTGCATGACACCCGCGCCGATCCGCGCTGGGTTTTCGTTGATACGTCGGGCTGGATACGCGGCTATATGTGTGTGCCGATCTTCACCGAAGGGCGCGTCATCGGCTTCATGAATGTGAACAGCGTCCAGCCCGGCTTATTCTCCACCGACGACGCCCTGCGCTTGCAGGCGTTTTCCAGTCAGGCCGGCATCGCCATACAGAACGCGCTCCTGTTCGAGACGGTGCAGAAGCAGGCGCTTGATCTGCGTCAGCGCGTGGCAGAACGCACCCGCGAGCTAGAGTCCGAACGGGCGCAACTACGCGCCATTCTGGACGCAATGACCGAAGGCGTCGTGTATCATAGCATGGATGGCCGCGTGCTTTACGTCAATTCATCGCTGGCGAATATGATCGGCTGGTCATCGACTGAATATCCCGAGCGTGATCTGTGGTCGGGCATGACGACGCCGGACGATGAGGCCATTGATTTCACAAATTACATCCAGCGCCGATTGATGCGGCGTGGTTTCTGGCGCGGCGAACTCAAGCTACAGCGCCCGGATAGCATCGCCATTGATCTGAGTGTCAGTTGTACGCTGGTACACAGTCGCGGCCAGACCTTGCCCGGCGTGGTGGCCGTCGTGCGCGACATCAGCGCCGAGAAACGGCTGGAAGCGCAAAAAGCGCGGTTCATCGCCACCGCCAGCCACGAACTCCGCACGCCGATAGCCAACCTCAAGACGCGGCTGTATCTGCTACAAAAACAGCCGGATTCCGTCGAGCGCCACATGCCGGTGCTGGTCTCGGTCACGGAGCGCATGAAGCAGTTGGTTGAGGACTTGCTGGACATCAGCCGCTTTGAAAATGGCGTCATCTCGTTGCACCGCCAGCCCAGAGCGATTGACGACGTGTTGCAATCGGTCATCGACGTGCAAATGCAGGAAGCCGACAAGCGCGACCTGTCGTTAGTCTGGGCACGCTCCGAGCCGCCGTCGGTGATCGCGCTCGATGACCAGCGTATGCAACAGGTCATCACCAATCTTATCACCAATGCCATCAACCACACGCCGGAGGGCGGCATGGTGACCGTCAGCGTGCGGCGCATGTACCGCGATGGCGTCGAACATGCCGTCGTCGATGTCAGCGATACCGGCGTCGGCATCCCGCCGGAGCTATTGCCGCATATTTTCAAGCCGTTCTTTCGCGTCAACGACTACGATCAGGGCGTCGGGTTGGGCTTGAGCATCGCTAAAGAGATCGTCGAGATGCACGGCGGAACGATCAGCGTGGTCAGCACCGAAGGCGAAGGCACACGCTTTAGCGTCTGGCTACCTCTGCACGCGGGGGAGGACTCCTAGATATGGCACATACCGCGCTGGATATGGCGCAAGCCTTCCTCAAGGCTGGCGAACTGGACGACGCGCTCGACGCGCTCGACGCGCACCTGCAAGCCCAGCCGGACGACGACGCCGCCCGTCGCCTGCGGGCGCGGCTGTATAATGGCATGGGACGGACGGCGGAAGCGCTAGCCGATTATTCCGCGATTAAAGACCGGATGCCGGAAGATTTCATCTCGGAGGCCAACGCGCTGGTCAACGACGGTCAGAGCGTCGCCGCTATTGCGCTATTGCGCGACGCGCACCGCCAGAACCGCGAATATGCACGCCTTGCGGATCGCCTGATTCGTCTGCTAATGGACGAAGGCGACATCAGCGAAGCGCGATCTATTGCCAGTTATATGATCGGCGCGACGCTATCCGGATATGCTAGTTGGGGCTGGTGGGTGCGGGCGGCTGATCTCGCCATGATGGACGACGACCCCCACGCCGCCGCTAAATATTACAGTCTGGCGATCCGGCACTTCTTCCGCCCCGCCGCCGACCTATCGCCGATGGCGAAAAACAGGGTGGGCGGCTGGTTCTGTGCGCGGGCGGCGGCACATTCAGCGCTGAATGTGCCCCGCACCGCGCTGAAAGATTACCGCACCGCCGCCGAACTGATCCCCGATGACGCCTCTATTCGCTTTCAAATCGGCGTGCTGACCTTTCAGCATGGCGAACCGGCGGAGCGTGAAGGCGGGCGCGAGATGGCGCGGGACGCATGGCGGGCGATGTCGCCCGTCGTTCGCGCTCATGCGCTGGTCGGCCTTGATCCCGCGATCCGCGATTTATTGGAGTTAGACTGATGCCGATAGAATTCAACAAGATCACCGAGCAAGTGTACAAGATGGGGTCGATGATCGAGCAGGTCGATTTTGACTTTGACCGCCACATGCAGATCGCGCTCCGCCGCTTCGCTTCCGCCGGTGACGTGGACGCGGTGCGCCAGCGCATCCAGTGGGTGCGCCAGTCGGATATTAGCGGCTATCGCGGTGCGGCTCTGCTGGGCGACGACGACACGCCGCCGAACCTGATCTATCCGCCGCCGCAGGCATCGCCGCAAGCGCTGGTCATCGCCGCCGACGGCAGTCAGGTTTACCCCAGCGATCAATCGGCCATCCACTATTATCTCATCAACATCGGCCTATTCATGTACTATCAGGGCGCGGCGCACCTGCCGGAACAGATCACATTGCCCACGCTGTATTTTCACAAGAGCCATGTGCATGACCGCTTCGGCCATCTGGTCAGCAATCGCACGGTGGACGCCCGCCGCACCGTCGCCGAGATGCAGGCGATGTCGGCGCTGGCGTGGGAGCGCCGTCACAGCGCACCGGCGGGCGGCATCGTCGCGCTGTACGACAATAGCCTGATGTTCACCGCCTCCGCCGATGATGTGACCGACGCCGACGATCTGCAAAAGGACTATCACGCCGCCATGCAACATCTATACGACATACAGGCCAACGGCACGCGAGTCACGCTGGCCGGTTATGTCGATAACCCGCGTGGCAGTGTGGTCTTGCGCCTGTTGCATCTGCTCAGCCTGCGCGACGAAGCCGAGATCAAATTCAAGCAGGCGGAGATCGAGCGCGGCGGCGATCTTGAAGGTCTGCGCGATAGGCACCTGTTCCATGCGGTGCTATCGGCAGGCGAGCGTAGCGCGGTGATGGTGCAGAATTCGCCGCGCAATCTGGACTATAAGCGGCGCAATCCGTCGCAGGAGATCGCTTTCTTCTACGTCAAAGTCGGCGTCGGCGACCACACCGCTATCGCCCGCGTCGATATTCCGGCGTGGGTGGCGGCAGAACCGGCGGCGGTGGATGATCTGCACGCGGTCTTGCTGGCACAATCCGCCATGCAGGGGCGCAACCCGTACCCCTACGCGCTCACCCGCGCTGATGAATTGGCTTATGTCGGCGGGCGCGATAAAGCCAAACTGAATGAACTCATTAACATCGAGTTGCGGCGTAAAGGATTAGCGCCCGCGCTGGCCGCGCCGAAGGCACGCGGTAAAGAATTGGCGCGGAGCGAGAAAACACGTTATGAAGTCAAGGGCGACCTGCGGTAGCGGCGCGATGCCCGCGTCGCATCTCGTCACTGACTGCATAATGCCCTATAATCAGGGCAAATTATCGAAGGGGGATATGCTGAAAAATGGGAGCAATCGACACCCGCGAAGCCATCATCAGATTGTACGAAGATTACACGCTGACCGATGGCCTTGACGACGAACAGGCGCAGATCGTCCATAATTGGGGCGAGGCGCAAATCCAAATCAAGGCCGGTCAGGTCGAAGACTCAGCCGCGTTCGAGCAGGCGTTCGGCGCGATGCGCCGCGTGCTGAAGATGCTCAACCGCTTCATGAACCGCCGCGCCGATCTGGATGATGAGCAACAGCGCACCTACATTCGCCGCCTGATCGAGAACGCGCAAAATGCCGGATACCCGCCGGAATTCACCGCCGTCGCGCCGGTGACGGAGGCCGTCGCCGTGCTTGACGATACCGCCGCGCTTCGTGCATTGCTGGCGCTGGTCGAAACCGGCGCATCACACGCGCCCGGC
>REDR01000106.1 GCA_007693385.1 Anaerolineaceae bacterium
AATCCGCAGGAGATGCGAGCCATCTTCCACGCCTTGCTGACGACGGTTTATCTGCATCCGGATTATCCGGGCTACGTGGTCGGCATCGAACCGAAGCCGTTTTTGCAGGAACTGATGGATGTGAGCGTTCTGCCGAACTGGAAACCGCCGGATTCAGGCGGCGATGGCGGCGGGATTTTTGTTTTTCCTCACGTTTTCTACTCCAAAATCGCTCGAAACAGCCTCGAAAATTGAGATAAGGTTGAAATCAAGCCGATAAAGCGTAGCTAGTGCGGGTTCGATAGTGTGGTGTGGCGTTGAACCCGCGCAATAGCCCCCTCATCGCGAGACATCGCCGCCATCGTGCGCCAGCAGATCATCCAACATGGCGCGGTCAATCAGCGGCATATCTCCCGGGATCGTCAGCTTGAGTGCGGCGCAGGCTGACGCCCATCGGCACATTTCATCAAGTGGCTTGCCGGATAGATGCGCGTAGAGGAAGCCCGCCGCAAACGCATCTCCCGCGCCGATGCGCCCGATAGCGGTCACCGGAAACGCGGCCTGATGCACCACCTGTCCTGATGCGTCACACGCTATCGCGCCAGCCGCACCCCGCGTCATAGCGATGTGGGCGGCGGGATATTGCGCGTGCAATTGCTCGATAATTTCATCTGCTGAACCGGACAGACCGAGCACGGTTTGCGCGTCACGTTGCGCGATGAAGATAACATCCGCCGAACGCAAAAACGGCTGGCACGCGGCGCGAGCGTCTGTATCCGACCACAGGCGGCGACGATGGTTGAGATCAAAACTGAGCGTGTAGCCTGCCGTTCGCGCCAAGTCCCACGCATGAGCCGCTGATTGTAACGCGCTTTCACTCAATGCCAGCGTGATCCCCGTCGTGTGGAACAACTTCCCCTCACCCCGTCGGAATAGATCATCGGGGATGTCGGCGGGGGTGATGCGACTCATGGCGCTATTGGCGCGGTCATAAATCACATGGCTGGCGCGGGGCGGCGTCCCTTCTTCCATGAAGTACAGCCCGACGCGATCCTCCGGCGTCCAGATCACCCGCGAGACATCGACGTTCTGCCCGCGCAGAGTCGCGGCGATGTGCTGGCCGAGTGCGTTGTCGGTCAGGCGCGATAACCACGCCGAACGCAACCCGAGCCGCGCCAACCCGACGGCGACGTTGGCCTCCGCCCCGCCGACGAAGAAATCGAAGTGCGTTGCGCCCGCGATGCGACGGGCATTAGGCGGCGTCAGGCGGTAAAGCGCTTCGCCGAATGTCAACACGTCGAAAGTCATCATGTCGCCTGCATCCGTTCAACCGCCTCAAATAGTCCTTGCAAATACATCGCCCCTAGTGCGCGATCATATAGCCCATAACCGGCCTTGCCGCTTTCGCCCCAGATCATCCGCCCATGATCGGGACGCACCGCGCCATCAAATCCGCTTTCGACCAGCGCCCGCACGACGGCCAGCATATCGACATCACCGCATTGCGACGGATGCTCGGACTCGCGGAAGTCGTGCGCCGAGTCGTGCTTGACGTTACGCAGATGTACAAAATGGATGCGTCCGGCGAACTGGCGCACCATCGCCGGTAGATCGTTCGTTTGCAACGCGCCGAGCGATCCGGTGCAGAACGTCAGGCCGTTGTACGCGCTCGGCACCGCATCCATGATGCGCTGGATAGTCGCGGCATCGCGCACGATACGCGGCAGACCAAAAACCGGCCACGGCGGATCATCGGGATGCAGAGCCAGCTTGACGCCCGCTTCTTCCGCGACGGGCACGACAGCCCGCAGAAAATAAGCGAAGTTCTCAAACAGGGCGTCGTCGTCAATGGCGCGGTAGGCGTCCATGATCGCCCGCAGTTGGTCGGCATCGTACTGATTCGCCCATGCGGGCATGTCGGGCATCCCGCCGGAGAAATCCATCGCGCTCAGGTCATCGTGACGATAGGCTAGCGCGTTCGAGCCATCCGGCAAGGGGTGGGTGAGTTCTGTCCGCACCCAATCGAAGACCGGCATGAAGTTATAGCACAGTACGCCGACGCCGCACGCGCTCAGGTTGCGGATGCTGGCTTGATACGCTTCGATGTAGCGTTCGCGCTCCGGTAGGCCGAGCTTGATTGATTCGTGAACGGGGATGCTCTCGATGACCGGCAAGGTTAATCCGGCGGATTCAACTTTTTGCTTGAGCGCCTGAATCCGTTCTAGCGGCCACACATCGCCCACCGGAATATCGAATAACGCGCCGACGATGCCGCGCATCTGCGGAATCTGCCGGATGTGGGCTAACGGCACCGGATCATCGTCTCCAAACCAGCGAAACGTCATCTGCATAATCTATACTCCACTATAAGCGCTAAAGCCACCATCAACGGGAACGACGATTCCGGTCACAAAACGGCTAGCGTCACTCGCCAACCACAGCAACGTCCCGCTCAGATCGTCAGGATTGCCGAAGCGTCCTTGCGGCGTGTGGTCGATGATCTGCTGACCGCGACCGGTTAATGTATCGTCGTCGTTCATCAGCAGAAAGCGATTCTGCTGGCCGAGAAAGAAGCCGGGCGCGATGGCGTTAACGCGAATATGCGGGCTGTGTTCGGTCGCCATGTAGACCGCCAGCCATTGTGTAAAATTGTTGATCGCCGCCTTCGCCGCACCATAAGCGACCACCCGCGTTAGCGGTTGCATGGACGCCATCGAACTGATATTGATGATGACGCCGCTATGTTGCTTCACCATCATCGCGCCGAAGACCTGCGACGGTAGAATCGTCCCCATCAGGTTGAGGTCAAACACCCACCGGAGCGCGTCCGGCGGCAGATCGAAAAACGTCCGTTCGCCCGGCATGGCGGTGGCGTCGGGGTGATTACCGCCCGCGCCATTGAGCAGAATATCGATGCGGCCATAACGCGCTTCGACTATCTGCGCGGCGGCCTGTAGCGCGTCGGCGTCCAGCACATCGCAGGCGATGGCGTCTGCCGTGCCGCCCGCCGCGTTGATCTCATCGGCCAGCGCAGAGGCGGCGTCGCTCGTCCGCGCCATGATGACCACCGTCGCCCCCGCAGAGGCCAGCGTCCGGCACATCGTCGCGCCGAGTGCGCCGGTGCCGCCGGTCACGACGGCCACTTTATCTTGCAGGTTGAATAGATCGTTCATGCGGTCACCCCGCGAAATGCCGCTAAGTGCCGGTCAAAATGCGTTTTGAGTCCGGCGTGATAGGCCACCTCGTGCGCTTGGAGCATCGCCGCCAGTTCCGCGCCGTAAGCATCCAGCATCGAACCGTAGGTGACGTGTAGAATCTGTCGTGCATCGAATTGATCGAGCAGACCGGCTAGCGCATCATCGGTCAACGTCGCCGGATCGGGTAACTTATCTAGCAATGCGGAGACATGATAGGTCTTGCGGTCTTCCTCGTAGTGCTCACGCGCCAGCGCCAATACATCGCGGAATAGGGCGGGCTGAACGTTTGCCATCACGCGCAGGGCTTCCAGATAGCTTGTACCCGCCGTCTTGAGATGCACCAATCCGTTTGTGTGACGTAGCGCGATGGGATAAACACCGAATTTATCGCTCCCTGTGTGCAGACTGAGCTTATACGAATCGCCGAAGTGTCGCATGATCGCGCCGTGTACCGCGATGTCGTCAGATAGCGTGTTCAGATCGCCGATGTAATCCACGCCTTTTTCAAAGCGCCCGACGAAGCGCGGCGCGAGACTGGTGAATGTCACGCCCAGCCGCTTGAGTTCGCTCACGATGTAGAAATGCTCGACGTGGGCCGTCGTTGAGTTCGTTTCATCAACGGACACTTCCAGATCAAACGACTTATCGCCTATCAAATCGCGGATGTGCCCCGCCATCGTGACGGCGTGCAACACGGCTGAACCATATTTGACCGCCGCTCGCAAAATTGTTTCTTCGTTGAGATCGAGCGTCAGCCCACCCAGATTGACCGTGCCCGATAGTCGTTTGACCAGATCATCCGGTGAACTAGCCAACGCTGTCCAATCCAGCGTCGTGACTTTGCGCTTCAGCGTGGGCAGGTCGTCGGAGTCGGCAGAATCATCAACATGATCGCCGGGATCAATCGTGTAGAACGTGTACCCGGCCTCAACAAATGGGGGGATGTCCTCAACGGCCTTGAGGTGGTCGGCATCTGCACCCCAGCCATCACGCCAGCCGAATTCAAATGCGCCCCACATGGCATCATCGAGTACCTGTTGCGGTGTGCGTCCGGTGCGGGCATTTTCGCGCACGGACTGTTGTGCCAGAACTGGCATAACGCCGCTTCCCGCCGTCGCCAGCAGGTGACCGACGGTGGCGCATCCCAGACGGTCGCCGAAGCCCCCCGATGTGCGCGTGCCAAGCGGGATCGGCCGTAGCCATGCTAATCGCTCGCGCAGGACGCGGGCGTTGTGCGCGGTCAACCGGCACAGCAACGCGCCGGATTCAGGATGCACCACGCCATCAAACGCGGCGCTATCACCATAAACGACCAGTTTCTTCTGATCATCGGCGGCGATCATCAGCGCGTAGTGTGTGCCGTCCGCTGAGACGTGCGACGTAGCGATTAAAGGTAAATCCTCAAAGTTCATACGATTCTCTCCAGTCGGTAGGCGCGTTTCGCCAATCCGTAAGATAGTTCATACATCATTTCGC
>REDR01000023.1 GCA_007693385.1 Anaerolineaceae bacterium
AGTGTGTCTATCTTGGCATGACCCATGATCTGTCCGTTTCAGTCCTCTAATATTTGTAGAAGTTAACTACTCGGATGATTTCTTTTGCTACCTTTTTCCCAAAAAAGGTAGCGCTAAAAAGCTTTCGGCAAGGGCTTTTGAAAGGATGCAAAAGTCTTTTTTGCCCTACCCGAGCAGTAGCATTTTTGATTTGTAAAAAACGTCCGGCAGGATGACTCAGTCCCGCCGGACGACGAAGCCGGATTTAATCTAAGTAGCCATTATCTGCAAGGATGCCGTCATAGTCCTCTTTGAGGAACATCTGCGTATCTTCAAGGCTCTGCTGATCGCTCAGGAACAGCATCACCTGCTCCACGATAAGCGGGCGCAGTTCGGCGCTGGCGCGGATGTCGGAGAAGCTCCGCCCATACGTCACCGTCAGATCAAGCATGGTATCCCAAACCGGATTTTCGCGGATAGCGTCCCATGCATCCTCACGAACCGGCGTATAGCCGACAACTTCGCTGAGGGCAATCGCGTTTTCCTGACTGGTGATGAACTTGAGAAAGTCAGTCACTAATTCCAGTTTTTCATCGGGGACATACTGCGGCACGCTCAGCCAGTCGATGAATACCTGCACGATAGGCTCGCCCGCCGTGCCCGCCGGATACGGCGCAATCACGATGTCGTCCCACACTTCATCGCTAGTCGGGGGCATGTTCCATAGTGGGAAGATGCCGCTTACTACGCGGTCGGATGTAATCGGGTAGCCTTCAAACGGCGGCAGACCGGCGGTAGCTTCCGTCGGGAGCATCACGCGGCGGCGGTCATACATATACTGAAGCACTTCCGCGACGACATCGCTATCAAACGCGCTGGTACCGTCCTCATAGTACAGCTCGCCGCCCGCGCTCCAGATGTAGCCGATGAACTCTTGCGCGTCGAACAGGCCGGAGCCGATGTCCATGAAACCCATTTGTACCATCGCGTTATCTTCAACAATGCTGTTCGCTTCCACGAAGGCCAGCGCTTCTTCAAACGTCGTCGGAATTTCGCTACCTTCGGCCATCAGGTCGGTACGGTAGAAGATGGGGCGCGGCGACATCAGCAACGGCAGGCCGCGAACCATGCCATCCCACGAGACAGTTTCCACTGCCGCCGGTAAGAACGCTGAGAGGTCGCTCTCGTCGAAGTAATCGCTGAGGTCTTTTAGCAGACTGCCGTATGTGGCGGCGTATTCGCTACCAAGATACACGATGTCCGGCCCGCTTCCCGTCGTGATCCACCCAGCCACAGTCGCGTCGAAGTCGCCCCAACCGCCGGTCAGGATTTCTAGATTCACGTCTGCACCGTATGATTCAGCAAAGGCGGGGAACGCCTCGTTGCGGAACCAATCCAGCCCGCTCTCCGGCAAACCGGTGATGTAGATTTCCAGCGAACCGGCATTCTGTGCCTTCACCGGATTTAGCGCCATCACCATCATCAAAACCAATAACAAAGCAAAAATACGTTTCATTTTTCCAATATCCTCTCTGATTTGAACATGCGATTAGATAAGTTAGTTAGCTTAACTAACTTATCCGTTTCATCAGAATCTAACACTGCTTGAAGCGGTTGTCAAGCGATTCGTTCGCTGAACTTACAAACTGAAGGTGGTTGATGGGATGCGGTGTTTGTCGCCCTATCCTCACGTGTGCTATTTATGGGAAAAGCTGGCATATCACGCGGGCTTTTGGTCTGATGCCTTATTTTTGCGCATTACATTGTGTACACTCTGAACCATGATCGAGAGTGTCATACATCATATTCTTGTAGGACAGCCTATAGACATTGGTCGCACGTCCTGCGAAGCCAGCGTCTACTCTACTACTCTGCCGCCGATTTTGTCATCCGGTGGCGGTGCGGAGCATTGCGGCGAACTCGTCCGGCATGTCGGTTGCTTCGATAGCGCGGGCGATGCGCTCGACATCATACGGCACACGCACAAAATCGACAGTCAAATTCGCGCCGTCAACGTTAAGCACGATATAGCCCGCACGCGGGTTGCCATCTTTCGGTTTACCGACGCTTCCGGCGTTGATGATATGCCGTCCACTCGGCAAGACTTTATGATAGGGCAGATGCGTGTGACCGCAGACGATCACATCAACGTTGTATTGATCCAGCAAGCGCTCGAAACTACCATCGGGACGGTCTTCATACAGATATTCGTTGATTTTGCGCGGGCTACCATGCACCAGCAATACACGCAGATCGCCCAGTTCTAGCGGGATGCTGGCAGGCAATTGGCGCAAATACGCCTTGTTATCGGCGGTGGTGTGCGCGTTGCTCCACGCGATAGACCGTTCACCCAGCGCTTGAGCCTCTGGCGTCCCATAGGCGCATCCGCAATCAGCGCTATCGTTGCCCACGCCCTGATCGTAATTTCCCATGATCGTCGGAATATTGCGTAATCGAATCAACTCGACAACCTCATTCGGGAATGTCCCATATCCCACCAGATCGCCCAGACAGAACAGGTTATCCAGTTTCCGCGCCGCGATGTCGCCTAACACCGCTTCTAGCGCCGCGATGTTGCCGTGAATATCGCCGAATATAGTCGTTTTTTGCATGTCGTCCGATCCTTTCGAGTCGCCGTCAAAAAACGCGGCGATGGAGTTAGCACACCCTCATCACCGCGCTTTTGTGCGGCATACCGGATACTTTAACCAAATCGCCCGGAGACGTAGTCGGCGGTTTCTTGTTCGCGTGGCGAATTGAAAACCTGAGCAGTTGGCTCAAACTCGATGAGTTCACCCCAACGTGCTTCAATGTCGCCAATCTGCGCTTTGCGGATGTTGAAGAACGCCGTATAGTCCGACACACGGCTGGCCTGTTGCATGTTGTGTGTCACGATGACGATTGTGTAATCCTTGACTAGCGTCCGCATCAATTCTTCGATGCGTTGCGTGGCGATGGGATCGAGCGCCGAACACGGCTCATCCATCAGGATTACCTCCGGTTCAACAGCTAGCGCCCGTGCGATACAAAGACGCTGTTGTTGGCCGCCAGACAGCGCGAAGCCGGATTTTTTCAGGTCGGTCTTGACTTCATCCCACAGCGCCGCACCGCGCAGACTGTTCTCCACGATGTCATCAAGCGTCTTTTTATTCCGCACGCCGAGAATACGCGGGCCGTAGGCGATATTATCGTAGATGCTCTTGGGGAAGGGGTTGGGTTTCTGAAAGACCATCCCGACACGGCGACGGACTTCAATCGGATCAACGCCCTGTTCATAGATGTTTTTATCGCCATATAGCACTTCGCCTTCAAGTCGAGCGCCGTCGATCAGGTCATTCATGCGATTAAGCGCCCGTAACACAGTCGATTTGCCGCAACCAGACGGGCCGATCAACGCGGTGATCTTGCGCTCTTGAATATCCATCGAAACATCTTTGACAGCGCGAGTATCGCCATAGTAGATACTCATGTTTCTGATGCGCAGGGCGACATTTGCGGTTGTTCCATTCAGGCTCATGTCAATCTCCTTCTGAAGCGGTTACGTAAGATGATGGCTGTGCCATTCAGCAAAATCATGATAATCAGCAAAACGATGATAGCGGCGGCGGCCACCGCGCTAAACGTCGCCTCAGGGCGTGCCGTCCATTGGTAAATTTGAATGGGGACAACCGTGAATTTGGAGAACGGGCCATCAGGATCAACGCCAATGAACGTTGAAGCACCCACCACCAGAAGCGGCGCAGTTTCGCCGACGGCGCGGGACATCGCCAGAATGATGCCGGTCAAGATACTGGGAAACGCTATCGGCAGTACCTGACGGCTCACGGTCTGCCACTTGGTCGCGCCTAGCCCGTAACTGCCATCACGGATTGAACTCGGCACAGCGCGGATCGCTTCCTGCGACTGGATGATGATAACCGGCAAAATCAACAGTGCCAGCGTTAATGCGGCGGAGATCACCGTCCGTCCGCTTGGCTCCCCCATACCGAATATTGCGCCACTGGTGATCCGGCGTAAAGCCAGCGCAAATACGGCCAGACCGAGCATACCGTAGATGATCGACGGCACGGCGGCCAGATTACGGATGTTAAGCTCGATCAAATTATTAAACCAGTTGTTGCTAGCGTACTCTTCCAGATAGATAGCCGCGCCGACGCCAATCGGGAAAGCGACCAGAATCGTGATGCTGATAATCCATGCCGAGCCGAGAAGCGCGGTACGTAGTCCCGCCGTCGTCGCTGAACTGGAGACGGGGCGCAAGATGAAATCTAGGCTCAGCCACGAATAGAAGCGGAACTCCTCGCCACGAAAGTTTTCTTCCGCTTCGGCGCGGATGCGGTCAGCCTCAAACAATGACTCGAACAACTTCCAGCTACGCACGATTCGCGGCTCTAAAATCTGGTCAACGGCTAAGCTGTAGATGTCGCGGGTGTTCAGATTATCGCTGAGCAGTTGAGCGCGTTGCTCAATTTCGAGATCGTTGATGCTCAAGTCTGCCCATTCCGCCGGATAGCTCCAACCTTCCACCATGCGGTCAAGCC
>REDR01000022.1 GCA_007693385.1 Anaerolineaceae bacterium
GACGAAGCTTACACTGACGATCAGCAGTGCCGACAGGCCAACGATGAACAAGCGGGCTTGTCGTATCGGCTCAAAAGCGATAGCACGCGGCTGACGATAAATCGCCGTCCAGCGTGTCGAATGATTGCGTGGTTGAATGCGCGTGAAAAACAGGATGTCCTCCGCGTTATCACGTGGGTAAAATAGCAAATCTTGCGGGGTTGACAGGATAGTAGGGGCGTCCTGCGTATAATCGTCATGCAAGTTTCGTGATCGATCATTGGGGTTATCGGTATGTTGTGGATGAAAAAGATAATCACCGACGGCATTGACTAGATAGACAACTTCACCATCTCGTCGCGGTTCTAGCAGATCGATCAAGACGCGGAAATCCAGATCAAACGCCAGCACACCGGACATCACTCCGTCATCTGTCTGTAGGCGGGTGGCATAGTGGATGACCGGCAAAGCGCCGGTTGATGTATCGTCGCCGCGCTGATTCGATAGCACATCAGAGACATAAATCGGGATACGATCGCCCGGAATACCGGTCAGGCTCATCGCTCCGTTGAAGTAATCGCTATCAATCCGGCTTTCTAATGCGTCGATGATGGTGATTTGCGCTTCGTCGTTCTTGCCCGCGCAAATTCTCTCCATTCCCTGCGCGTCCAGAACGCAGGCGCGATGATATATGAGATTAGATCGCGCTAGGAAGTTGACCAGCAATCGCTCGATGTCTAATAGATAGCGATCTGTCAATCGTTCCGTTGGCGCATTGATATAACGCCTCAGCTCGAAGCTCTGCGCGATGAAGAGTATATCTTCTTTAGCCTGATTAAATAGCATATCGACCTCAGAAGATCGAATGGTGGCGATTTGCTGGTAGTTCAGCCGGATTTCATCCTGCAAAGTTGATGTCATCGTGTGCACGTAATAGACGGTCACGAGCAGAATGGGCAACATCGTCATGAGAATGATGCTCAGCCATAGCTGGTATTGCAATTTGATGTGTCTGAGTGTGAACATATTTTAATTATCCGCTTGATGTTGTGCTTCTTCGATAGCTTGTTGCGGCGTTATTTGATTGATGAGCATATTGTGGAAAACTGTACCCAGTATGACCTCTAAATCTGACCAACCGGCAACCGGTGGGCGCATCCAGTCGGCCAACTGACTGTCCTGATCCAGACGCGATACAACAGCGAAGGCGGGATAAGCGGCCGTTAGCGTCTCGTCAGTGATAACGCTTTGGCGGGGCATACCGCCGTTACCATAACCAGCCAGCAAGGTTTGTATCTCCGAGCTACTGAGCCACGCCAGAAAATCCCACGCTAACGGCGTGCGCTCGCCTAAATTTGCCGGAATACCCAAACTCCATGTCCCAATTGGCGTCACCGGTTCGGCAGATGGCGCGTGCGGCGCGGGCAGATAACCGACCAATCCGGCGACTTCGCTAGATGGATCGTTTTCCACGAAGTAGCTACGCGCTCCCCAACCGTATGTCATCGCGCATTTGCCGGATGCAAAACGCAGAATACGCTGATCCCATGCCATTGTCAGAATATCGGGCGGAGAATATGCCATCAATGCCAGCGCATATTCCGCCGCCGCCAGACCGCGCTCGGTATTGAGGGTCGGTTGTCCGTCGTCGTCGAATAACGGTTGCCCAAAAGCTCCGTAAAAATGCGCTATCTGTTGGCCTAATGGTTGCCGTCTTTGTGCGTTCCAGCAGATACCATAAAGCTCGGATTCGGGGTCATGCAGTTGTGACGCGGCCTGCAGGACATCATCGGTAGTACGTGGTGGATCGATATTCGCCTGCTCGAAAAGATCAACCCGATACCACAATAATTCGGGGTGGGGCTGTATCGGCAAACCTAACTGTTGGTCGCCGTACTGCGAGGCGCGATATGCCGCTGTCAGGAAGTCATCCGTATCGAGTTCCGGCGCCTGCATGATATATTCATTGAGCGATGTCAGCGCCATCGCGTCGAATAACTCCCCGATCCACAGGACATCGAAGCTGATGATGTCATAATCTGATACCGCATCCTGCGCGTTGAGCAGGGCAAGTGTGCGCATGTCATTGTAGCCGACGATGTTAATCTCGATATTGCCGCCATATCGCGCTTCTAGTTCAGGTTGCGCGTTTTGTAGCGCAATAGCAAAAGGATCACCAGCCACCAGCAGGCGGATCATATGATCGGAGGCGAAGGTGTTGAGCGAAAGCAAAGCGAATACGAGGACGAAAACGAAAGGTCTTGCAAGAGACTCGAAAGAAGTGAGGGATTGCATGGTGCTTCCCCAGTGTATAATTAAATTTAATTATTTGATTGTATAGCAGTTTTCGCATAATGTGCAAAAACATCTTTGGCGAAAAATCAGAGAGGCAAGGTGTTGTGGGCGTGCTGGTGGGAAGGTGGGGGAACATATGCTCCCACAAGCCACCCGATCGCGGTCTGTATTCCACGCACAATGTCATATTGACGATATGATATTCGTCACTTCTGGCATTGCCCTCCATCACTAACCGCCCCGTTTCAAATCAGCGACAATAGAAGGAAGAGATGGCGGCCAAACAAGGAGCTGGATCATGCATCGCTTACTTCTGCCGATGATTCTATTTGCTTTTATCGCGTTGCCCGCCGGTATTCTGGCGCAAACTGATCTGGAAATCACCGCGCCGTTACCTGTATCCCAGCTTTCTGACACGGTAGCCGTCAGAGGCACGGTCAATCTGCCTGACTTGCAGAGCTATTTTTTGGAGGTGGCGGCCTTTGAGATAGAAACGCCACATTGGATACCGGTTAGTCTGCCGCAGTCTGAGCCGGTCATCGACGATATTTTGCTGATGTGGAACACACGCACCTTGCCTGACGACATCTATCGCCTGCGCTTACACGCGATCACTTGCGACGGTCAGCATCACTTTGCGGAAGTTTCGCCGGTGCGGTTGGTCAACGGCTTAACGTGCCCGATAGCGCTTGAAGCCGATATGCCGTGTCCGGTGGTTGTCGCGCCAACATCGCCAGCCATACCAGCTCTACCGACTATCCCCGCAGAATCCGCCGTTAAACCACCGGATGATCCGGCGATAATGCCCACCGCACAACCATCAACGCCCGTCATCAGTGCGGCCGGTGCGTGTGAGGATTTCACGGCGACTTTCACGGTAGATGCTAGCGGTTTTGAGATGCCATGGAGCGCCTTCGCACAGGGAGCCTTTCACGCCTTCAGTCAAGATGGCGTCTGGGCGGGTGACATTCCCATTTTTGAGCATACATCCGAAGTGCAGTTTGAAGCACGAGTGGATGGCAACGATGTAGAGTGGGAGAATGTCGCATCAGGTCAGACGCATTGGGATAGCATTCTGGATCGTCTGCCTTTATGGATAGACTCCGATACGCTGGTTTACGAAGTTTCCGGCTATACCGTCGATGTCGCACCCGGTCATACGCGCACTTATGGCGATCTGACTTTGGGACGGGCGACGCCTCAAGATATGATGGACGCGCTAGGCGCGGATCAACTCGATGACGATATTCAAGCATCACTCCGCGAAGAAGCGGATGAAATCGCCGCAGAAATCGTCTACATAGGCGAGCTGACGACCATTGATCGCCATACAAACGGCAATATGGCGGAGATGCATATCATGGTGCAGGCCGTTTATGATGGGGATGGTCTGTTGATGGGCACATTTTTATGGGGGCAATATGGCGATTGTATTGGCTGTGGCGGGCAGGTCGGCATGACGCAACAGTTGGGTGATTGGGGCGTCGGGTGGATGGTTTTCACCGAACGGACGCAGACCAGCCTGCCGCCTGCCGAATGTCGTCAGCTGTTCTTCGCGGAGGATGTCGCCATGACACCGACAATTCTTACCGGCGTCACGGCGACATATCGGGAGCGTCGGGAAGGTGTGAGTTTTGCGTGGGGTGATGGGCAATTCATAGCGGTGTCGCTAGCTGTGCCGGAGCGTCTGCTGACATACGACGATATGGAAATTAGCGACGCGATGCTGTCCCGTGAGACGTTCGATCAGGAGGCGATAAACTGGCAACGAGAGCGCGATGCCGGGCAAACATCTCCTTTCACAATCGACATGACATATGGTGTGGATATTCCGGCGCACGAATGGCGGCGTGTCGGCGTGGAGACGATCACCGTCGCTGGTATCACGCTGGATGTTGTCGTCCATGAAAGCACGCCGACCAAAACATTATGGATACAAACCGACAGTGCTTACGGCGAACTACAAATCATCTCGACCCGCCGGACATATCGCCATATTGATACCGGATTGGTCGTGCTAAGAACGCATGAGGATCAGCATGTGAGCTGTACGCTTTGTTCGGGAGTGGAAGGCGACTTTTACGATAGGCTACTCAATGGGACGGATTCTTACTCACAGGAATTAGTCGAGACGAATCTGGCGTTGGATAGCCTTCCGTGATGGAAGCATTCACCCCCGTCAGCGACCAGCGCCCCAGATTATAAATGGGGCAGGCACACCAACCGAAACCCGTA
>REDR01000020.1 GCA_007693385.1 Anaerolineaceae bacterium
ACAATCGCCTGTACTTCCTCCATGCGTTGCAAGGAGGCTTCGTTCTCGACGCGGTTCTGCACGGCCTGTTCGACACGCTCACGGAAACCATCGGGAATATCGAGCTGGGATAGAATCGCGATCAACTGCCCATCAATCGCGGCGACACGTGTCGCTTTCTGGCCGCATTTCTCATAGCCGCGATCGTGGGCGAGGCAACGGTAGAATGATGTGTCGCGCTGGTTGTGGTAGTAGGGGCGCATCCGGCCGTAGTTGTCGTCGATCAAGCCGGTCGGTTTGTTGGCGATGCACCGCGCACAATACAGCCGATCATGAAGCAGGTAGGTGCGCATCTCGGTGGGTTTACTGCGATGCACCATCATGCCCGCGCGCACATCCTGACAGAGATCGAACAAGTCGTCGGGGATGAAGCCGTGATGCTTGCCCTCAAACCACTCCTTGCGGCCGCGACTGGATTTCTTGCCGTTGCCCAGCGAACCGCTATATCGCGTGTCGGAGTGCGGCACGCGTCCGGTGTAGACGCGGTTCTGAAGCAAGTCGCGGATCATCTCCTTGTTGACCGGCATCCGTCCCGCCCGCAATTGTTGGATGAGGGGGCGGGTCATCATCCACTTGGCGATGTCGGCGTCGCTGTAATCGCCGGTTGCATACAGCCGGAAAGCGCGACGCACGACGGCGGCCTGTCGCATGTTGATGTGCAAGCCGGGCGCGAGTTCCGGTGTGGCATTGGCGACGGTCACGAGGTCGTAGCCGAGAGGGGGGATACTGCCGTTGAAATCACCGTTGAGCGCACGCTGGCGTTTGCCGCGTTTGGTCTCACTGCTCAGATTTTTGGAATAGAAGGCGGAGAACACGCCTAGCATCTGCTCCATGAGAGCGCTATAGGGCGAGTCGTCCTCGTCTTCGCTGAAGCCTTCGACGCAATACAGCTTGAGGCCGTATTCGTGGCGCAACAGCATCTTAATCATGACGGTATGGTTGTGGTCACGGGCTAAACGGTCAAACTTCCAGAACATGACGGCATCGAACTTGCCGCGCTCGGCGGCATTACGCATCTGGTTGAAGCCATCGCGCTCCAGACTCCAGCCGGACTTGGCGCCGTCGCTATAGACGGCGACGACCACGCCGTTTCGTTCGGCAATCGCTTGCCGACAGCGTTGCTCCTGCGCCTCCAGACTCAAATCGTTCTGCATCTCGGATGAATAACGGGTGTAAATGGCAAAACGGACACGCTTCTGTGACTTAGCCATGAGTTGATCCTTTCCATGAAATTCTGGTCAGACAATCAGCAAAACAGGGCGGATAATCGATCATCCGCCCGAACGAAATCGATCGTTATTCCGTTGCTTCACCGGCGGCGTAGCGACGGATGAGGTCGGCTACGGTTTCGGATTGCTCCGGCCTAATGAGCGGGCGACCGTCAACACAGGCGTAGCCGAAAGGCTGAGTCTGAATCCTGTCAATCGCAGGATCATCAGAGGCGGTGCAGTTGGATTCGTCAAAGTGGGGATTATGCGGGGTGCTGGACATGATTTTCTTGCTCCTTGTCTTGTGTATCCGATTCATTCGTTTCATCAGCTGAGGGGCGGGGGGTGATCATCAGAAATACCCCGCCGCGCCCGGCCGATGATGTTTTGTTGAGGAGAGGGCGATAGACCTCATCCTCAACCCGAACCGTGCCCTGAGAGAAGATGTAACGGCGCATGATTAACGCCGCTCCCACAGCACGCGGAATACAAAGCGGCCCAAACCAACACAAAAGTCAGTAGGGCCGCTCATTTTACGCAAGACAAGCGTTTGACTGTCCTGTATAATGTCCGGCAGCCCGATTACTGGTATCCGCAGTGTCGGGTTAGAGCCGTGCGGGGTGCTGACACACCCTGCACAGCTTGCTTTGTATCCATGTATGTTTACGCTATCCATCAAACTACTGTACGTTGATGCTTTTGTCAAGCGGTTAGCGGCGCTTGTGGCGCGATTTAGGGCTATTCCGGTAAAGAACCTCATGGTGTTTTCACTCCTTCTGAGACGCAGAATCGAAGCCAGGCGCTGATGTCGCCCCCGGTCAAATGGAAATCGGAAATATCTTTGCCGTGCGGTACGGGCAATTCACGGAAGCGGGGCGAGAGCGTGAGCAGGCGCTTCGTGCCGCGTTTGCCCGCTGTGTCGCGGTCATAACACACAAAGATGACACGATGACCGACCAGCATCCCGTACCAGCGAGCGGTCAGGCGGGCGGTGGCACTGCCCAATGTCACTGGCGCGACCAACTCACCGGCTTGCTGTGCTACCAGTAGCGCATCAAATTCGCCTTCACAGAATAGCGCGACGGTGTGCTCGTAGAGCGAGTCGGCGTTATACAATCCGTGCGTGCTTCCGCCCGCAATCTGCACGTACTTGGGCAATCCGGAAGCGCGGCGCACCTTCACCGCCCACAGCACATCAGCGGCAAACCACGGGATGCAGATGCCGCAGGGCACATTCAATCCGGCAATCTCGCGCCACTCACGGAAATCACCGGGGATGTAACCGAGCCGCGCATGGCGGATGGTGGCGGCGGTCAGCCCGCGTTGTTCCAGCAGGTAGATCAGGGCGGGTTCACCGGCGGACGACCACAACGTTTCTTCGGCGATGGCGACCACCTGACGGGCGGCATCCTGCCAGTCCTGCGGCGGTGGCTCCGATGTTGTCATGTGGATGTGCGGTCTAACGGCCTGCATTTCCTGTGGTTGTTCACCCAACGCCGTCAATGCTTCCGTGAAAGATAGGCGGCGATAGTTCATCAGCCAGTCGAACAGATCACCGCCGGTGTCACAGGCGCCAAAACAACGATAGCCGTCAGCCCAGACCGCGAGGCTGTGTCCTTTTCGCTCGTCGTGAAACGGGCACTTATATAACGAAGCGCGGCCACTGCGGACGGGAGGCTGTCCTAGATCTTGCTCAACGATGCGGCGCAGATCGTATTTCTGCTTGATATGTCGGGTATCGCTCACAGACTTCACTCTCCTCTCTGTAATTGTCATGCGTTGTGACAATTGACAAATGACAATTAGCGTCAATTGTCACCGGAGGCGACAATTGGTTCGGCATCGGCCAGCCGGTAGGCTTCGGAGCGCAGGCCGGGCTTTGGTGGCAGTTCGACGCGCTGAACCCGCCCATCCTGTTCGAGCGCTTTCAACGCTTCGATCACCGGCTTGCGCGGCGAACGCAAGGCGCGGTAGAGATCACGCACCGTCGCCACGCCACCCGCCGTCTTGAGCAGGCCGATGATGCGATTCTCCAACCTCGCTTCTTCGTTTTCGCCCAGATCAGCCAGCAGACGATGCGCGGATGCCCGCCATTCTTCGGTCAGTTGTTGCGCCCGATACCAGTGGGCGGCAGTCACTTTCGGTCGCGGCGATGAGTCGCCCGCATCCGCCCAATCGAGCGCGGCCAGCAGGATGGCGACTTTGATGGCCTGCACATGCAAGCGCCCGTAGATCGCCCGCAGACGGTCATCCAGCGCTGAACTAGGCGCGGTCATGGCGCGGAGTGCCTGCTCGTAGGCGTGGGCGTGCGGCCAGATGTCGGCGACCAGCGACCATGCTTCGCTGGATTGCTTCTCGCCCAGCACATCGGGCAGTGGCGGTTCGGGCAAACGCTCATGCAGGCACTTGAGGCGGTCTGCCAGATCGGTTGGCGCGTGGCTTTCGCTCGTCGCTTTGCGCTCGTGGTAATCGGTCTCCGGTGTGAGCAGGGTGAAGCGGGCCAGATTGCCATTGAACCAGTCAGCCGACGAGAGCGCGGTCGCCAACTCCGCCGGAGTCGCCGCACCGAGAATGGAGAGCGCGGCATCGCGGATGACGACCAGCCCTTTGTTGTTGGTATTGCTGTCCAGATAGGCGGGGCAGTCATAGAGCGTCATGATGAGTTCTTTTAGTCCGGCCATGTAATCGCGTCCCATCGACTTGAACAAGCCCGACAGCTCATCGCGTAGCAGACCGCGCTGAGCGGCGTAGCGATTGCCTTTTTCCAGACGGGCACGATCCTGTTGTGGGATGTCGGAGAAGTTGGGCGGTAACACGCCACCGAGCATGGACATGAAGTTTTCGGGTGAACCGGGTTGCGGCATCATCATGTGTGGGATAGCCAGCCGCGCCACTTCAGCGGCGAGGCTCAATCCGGCCGATTTACGGTAGTAGGTGGAGACGGCGACGATCATGATGTACAGATTGGGGAACACCTGTTGCCGCCACGGGGTCTGGATGTACAGCCGCCGCCCGACGGCGATGGCGGCCAGATACAAACCCGCGCCGAGATGGAAGTTGAGCGGCGTTTCGTTGGCGGCGTCGCCCGCCCAGCGTAGATAATCGTCGAGCCATGTGCCGACCGTGCCCGCCTGTGCGATCTGCGCATCCGCCAGCCGCGCATCGTCCGGTAACTGCGGTACGACGTTGAGGTCGGTACTGCGGAAGGGCGTCTCCGGTGGCGGGCTTTGCGGGTCAACGCGCAGAATAT
>REDR01000077.1 GCA_007693385.1 Anaerolineaceae bacterium
TTGTCGAATTTCTGTTTGTGCAAAAGATTTAATCCGGTTAGAATTAGGTTGGCATATCGTTTATTTTGCTTGTTTTCAGAGCAGATATATTCAGGAGAAGGGTACAGATATGAGTGAATTTGCAGGCCGTGTGGCGCTGGTGATGGGCGGCACGCTGGGCATCGGCTACGAGACCGCTAAGACACTGCTACAAAGCGGGGCGAAGGTGGTCATCGGTGGGCGGAGCGAAGCCAACGGGCGGCAAGCCTTGAGCGAACTATCCGGCTATGGCGATGTCGCGTATGTGGCGTGCGATGTGACACAACTCGCCGACGTGGAGAACATCGTCAATCACACGATCAGTCAACACGGCAAAATCGACCATCTGGTGAACAGCGCCGGACTGGAAGGCGTCGTCGCCAACACGGTAGATTGCACCGAAGAGAACTTCCATGCGGTGGTCAATACCAACCTGACCGGCACGTGGTATCTGATGAAGACGGTCATCCCGCACATGCTGGAAAACGGCGGCGGCTCGATTGTCAATGTGGCGTCGGTCATCGGCGTGATCGCGTTTCCCGGCCTGCCCGCGTATACCGCCAGCAAAGCCGCGATGATCGGCCTGACCAAGACAACCGCGCTAGAATACGCGACGCAGAACATCCGCGTTAACGTGGTGTGTCCCGGCTCGGTGCGTACGCCGATGTACAATCGCTTCTCCGGCGGCACGCCGGAGGCCGAAGCGTATATGGCGTCATTCCATCCAATCGGGCGCATCGGCGAACCGCCAGAAGTGGCGAGCGCTATCACATGGCTACTATCTGACGGCGCGACGTTCGTCACCGGCCATGTTCTGCCGGTGGCCGGTGGCTGGGAAGTGCCCTAAAGCGCCACGCAGACATTTCATCACGACTGAATCGGGCGTAGTCCCGAAGCAGAAACGCCCCTTCGCGGGGCGTTTTCTGGTTGATGAGGCAGGTGGGATTCGAACCCACAATCCCGAAGGAAGCGGTTTTTAAGACCGCCGTGTATACCATTCCACCACTGCCCCACGCTATGCGCGGGATTATACCACAAAAATCGGCGGGTGAAAGTCATTTTTTTGCCCGCCGCACTATTGGCGAACGCGCCGCTTTTCGCTAACATCGTATGTGCCTTGTACGATCATATACTCAGGATGACACGGTGGACGAGCAACCCGAATCGCGACAAATCAAACAGAAGATCAAGCAACTGGCCGATCTTGATGATCGGAGCCGCCAGCAAGCCCGCGATTTCCTGCTAGCAAATGAGCAGGCCGCCCTGCCGCTTCTGGTGGCCGGACTTAAACACGGCGATAGTACCATACGCGGCGCATGTGCCGACCTGCTGGGCGAAATCGGGACGGAGGACGCCCGCGAGCCACTGGTCAACCTGTTGCGCGGCGATCATAGTCGCTGGGTACGCAGTCGCGCTAAATCGGCGCTGGCGCGTCTGCCCGGCGGCGTGCCCGACGGCGGACTCGATGAGCGCATCCCGCCGCCCGCCGACACGCTGAACGTGATACGCGGCCAGCAACCGGAACGGCTAACCGCGCCTTCCAGCAAGGCGGATAAGCCGCCCGAAGCGCCCGCGCCGCCCGCCGAAGCCGTCACCGGCCACACGCCGCAGGAGGTTCAAGCGCTACTCGATCAACTGGACGTGCGGCTGATTAACGGCGAGATCAGCGAAGCGATATACAACCGGCTGACCGCACGCTGGGAATCGCGCCTTGAAGCGCTCCGCCGCGACGACGCCTAACGTCATTCATCCGCGCTGAATTCGCGGACGATGCGCCGCGCAATTACCATGCGATGCACCTCTGACGCGCCATCGTAGATGCGGAACGCCCGCGCCGCTTCGTACCATGTGCTAAGCGGAATATCCCGCGAGATGCCCAGCCCGCCGCAAATCTGGATGGCGCGGTCTAGCACGCGGTTGACCGTCTCCGCGACGTGAACCTTCGCCATCGACGTTTCCTGACGGGCGTCTTCGCCGCGTGCCAGCAAGTACGCGCCGTGCTGAATCATCAGCCGTCCGGCGTGTAGCTCGATGGCGCTATCGGCCAGCATCCACTGCACCGCCTGATGACCGGTCAGCACATCGCCGAACGCTTGGCGCTGGCTGGCGTAATGCGTGGCGATTTCCAGCGCACGCTGGGCGATGCCCGTCCAGCGCATACAATGTGTGAGCCGCGCCGGGCCGAGACGCTTCTGCACCAGCCGGAAGCCCTGACCGGCCTCGCCGAGAATCGCGCTATCCGGCAGGCGCAAATCATGGAATTTCACCTCGTAATGGCCGCCCGGGTCAGGTTCGCCCATGTGGGGCACAGCGCGGACGAGTTCGATGCCGTCGGCGTCGATGGGGGCTAAGAACAGCGTCGCGCCTTTGCGCGGGTCGTCGCCCGTCCGCGCCATGATGATGATGAACGACGCGATGCCCGCGCCGGTCGTCCACCATTTATGCCCGTTGATGAGCCAGTCGTCGCCGTCGCGGGTGGCGGTGGTGCGGAGCATAGTCGGGTCGCTACCGGCGCCGGGATGCGGTTCGGTCATGCCGAAGCAAGAGAAAATCTCGCCGCGTGTCAGTGGCGCGAGATAGCGCTCGCGTTGTTCGGGGCTGGCGTACATATTGAGCAGGTGCATGTTGCCCTCATCGGGCGCGGCGCAGTTCAAGACCAGCGGCCCCAGCAGACTGCGCCCCGCCGTTTCCAGCACCGGCGACCATTCTTCCAGCGTCAAGCCCAGCCCGCCTAATTCCGGCGGAACTGTCGGCGCCCACAGTCCGGCGGAACGCGCCGCGTCTCGCGCCTCTGCCAATCGTTCCAATGGCAGGCCGTTGTCGGGATCATCGCGGGCGTAGGTCTCCAATGGGATGACGACCTCATCCACGAAGCGCCGGACGCGGGCGGCGATGTCTTGAACGTGTGCGGGGTAACTAAAATCCATTTTTCAGCCTCATTTCCATCAATAAACAATTTTCGTTTCTATTTGCTCTGTGCTCGAACCAAGCCGTTGTCTGGCAACGACTTTTCGCTTTTCGCGCTGACTGATTTTACTGTGTCATAATGACGCGATGAGCTTGTCGTAATCAGTGTGTGAACCAATCCAGAACCAGATGATGACATCATCAGTTCGAATACCGACTGCGCGATAACCACGACTGATGCGAGCCGAATAAAATGGCTGGCTGGGATGAATCGATTTAAAGTGTAAACTAGGATGTGCCGGATTTTCTTTGAATAGTCGATACGCTTTGCGTGCTTGTTCACGTATTTCTTTAGGAAGGCGGCGGTAGGCTTTCAGGAAATCATCATTGATGTGAGATTTCATTCTAGCTCGTCCGGCTCAAGCTCCCGTGTTCGGCCTGCTTGATAATCTTTCAGTGCCTGATCGCCTAGCTTTTTAAGTTGTGGCAAGGATGCGGCGAACGCCTGTTCCCAACGTGCCTCATCTTCTAGTTCATCCAATATCCACTGTGCCATTGTTTCTTGCTGATCTTCCGGCAGTTTCGTGAGTTCGGCAATCGCTTTTTGCATGAGGCGTGTCACAGCACAGATTCCTTTCAACTTTCGATCTCTCTAAATCATAACATAACTCTGTGGGACAACCCCACTTTTTTGTACCCCATCGCAAATCGGGTATCTTTAAGGATGCGGCGGACGCGCCGCCTGATCTTCGCCCGTTTAGTACATAGAAAATATTTTGATGATGAACGACCCTAGTATAAACGATTTGCGGACAAAACTCGAAAACTACCTGACCGCGCAGACCGGCCACCCGACGCAGATCAGCGACATGCGCCCGTTGGCGGGCGGTGCATCACGCGATAGCTGGGCGCTGACCGCGCACAGTGGCGACGAGACGCACCGGCTGGTTCTGCGTAAAGACCTGCCCACCACCATGAACGAGAACGCGCTATCGCGGCGCGAAGAATTCCGCTTGATGCAGAAGGCGTATGATGCGGGGGTAAAAGTGGCGCGTCTGCGCTACGTCTGCGATGATGTGGCGGTGTTGGGGTTGCCGTTCTTCCTGATGGACTTCGTGCCGGGCACCAGCATCGGGCGCAAGGTCATCACCCTGCCGGAGCTAGAATCCGCCCGTGAGCGCTTGCCGGAGCAAATGGCGGAGCAACTCGCCAGAATTCACGCCATCCCGCCGGACGATGCCGCGCTGGATTTCTTGATGCGCCCGCAGGATGGCCGGAGCGCCGCCGAGCAGGTCATCGCGGAGGCATACGCGGTCTTGGATGCGCTGAATGCCCCCCTGCCCGCGTTCGAGTTCGCGCTACGCTGGGCGCACAACAACGCCCCGTCCGACGACGGCCTGACGCTGATTCATGGCGATTTTCGCATCGGGAATATTCTGGTAGACGCCGACGGCTTGAGCGCGGTCATCGACTGGGAATTCGCCCATATCGGCCACCCTGTTGAGGAGATCGGCTATTTGTGTATGCGCGATTGGCGCTTCGGCAACGATCACCTGCACGCGGGCGGCCTGTGCCCGCGTGAGCGCTTCATCAGCGCTTATGAACAACATAGCGGGCGACGGGTTGATCGCGCCGTCGCTGATTGGTGGGAGATCGTCGGCAATATACGCTGGGGCATCATCTGTCTGGCACAGGCGGAGCGCCACCTGAGCGGCGACGATCCCAGCGTGGAACTCGCCAGTCTGGGGCGGCGCAGTGTCGAGATGCAAATGGAGGCGCTGAGCCTGATCGACAAGATCGGGCTATGAAGTCTATGAAGGACGCCCGTCAACCGCCGCCGGTTGTGCGTTTTCTTCCGGCGGCGCGTCATCCTCCGGCATGAAATCCGCCGGATTGATGCCCAGAAAGCGCTCCAGCAAGGCCAAGCGCCACGCGAAGCGCAAGACCAGCGCCCACACGACGGCCACCGTCGCCAAAAATAGATAGTCCGTCCACCATAGCAACTCTAGCTCGAAGAACACGCGCAACGGCTCGACGGCCAGAATCAGCCCGTATACGCCGAGCATCACCACCGCCATGATGAGCGGACGCCAGTCCCCGCTATACGCCGTGCCGCCCACCCACCAGCGCGTCGGCGGTTCAACGAACGGGATCAGGATGAGTCCCATGAAGATGGTGACGGTGGTCAGCGCGGTGCGGGCGGTACTGATCGCCAGTTGCTCCTGTGCAAGCGTCAGCGTCTCCGGCACGTAGTAGTAATTCATCAGATAGATCGCGTAGATCGCCAATGATGCAATCGCCAGAGAGAGCGCCGCCGGTAGCACAAAATGGATGATGGAGCGCAACAGATTGTGTTTGGGCGGGCCGGGACGCGCCCAGACCGCCAGCGCCAGCGTCGGGAAGCCGACGGTTATCAGCGTCAGCAGGGAGGCGTGCTTGGGGATGAACGGGAACAGTTGCGCCTCCGCGATGATGCCCGCGCCTAAGATGATGATGGCGGCGTAAAATGCCCGCGTCAAAAACAGACAGATGATGTCGTCCATGCCGTTGATGATGCGCTGACCTTCGCGGAAGGCGGCGGGCAGGGCGGCGAAGGAGTCGTTCAGCAGGATGATGTCGGCGACGCCGCGTGTCGCGCCGCTCCCGCTTTCCATCGCCACGCCGATGTTGGCTTTCTTCAGCGATAGCACGTCGTTCACGCCGTCGCCGATCATGGCGACGTAGTGGCCGTTACGCTTGAGCGTATCCACAAGGCGCTCTTTTTGCTCCGGCGTGATGCGCCCGAATACCGTCGTCTCCTCGACGGCGCGGCGCAGTGTTTCGCCGTCCATGTCGTCGATCTCCGCGCCACTCAATACCTGTAGATCACCGGGCAGTCCGGCCTGTTTCGCCAGCGCCGCGACGGTGTGCGGATTATCGCCGGAGATGATCTTGAGCGTGATGCCGGCCTCGATGAATCCGGCCAATGTCTCCCGCGCTTCGTCACGCAGTTCATCGCGGAAGCTGACCAGCGCACACGGGCGCAGATCGTCGGGCGGGGCGGGGCGCTCGTCGGCGTCGTGTAATGCGCCACACTGCGGGCTATACGCCACCAGCAGAACGCGCAAACCGCCATCCGCCCAACGCGCCATCACGTCGGCGTCGATGCCGGAATCATCAGCCAGCAACGGGCGCACGAATTCCGGCGCACCGATCAAGAATGTGCCGCGTCGTGCGTCGTCGTCAAAGGCGATGGCGCTATACTTGCGGGCGGAAGAAAACGCGATTTCATCGGCCACGCGCCGCGCCACGCCGTCCAGCCCGTCGGCTAGCGCGTCGCTGGTGCGGTTGCCGGAGCGCGTACTGCGGCCATAGTCGGCCAGCGCGTCGCGCATGGTTGCCGCGTCGAAGTCGTTCAGCGCGACGACTTCATCCAGCACGATGCGGTTAGCGGTCAGCGTGCCGGTTTTATCCAGACATAGCACGTTCACATTGCTCATCGATTCAACCGCGTTGGCTTGCTGGATCAATGCGCCGCGTCCGGCCATGCGTACCGCCCCCATCGCGTAGGCGGTGGCGGTCATCAAGATCAGACCGGCGGGCACCAGACCGGCGATCACGGCGGCGGATTGTACCGTCTGGATGGTGGAAACTGCGCGTACCGCGTAGGACGCGCCATACAATAGGCCGAATATCGTGGAGATCAACAGCAGGATACGCACCACGTAATTAACATCCATCTGTAGCGGCGTGCGCGTGATGCGGAATTGCTTGGCGCTGGCCGTCAATTTGTTGGCGAAGCTCTCCGCGCCGACTCGCGTCGCCTCGTAGACCGCGCTACCGGTCACGCAGAAGCTACCGGAAAGCACCGCGTCGCCTTCGCGCTTGGTGATGTGGTCGCTCTCGCCGGTCAGCAGGGACTCGTCAACGTCCATTCTGCCATCACCGACCACCACGCCATCAACCACCATCTGATCGCCCGCGCTGACCACCAGCAGATCGCCCAGTACCACCTCCGACGGATCGACGGTGCGCTCTTCGCCGTCGCGGATGATCGTCGCCTGCGGGCGCGTCAGTAGCGCGATGCGGTCTAGCTTGGCTTTGGCGCGGAATTCCTGCGCGACGTTGACCACCACATTCAACATCACCACGCCGACACTGACCACCGCATCGCCCCACAACCCCAGCACGATCATGAATACGCCGATGATGAACAGCACCACGTTGATGAAGATGAAGAAGTTCTGCCATAGAATCTGCCAGTATGTGCGTCCGGTATCAATGCGGACGTTGTTGCCGCGCCCATCTTCACGCCTGCGGGCGGCTTCCGCATCGGTCAGGCCGCGCAAGCCGCTAGCGGGGTATGTCTGCGCCTGTGTGATGTTGTCGTCTTTCACCTTCTCGGCCATTTACCTATCTCGCCCTGTTGAGTCTATGTTATGTCATCCATTTTACTTCTGACGATGAACAAAAACACCGCGACGGGCGCGGCGTTCTGTGTTATTGAACGAACACTCATCAAGCGTCCTGTGCTTTAGAAGCGTTTCGCACCTGTCCCGAAGATGCGGCCCGGCAGATTAAAGCCGTACTGCTTGAACTGGTCGGCGAATTTTGGCCGGAAGCCGGTCGCCTGTAGCTCGCCGCCGCCTTCATGTGAGTAGCCGGTCTCGCGTTGGCCTTCGGTGCGGTACATGAAGATGTCCTGCAGAACCGGATTATCGCCTTCGAGTCCCTGCACTTCGGTGATCTGCACCACCTTGCGCGAACCGTCTTTCAGCCGCGATTGCTGGATGATGAGATCAACCGCGCTGACGATCTGCGCCCGGATGACTTCTACCGGCAAATCCATGCCAGCCATCATGCACAGCGTTTCCAGACGCGACACCGCATCACGCGGGTTATTGCTGTGGACGGTGGTCAGCGATCCGTCGTGGCCGGTGTTCATCGCCTGTAGCATGTCCAGCGCTTCACCGCTACGACACTCACCGATCACCAGACGATCCGGGCGCATACGCAAAGAACCTTTGACCAGATCGCGGACTTCGATTTTGCCATCAATGCGACTGCCGGGGATCGGCGGCGCGGTTTCCAGCCGCACCACATGGCGCTGTGCCAATTGTAGCTCGGCGGAGTCTTCAACGGTGACGATGCGCTCATCTTCGGGGATGAAGCTCGACAACACGTTCAACAGCGTGGTTTTACCGGAGCCGGTGCCGCCGGATACCACGATATTCACCCGCGACACGACGCACGCTTCCAGAAACATCTCGACATCTTTAGTGTAAGAGCCGAAACTGACCAGATCAGCAGAAGTCAATTGGTCTTCGGGGAATTTACGAATGGTGATCGTCGTGCCGCACAGCGCCGACGGCAACGTGACGATATGCACACGCGAGCCATCCGGCAGGCGGGCGTCCACCATCGGGTTGGCACGGTTCAGCGAACGGCTGAGCGGGCGCACGATGCGCTGACACGTCCAGAACACATGCTCCTCATCATCGAACACGATCTCCGACTCTAGCATTTTGCCCTTGCGCTCGACGAAGATCACTTCCGGCCCGTTGACCATGATCTCCGACACGTTACGATCGGTGACAAGCGGCTGTATCGCGCCGAAGCCCAGCAGGTCATTCAGCAAGCCCTCTTTCAGTTCGTTGTATTCTTCTTTGCTCAGCTTAACGCGCATCTTATCCAGCACGGTATTCAGCCGATCCAGTATGATCTGTACTTTCTCCGGATCATTGCGATCCCATGTATCGGCTTCATCGGGCACGGCTAGCAACTTAGCGCGTAACTGTTTGCGGAGCTTACGCACGCTCGGCGCGACGCGGCGCTTGGGCGGCACGCGGTAGCCGGTGGATAGCGTCTCGCCTGCGTCTAGTGTGCCGATGGCCTCATATTGTGGCGCGGGTTTGGCCGCCGGTGGTTGGCTCTTTTTTTCTGGCGCTGGCGGCGCACTCTCATCACCGAACAGCGCATCTAAATCATCATCACCACGCGACGGGTTATCATCATCGGATGAATCACGCTTGTGTCTGGATAGGAAAGACATCCTCATTCCCCTCAAGTAAATTCACGGACTTTAACGGCGCAATATAGTCTTTAGTGTATGTCAAGTACCGCGAAATGGTCAATTAAAATTGATTCGTCAATTAAAATTGATCCGTCAACAAAAATTGATTCGTCAATTAAAAAGCCGGTCAGCGCGTGCCGAAGCTGATGTCATAGCTCCCTGGCAGGCGATCAAACGCGACGATCACCTCATAGTTGCCGCCCGTCACGGTGGTGATCTCCAGCGAGTCGGCGGTGGTCTGCGTGACGACGACGCCATCCACCACGACGCCCGCCTCATCGCGCACATATAGCACGAATTCCGCCGCGCCGGTCAGCGTCACGTTGTAATTGACGATCAACGTCTGGCCGGAGCGTGCCTCCAGCGTGTAGTTATCGCGGACGGTCAACGTGCCGACCATGCTCGCGTCGAAGCCGTTGTCGGGTGGCTCGTCGGTGCTTTGCGCGTCCATGATCTCGGCGGTGGGCGTCGGATTGGTGACGGGCGGCGCATCGGCGGGCGGGGTGCGCGTCGGCTGATCGAGTGTGGGCAGAGGCGCGGGCGTCTCCGGTACCGGATCGGCCTCCGCTTCGGTATCGGTCAGGTTACAGGCGCTGATGAACAGCACGCTGAGCACGATCAAGGCGTAACGAATCATGATAATCAACCTTTCGCCACGCTATCGCGGCAACCAGAATAGCGGCATAGCGAACTGTCGGCGGGATAACAGGCCGTCCTCATCGAAATCCGCGCCTTCAAACACGATGACCGGCTCGCCGCCATCCAGATCAACGCGCACCAGATCGCTATAGGGGATGTCGTTCGCGCCGCCGGTGGTCTGCTGTAGGATGAGCGCCCGTCCGCCGTCCGGTGATAGCACGAGCGGCGTGATGAATGCCCCGCGTAGCCGTTCCTGCGGATCGCGCCCGCCGACATCCAGCGCCATGATCGCATTGGCCGCGCCGTCGATGCCGCCCGCTACGTAAAACAGTTGACCCGAATCCGGCGTGAAAGCGGTGGCGGTGATGAGGTCGCCGCGCCCGCCGCCGCTAATCTGCGTGATCGCCTCGCGTTCGCGGCGATCTATCAGGTAAATCTGGCTCTCGTTGTTCCCCGTCTGCTGTACCAGCGCGATATAACGTCCGTCAGGCGATAGCGCGGGGTTGGCGCTCTGTGTGGCGGCGGGTAAGCGCGGCGTGATGATGAATTGCGTATCGGGTGGCGCGTCAGCCGACGGAGTGTCGGCCACCTGCCGCAGATCAACCGTCTGCAAGAACGCGCTGTAGTTGCCCAACCGCCCGTCCGGGTGCAGAAGGTGGACTGTATCGCCGCTTGCTGTGGTGATGAGGCGCAGGGTGGCCGCCTGCGACGTGAACGACGACGCCCCCTCACGCAGGACGCGATTCGCGGTGCGGCTGGCCGTCTCGACGGTGTATAGCGCCCACGCATTGCCGCCACGACAATTTTGACCGAGCAAGACCGCCAGTGTATCCGCATTGATGCGGCGCAAATCGCCAGCGCGGAACGGGCAATCTTCGCGCTCGCTGTAGATGCGGGCGACTTCTTCCAGCCCATCATCGGGCGTGCCGACTTCGACGCGCACCGAATCGCGGAATACGGTCAGCACGTGCAGTTCATCGCCGGCCAGATGGAACGCGGCCACGTCATCGCGGGTGTATAGCACATTCGCCGGATCGTCGGCGGAGCGTATGTTGAGCGTGCCGTGCGCGATGTCGTCCGTCGTGCGATAGTCGATATAGGCGAACGCGCCGCTATCGTCGCGCCATGTGAATGACCCCATGCCCAGACAGGCCAGATGATGCACGCCACCCAGCGCTACCGGATCGCCGCGCCCGTCCATCAGATACAGCGCCCCGCCCGTCGTCCCGCCCACGTAAAAGGCGCGATGCCTGCCGTCCGGCGATGTCGCGGACTCCGTACACGGATGGACGAACGAATCGCTGGCGCTGACGGCGGTCACGGTCTGCACCACGTCGCCCGCGCCGTCCATTATCACCACTTCGCCGGATGGCGTCGAAGCGCCCGGCCGTATGCCGTCGCCGATCCAGACCACGAACCAATCACCATCATCAGCCAGTACACCACCGGCCAGCAGACACGCCGCCAGCCCCAGATATAAAATCAGCCATCGCATCACGTTTAACGCCCTTTCCATTCCGGTTTCTGTTTCATCATCAAAGCCTGTGCGCCGTTGGCGAAGTCCTCTGTGCGAATGAGGATGCTCTGCGCCCATGCTTCGTTTTGCAGGCCGCGCTCGATGTCGGCGGCGTTGTCGATGACGCGCTTGGCGTAGCTGACCGCAAGCGGTGCGGCCTGCGCCAGTTCATCGGCCAGCGCCCCCGCTTTGTCGGCTAAATCGGCCTGCTCCGCGACGACATCAGTCACGATGCCATGCTGTAGCGCATACGCCGCGTCAAATTCGCGTCCAGTCAAGATTAACTCTTTTGCGCGGCCAACGCCAACCAGACGCAACAGGCGGGTGGTGCCGCCCACGTCGGGGATCAAGCCGAGCCGCGTCTCCGGCAGGCCGAGCCGCGTGCCTTCCGCGACGATGCGAAAATCGCAGGCCAGCGCTAGCTCAAACGCCATGCCCAGACAGTAATTATGCGCGGTGAGGATGGTGGGCACGGCGCATCGCTCGAATTTGTTCAGGATGCGCTGGTAATACGCGGTCAGCGTGAACAGGTTATCGCGCCAGCCTTCGCCGAATTGCTCGATCATATCGGTGAAGCCCATCAGGTCAATACCGGCGGAGAAGCCATTGCCCGCGCCGCGCACGACCACCGCCCGCACGCCGTCCGGCAGGGCGCGTTCGGCGTCGTCGATGGCGGCTTCTAGCTGGCGCATCAGCGTGAGGTTCATGGCGTTGCGTTTTTGCGGGCGATTGAGCGTGATGGTGTAGATGTGGCCTTCGCGGGCGGTCTGTATAAATTGCTCGTTCTGGTCGGTCATATTTCGTGTGTCCTTCTGTAAGAATGGCGAAAAATTTATTTGCCTGATGATGTCCGGCGCGTGGCGTGTGCCCGCGCACCGCACGATTAGCATGGGAATCTAAGGTCGTACTCATCATGATTTTACCCGCCTAACGCACAATCGCATATAAAGAATGAAAAAAACCGGCGTCAATCTTGCATTACAATTGAGATAAGCGAGCGCGTCCGATACACTGAGATGTCAGCCCGCGTATGATCCTTAGCGTTTAGTTCGGAGAACCACCCGTGAACCCGCACCCCCTGACGGTGACATTAGACCGTGACGGCGAAGAGCCGATCTACCGGCAACTGATACAAAGCATCAAACTGCAAATAGAAAGCGGTGAATTAAACGCGGGCATACGTTTGCCAGCTAGCCGCGATTTAGCGCGGCAGTTGAACATCAGCCGGATTAGCGTGGTGAACGCTTATGCCGAGTTGCGCTCAGAGGGCTATTTGAGCGCCCACGCCGGACGCGGGACGTTCGTCGCCAGAGATGCTAACGGCGCGTCGGGCGATCAACCGGTCAGCGTGACCACCGTCACCGAGAACACCGCCCCCGATGATTCCATCCGTGATTTGATGCGGATGGGGCGCAAGGCTGGCGTGATTAGCTTCAGCAGTGGCTCGCCGCCGATGGAGTTCTTTCCGGTCAATCATCTGCGCGAGGCGCTGAATACCATCTTAGACCGTGACGGCGTGCTGGCGCTCAATTACGAAGTGCCGGAAGGCTACGCGCCGCTACGCGGGGCGGTGCGCGATTACGTCAGCGCGCTGGGCATCCAGTGTAGTCCGAACCATGTGTTGATTACCGGCGGCACCCAGCAAGCGCTCGATCTGGTGATACAGGCGTTCCTCAACGAAGGCGATACGCTCATCACCGAGAACCCGACCTACATCGGCATGATCGACATCGCCCGCACGCGCCGCGTCAACCTGCACGGCCTCTGCACGACGGAAGAAGGCATCGCGCTGGATCGTCTGGAGAATTACTTGATTGACAATGATCCCAAGCTGATCTATGTCATGCCGACGTTCCAGAATCCCACCGGCCACGTCATGCCGATGCACCGGCGGCGGCAATTGCTGAATCTGGCGAACGACTACAACGTGCCGATTCTGGAAGATGGCGTCTATCACGAATTCCGCTTTGAGGGCGAGCCGTTGCCGCCACTCAAGGCGCTGGACGATCACGGCATCGTGATTCACGCTAGCGGCTTCACTAAGATGCTATTGCCCGGCGTGCGGATCGGCTACATCGTGGCTGATGGCCGCTACTATCAACGACTGGTGCGCGTCAAACAGGCGGCGGATATTTCCACGTCCGGCCTGAACCAGCGTGCCATCCATTACATGCTAGAGCGCGGCGTGCTATCCGGCCAGCTAGAGCGCAACAACCGCGAATTCCTGCACCGGCGCAATGCCGCGCTGGAAGCGGCGCAGAAATATCTGCCGCCGGGGATGCGCTGGTGTGTGCCGCAAGGCGGCCTGACGCTATGGGCGGAGTTGCCGCGTAGCGGTCCGAACGCCACCGAGCTATATATCACCGCCATTCAGCACGGCGTCAGTTATGCGATTGGCAATGTGTTCTATACCAATAGCGGCGGTAATTACCGGATGCGCCTGAATTATGGCGCACACACGCCGGAGAAGATCGAAGAGGGCTTCCGGCGGTTGGGGCGGGCATGGCGCGAGATGGCGGTTGACTACGAAGAAATGGACAAATCCCCTCTGCTGTGATAGCGTTATCTGACTGCGACACGCCACCCGTATTTATCGTGATTATTCGGAGGGAGCGTGTCATGCGGTTACAGTCATATTGGAACACAAGAGGAAAACCATGAAGATCGTTTACGTCGAAGACAACTTACCCAACCAGTCGCTAGTCGAGCGTATCGCCCATAGCGGCCAGCATCAGGTCATCACCTATCCCACCGCCGAGGATGCACTGCACAATTTCGAGCAAGATCAGCCGGATATGTTGCTGGTCGATATTGAATTGGCCGGGCCGATGAACGGGCTGGAGATGGTGCGTTATCTGCGTGATAGCGGCATCAATCTGCCGATCATCGCCATCACATCGGTGGCTGAGCGCGACGAGTGCATCCAAGCGGGTTGTAACGATCATTTCGTGAAGCCGGTGTCGGTACAGGCGTTATACGACTTGATCGCGCAATACACTTGATACGCGGGATAACTTGAAAACGCGCCTGATCTGTGACGGGGCGTTTTTCCTGTGGGGACGCTCCGGCGTCCTCTTTTTGATTCTGCTGGCTTCTGTTGGTTTTGCCGGTTTTTGTGGTAATTGCACGGGGAACGCCGCCGCTTTTGTGGTATAAAATATACAAACGAGTCGCGCATCCGTCGGCAAATATCAGGCGGTGATACCATGCAAACGAAAGCCAAACACAGGGGGCGAAATCAAAAAGTGATCCGCGAGAAAGTCATACTCATCACCGGCGCGAATGGCGAAGTCGGTCACGGACTCATCCGGCGATTGTACGATCTGCCGTCCGCGCCGCCCGTCGTCGTGCTGGATATAAACGAACTTGACCGCACGGTTAGCGGCTACGTCCGCGAAGCCATCACCGGCGATATTCTGGACGATGGCCTGCTCAATCGGCTGGCCGAACAGTACGAAATCGACGCGATTTATCATCTAGCGGCGTTGCTATCCACCAGCGCCGAGCGCCAGCCGGAACGGGCGCACCGCGTCAACGTCGAGGGCACAATGAACCTGTTGCGACTGGCCTCTGCGGAGGCGGGACAGCGCGGCGAGCCGGTCAAATTCATCTTCCCCAGCAGTATCGCGGTGTATGGCATGGCCGACATCGCCGAGAAGCACGCCGCCCCGCCGATCAGCGAAGACCAGCATCTGAACCCGATCACCATGTACGGTTGTAACAAACTATATTGCGAGCATGTCGGGCGCTATTACAGCCAGCATTACCGCCAACTGGCGACGGACGGGCGCGGCGCGGGCGTGGACTTTCGCGCCTTGCGCTTTCCGGGCTTGATCTCCGCGTTGACCACGCCAAGCGGCGGCACCAGCGACTATGCGCCGGAGATCATCCACGCGGCGGCGGCGGGCGAAGCACACAGCGCTTTCGTGCGCCCCGATACCACCATCCCGTTCATGATGATGCCGGACGCGGTGGACGCCCTGCTAGCGCTGGCCGATGTGCGGCGCGAGCGCCTGACGCGCACCGTCTACAACGTCAGCGCGTTCAGCCTGTCGGCGGAGCAGATCGCGGAGCGCGTGCGCGTGCATTTTCCGTCAGCGCGGATCGACTACGCGCCGGACGCCGGACGCCAGCGCGTCGTCGATAGCTGGCCGGCGCGACTCGATGACCGGCGTGCCCGTCAAGATTGGGGCTGGTCGCCGGTATACGACGCCGAACGCGCCTTCAGCGACTATCTGATCCCGATGATTACGGCGCGGTATCAGTCGGGGTCGGCGTGATGCTGGCCGCTTCAATGGCGCGTTGCGTGACGGTGGCCGCCATGCGCTCCTGCACAATCGTGCTGACGCGCTCTAGCGTGGCCGGGAACGCGGTGGCGTCCGCCGTACTGCGCGGGTAGAACGTGCTTTCCGAGTTCAACGCGATGCCGGTGGCGGTCAGGATCAAGAACGGCTGAACCGTCGGGCGGGCGCTCTCCACCGTCGCGGCGAAGGCGGCGGCGTCCTCGGTGGTGCGCGGCAGGGCTTCGTCAATGAAGAAGTTGCGCGTCAGGAAGATTTGCGTCTCCACCCCCGCGAATTCATCGGCAGGCGGCACAAACGCGCCGATGACCACGCCGATGATCGCCAGCACGAACATCACGCCCGCCGCCGCCACGATGATGACCGCCGTCTGCTGATTGCTCTTTTTGCGGGCGGGGGTTAGCGATACCGGCGGCGGCGGCGCGGAAGGCGCGGACAGGCGCTTGATTTCCGCCCGCAGGCGTTCGGCGTCGTAGCCGTCGCTGAAATCCAGCAGGGGCAAATCTTCGATCAAGCGCGGCAATTTTACCGGTTCGGCCATTACCGGAATGATGTGCTGATGCGCGTCTAGCGCGGCGGTGATTCTACCGCGTATGCGCTCATCTCGCGCCGATTCCGCCGAGAAGATGACCACCGTCAGGCCGCCTTCGGTCACATCATCGACGACAGCGTGGCCGACAGTCTCCAGATCGGCGCGGATTTGCGCCGCCAGCTTTTGATCCGCCGCGATATATGTCAGGGTGATTGGTTTCATGCTAGTTTTTCCGCCCGTCTTTGAATGGGTTTATACGTCTCGATTGTGAAATATGTTACCAGATGACAGCATGAATCGAGTAGGGGCGGGACGTGGTGACAAAATAACGGGCGTAGGGGCACAATATATTGTGCCCGATATATTGCGCCCGCTTTGTCGCCTCAATCGCCGGTGATCGGCGTCTCAACCTTCTTGAAAAAGGCTGGATTCTGAATCAAGCGGCGGATGGGGCATTTGCCCATGATCTCGATGACGCGCTCTTTCTGGCGCGGATCAAGCGGGCCTTCAACGGTGATGTATTCGCGGATTTCATGCACAAAAGAAGCGTCGCCATCGTAGCCTTCATAGTCGCCACTGCTGAAACGCTCATAGCTCAGTTGCACCGACATGCGATCAATCTGCCAGCCTTTGCGCTCCGCGTATAGCTTGGCGGTCTGCAACATGCACGAGCCGAGCGTGCCCATCACCAGTTCTTCCGGCGTGGGCGCTTGATCGGTGCCGCCTTTGTCGTCGGTCAGGTCAGCGTGCCATGTGTGCTGGCGCGATTGCGCGGTGGTGTGAAAGCCATCGGTTAATGTGACGATAACGCCTTCGTCTAACATTTCGTTTTTCTCCGTCGTGTTGATCTTGATATAAGTGGCACATCGCGCATCATAGCGCGACGCTACCTCAATATATCTGACACGTTCAAATGACGACTTCTTACCAGAAGGCGGGCATGGCGCAACGCATCCCGCCCCGACAATCCAAACGGGAATCTGTGCGATGCGCTAAAATATCCGCTAGACAAACCCCCGTGCCGATGCTAAACTCATGTTCATCAAAAAGGCCATGTAGGGGTATAGCTCAGTTGGTAGAGCAACGGTCTCCAAAACCGTAGGTCGAGGGTTCGAGTCCTTCTGCCCCTGTCCGAAGAAACACCGTCCTAGTGACGGTGTTTTCAATACCGCATCAGTGATACAATGACGCCCATATCAACATGGGGTGATGATGAGTGAAGGAGTCTAAACCGGATGGCTGTTGATGAGACAGTAGAGAAGAATGCAGAGCAGGAAGAAGAGCGTGAACTGACGACGGCGAAGGGGCAAAGCACGCCCGGACGCCGCAACCGCCCGACCAAGCGGCAAGAAGGCGGTAATTTCATCGTGCGCAACCTTCGCGGTATACGCGAATATCTATCCGGCGTGCAGGATGAACTGGATAAGGTGGTCTGGCCGACGCGTGAGGAACTAATCCGCCTGACGCGCATCGTGACGGCGGTGACGATTGCCGCGTCTATCGGGCTGGGCACGGTGTCCATCGGCCTGACGCGCTTGTTCCGCGCCGGTCTGCAAAACGAGCTGATCTTCGTGATCTTCGGTGTTGTGGTCGTTGCCACCTATTTCGCGGTGCGCCAATACATCAAGCGCGAGCGCGAACAGCAGGACATCGCGCAGTTTTAAGCCTGCTAAGGGCGCGGTTGCGCCCGTATTCAAGTTAGATTGAGTTATAGGAGCGGCTTCGACATGAATGACGACGCCAATATCCCACAGGACGACTACGACCCCGAACCGGTCTATATGGATGATCCCGCCGACGATGACGCGGCGGGACAGACTTCGATTCTCGATGATCCGGCGTTGTATGACGACGAAGAAGTGCAAAAACACTGGTACGTCATACATTGCTATTCCGGCTACGAGAACAAAGTCGAACACGCCATCCGCCAGCGCATCGAGACGATGGGCATGACCGGCAGTATTTTCGATGTTGTCGTACCCACCGAAACCGAGATCGAAGTGAAGGACGGCAAACGGCGCGAGGTCGAACGGCGCGTCTTTCCCGGCTATATTCTGGTGCAGATGAAGCTAGATGAAGATAGCTGGTACGTGGTGCGTAATACGCCGGGCGTCACCGGCTTCGTCGGCATGGGCAACGACCCGACGCCGCTACAGGAAAGCGAAGTCGATCAGATATTCACGCGCATGTCGAGCGATGTGCCCAGCTATAAAGTCGATTTCAAGATCGGGCAGAAAGTCCGCATCGTGGATGGTCCGTTCAACGACTTCATCGGCGAAGTATCCGACATCGACGCCGACAAGCACAAAGTCCGTGTGATGGTCAATTTCTTCGGGCGCGAAACGCCCGTCGAGTTGGATTTTCTGGAAGTGGAGCGGGTATAAACCAACCCGCCCCTTTGTATGCGCCCGCCACGTTGCTATAATGGTCGGGTTTTTCGTATCAAATCAATAACTATGAAGAGGTATCCCAATGGCAAAGAAGCTCAAAGCGATTGTGACCCTTCAGATTGAAGCTGGTAAAGCCAACCCCGCGCCGCCTATCGGCCCGGCGCTCGCGCAACACGGCATCAACCTGATGGGCTTTTGTAAAGAATATAACGCTCGCACGACTAACCGCATGGGCGAAATCGTCCCGGCGGAAATCACGGTGTTCACCGATGGCTCGTTCAAGTTCCGCTTGAAGAGCGCCCCCACGTCGTTCTTAATCAAGCGTGCCGCCGGTATCGGCAAGGGCGCGTCCAACGCCAAGACCGACTCCGCCGGTAAGCTGACTCGCGATCAGGTGCGCGAAATCGCGCAGATCAAACTGGACGCGGGCGACACCAACGCGCTCGACATCGAAGGCGCGATGCGCCAGATCGAAGGCACCGCCCGTCAGATGGGCGTGCATATCGTCGATTAAGACGCCACCCATAACCGTATAGCTATTTTGTGGGAGAGCCGTCCGCGCTCGTCCGTACCACAGGGAGAAGATAAATCATGCCAAAACATGGCAAGCGTTACGTTGATTTAAGCAAGCAGTTTGATCGGGATACCTACTACGAACTGAGCGAAGCCATCAAGCTCGCCAAGCAGATGGCGAACGCTAAGTTCGATGAAACGGTGGAGATGCACCTGCGACTGGGCATTGACCCGCGCCACAGCGATCAGCAGGTGCGTAGCACCGTGATGTTGCCGCACGGTACCGGTAAGACGGTGCGCGTGCTGGTCTTCGCTGAAGGCGACGAGATGAAGGCGGCGCAAGCCGCAGGTGCCGACATCGTGGCCGACGACGAAGTGATCGAGCGCATTCAGAAAGAGGGCTTTCTGGACTTTGAGGCGGCACTCGCCACACCGAGCGCGATGAAGAAAGTCGGGCGCATCGCCCGCGTTCTCGGCCCGCGCGGTTTGATGCCCAACCCGAAAGCGGGTACGGTGGTCAACGCCGACGATTTCGAGCGTGCCATCAGCGAATTGAAGGCGGGGCGCGTCGAGTTCCGCAACGATAAGTTCGGCAACCTGCACTTGCCCGTCGGCAAGGCCAGCTTTGACGAAGCGAAATTGCTGGAAAATGCACGGGCGATCCTTGAGGCGGTCAACGGCGTCAAGCCGTCCGGCATTAAGGGCATCTATATTCGCCGCGTCGTCGTCACCCCGACGATGGGGCCGGGCGTCCGCGTCGATCTATCCGCCAGCTAGCGTTAAAACAGACATCACTCACCCCTGAACCCGCCCGTATCGTGGCGGGTTTTTCTTATAAATGATCGGCTAAAAAATCCCCCAAACAATTACAAAGACCGATTCCAAACCGGCGGTTGCTGTGCTATGATTCGCCGCTATGGATAGACGACACAGACAACACAACATGACGACGACGGCGGCGCTGTGGGTGGCGCTGGCGGTGCTTCTGCTGGCGGCGGTGCTGAGGCTGTATAACATCACCGAGCAGAGCATCTGGTTTGATGAGGCTTTCGCGTGGAACATCATCATTCAAGACGATATGTTCCCGCGTATCTCGACGGACACCCATCCACCACTCTATTACATCGTGTTGCGCGGCTGGGCGGCGCTGGCTGGCGATTCGCCGTTGGCGTTGCGTTACCTGTCGGCGCTGGTCGGCCTGATGAGCGTGGCGCTGGTCTATCAGATCGGGCGCGAGCTGGCTATCGGGCGGCGTGGCTGGGCGGGATTGGCGGCGCTGGCCGCGCTGATGATGGCGCTATCTGATGCGGAAATCTTTCTGGCGCAGGAAGCGCGGAACTATACGCTGTACACGTTTTTCGCGTGCCTGAGCATGTGGCTATATCTGCGCTATGTGCGGCGCGGCGGCGTGTGGTACGGCCTGCTGTGGGCGGCGGCCAATAGTGCGCTGGTCTACACGCATTATCAAGGGCTTTTCATTCCGGCGATACAGGGATTGCACGCCCTGTTATTCCTGCGTGACGGACGGCGGCGCGGCGCGGTGCTGTGGTTGGCGCTGAGCGGCGTCCCGCTTTTGCCGTGGCTGGTGCTGGTCACCATCCCGCAGGCGCAGAACGCCATCGACAACAGCCTGCCGTTCGCCATCCCCACCAACTGGGAGATATTCCGCCATCTCGGGGCGCGGTATCTGGGCGAAATCTGGTCATTGCTCGGCGTGTTGATGCTGTGGGGCGGGTGGAGTCTGGTCGTGCGGCGCACGCGGCGCGGTGCGGGGGATGCGTCCTTGCTGGCGCTGTGGGTGCTGTTGCCGTTCGGCGTGCTGTTCTTCGGGAACTTATTCGCCCCTCTGCTGACGGAGCGCAAACTGTTGATAATCGCGCCCGCCATCGCGCTGTTGATCGCGGTGGGGCTGACCGCGCTCTCGCCGTCCGCCCGCCGTCTGCTGGTGGCCGCCATCCTGCTCTACAGCCTGACCACCGTCGATTATTACCGCCTCAAAGAGCCGTGGGACGCCATCGCCGCGCCCGCGCTGGAACTGGGGCGGGCGGGTGACCTGTATCTGGCGCAAGTCGAAGTCGGGCAGTACCCGATGAAATACTACTGGGAGCGTAATCTGCCGGAGGGCGCGGTCTTCGCCACGTTCCCGTTTCTCGGTGATCCGACGCTGGCGCCGACTACCGATCACCCGACATTCTATCAGGGCTATCTACGGCAGACGCTTCTCGATCACAACCGCGAGCGCACAGCGGGTACAGTGCGGACGGCGTGGGTCGTCTTCTGGAGCCGCGATGATGCCGTGTTGGATGTGCTGGCGAGCGAAGGCTACCGCCGCACCATGACCATCACCACCGACCACATCGGCAACGCGATTGACCTGTATCGCTACGACTATCTGACCGCGCCCGCGCTGGTCAGCTACGAAAACGGGCTGATCTTGCGGGCGCTGGAAATTGACGCGGACGCCATGCGGATTGATCTATGGTGGGAGGCGGAGGCGACGCCGCAGGCCGACTACACCACATCCGCCGCGCTTCTGGACGCTGACGGGCGATTGGTCGCGCAATGGGATAGCCCGCCGCCGCGCCCCACGTCGGCGATCAGCGCGGGCGATCTGGTGTATGATCCCAAGCGCCTACAGATCAGCGACGAGACGCTGGACGCATTACCGGCGGGCGATTATCGCGTTGTGGTGGCGGTGTATCTATGGACGCCGGACGGCATCCGCGAGATTGCGACGGAGGACGGCGACATCCGCTTTGCGGCTGGCGTGCTGACCATCCGCGATTAGGCGCTACGGGCGCAACGTCATCTGATGAGCGCCCCGCGCCAGCGCGACGGCATCGCCGCCACCTTCCGCCACGCGCAACACGGTAATTTCCACACTGCGCCACGCCTGCCCGAAGCTATCCGGCGCGAACGGATCAACCGTGCCATTCGCCAGCGCCTCAACCCACGTTTCGCCGTTGGAGATCACGCTGAAGAACACCGCGCCGCCCGCGCCGGTCATGCGCCCGATAGCCCATGCTGGCTCGCTGAAGATGACCGACTCCGCGCCGGAGGCCGGATCAAGGCGGCGCACGCTCACCTGATATTGTGGCACGCCGTCCGGCGGTAAGCCGAGCGCGTTGGCGACTGCGCCCGCTTCCTCTGCGGATAACGGCAGAGCTTCGGCGGAGAGCGTGCGCGTGCTGTAGAAGATCGCGCCGCCGTCGGTGTTCCACGCGATTTGATCGACCGGTGCGCTAGTGCCGACTGTCTGCTGGCCGCCGTCGGCCAGATTGAGGATGACCAGCCCGCCGCCGAGTTCATCGGAAGCCAGCACGCGCCCGCCATCCGGCGATAACTGCGGACGGCTCAGCCCATCGCCCAACCCGCGTGACTCGCCGCTTGCGGTGTCGAACACGCCCAGCCCGATGCCGGTGCAGGACATACTATATAGCAGGCCGTGAGGCGTATCGGCCATTATCAGGCCGCGCCCGCCGAATCCGGCCTCTTTGTTGTATACCGCGTCCATCGGGAAGGGCGAGCCGCCGCCACAGCCGACGCCGACCATCACTTCGCCCAGCGCCGACACCGCGCCGTCGTCAATGCCCGCACGATATACCGTGACCGGCAACATCGGACGCCCGCCAGTCTCCACGATGCGATCATGTGCGGGGTCGGCGGTGTAGATGACCGCCGTCCCGTCGTGGCTGAACGTGGCGGGCAAAAATGCGCCGGTGGCGGTCAATTGGCGCGTTTCGCCGGTGGCGTCGTCGTATAGCGCCACCTGTCCGCCGCCGCCACGCTGAAACAGCAAAAAGCGGCCATCCGCACGCCATGTCAGATGACTGAATTCGGTCATGCCGCCACCGATGACGCGCCGCGTACCGGTATCGACGACCAGCCCTTCCTCAGCGACATAGGCTGAGGGCGGTAAGTTATGAGGTACGGCGTGTGTCCATGTGACCGTCGCCGCGATACAGAATATGACAAGAGCCAATCGCTTGACCATGATTGATGTGAGTCTCCGCAACCTTGACTAAAGCATATTCATGCTAGCACATCCGGCGGCGCTTTGCGCGGTACGATTAACCTACGCTAACAGCGCGGGTTAATGGTCACGAATCCGCCGCAATCGGCGCGATGCGCTGATGCCATTCCGTCGCTTGCTCGTAGGCGTGCGCCGCCTTCAAGATGGTCGCTTCACCCATTGATGGCCCGATCAATTGCAGGCCGATGGGCAGGTTCTCCGAACTGAAGCCGCACGGCACGCTGATGCCGCAAATGCCGGCCAGATTGGGCGCGATGGTCAGCACGTCGGCCAGATACATCTCTAGCGGATCGTCCATCTTCTGCCCGATCTTGAACGCGACGGAAGTCGCCGTCGGCGCGGCGATCACGTCCACATCAGCGAAGGCGCTCTCGAAATCGCGCTTAATGAGGGCGCGAACCTGCGTCGCTTTGCCGTAGTACGCATCATAATAACCGGCGCTCAGCGCGTATGTGCCCAGCATAATCCGCCGCTTGACCTCCGCGCCGAAGCCTTGCCCGCGTGTCTTGCGGAAGGTATCCCACATATCTTCACCGGCGACCGGCGTCCCGAAGCGGATGCCATCGAAGCGGGCGAGATTAGACGACGCCTCCGACGTGGCGACCATGTAATACACCGGCAAGCTGTACTGCGTATGCGGCAGGCTGATCTCTACTAACTCCGCGCCGAGCGCCTCAAGCTGATTGAGCGCGGCGCGTACCGTCTGCTCGACTTCGGGGCGGATGCCATCGACGAAATATTCCTTCGGCACGCCGACGCGCAGACCGCGAATGTCGCCGGTCAATGCGCCGACGTAATCCGGCACGGCGTCCGGCATACTGGTTGAGTCTAGCGGATCGTGCCCGGCCATCACCGCGAAAATACGCGCCGCATCCTCGACGGTGCGCGTCATCGGCCCGGCGCCATCCAGCGATGAGCCGTAGGCGATCAGCCCGTAGCGCGAGACGCGGCCATAGCTCGGCTTCAGCGCCGCGATGCCGCAGAACGCGCCCGGCAAGCGGATACTACCGCCGGTGTCCGTGCCCAGAGCGCCCATGCACATCAGCGCCGCCACCGCCGCCGCACTGCCGCCGGAACTGCCACCGGGCACGCGCTCTAAATCCCACGGGTTATGCGTCGGGAAGAAGCCGGAATTTTCCGTCGATGATCCCATCGCAAACTCATCCATGTTGAGCTTGCCGAGCATGACCATACCGGCCTCTTTCAAGCGGGCGACACAGGTCGCATCGAATGGCGGCACGTAACCTTTGAGGATTTTGGAGGCGCATGTCGTCTCGACGCCTGCGGTGGATAGCACATCTTTGATCGCTAGCGGGATGCCCAGAAGCGGCTTTTGCTGGCTGGTGACGCCCTGCGTCCGCAGATCGTCGGCGGCTTGCGCCTGCTCTAGCGCCGATTCCGGCGTGAGGGTGATATAAGCGCGGATTTGCGGTTCGAGCCGTTCGATCTGGTCGAGATAGGCGCGGGTCAACGCTACCGCGCTGATTTCGCCCGCGTCCATCTTGGCGAGCGCCTGCTGGATGGTCATTTGCAACATGGTCAATAATCCCGTTGGTTGTCAGTCGATTCACACGCGCCGATTATATCACATCGGCGCGGCGGTTAGCCCATGCCTTAACCGATTTTTTCTGTATCCTTACCCGTTCAATCAGCCAATAGACGCTATTTTCAAGTTTTTTGGCGCTACCTTTTTTCAAAAAAGGTAGCAAAAGAAAAAGCCTGAGTAGTTACGAAAAAGAACAGAAACGTTATGAATCGTCGTCATCGTCGGCGAGTAGCGCCGCCAATTCCGGATCAATGAACAATTGCGCGGTGTGTGTGCCCTTCTTGCGCCCGATCACCTGATACACGGTATCCATCGGATAGCGCGGGCTGGTCTTCTGGATGGGGCGCGGCTCGCATTCAAAATAATCGGAAATCGCGGTGTAGGTGGCCGGACTGATGATGATTTCGCCGGGCCCGGCGTTGGCTTCCAGCAGTTTCGCCACGCTGACCGCTTCGCCCAGCGCGGTGAATTCCTGCCGGTCAGCACTGCCGACATTGCCTAGAAACGCGGTGCCGGTGTGAATGCCGATGCCGTAATACAGCCTGCGGTCTTCCGGCATGACTTCGTGCAGGGCGAACAGATCATAGATGATGCTGGTGGCGGCACGCACCGCCCGCAGAGCGTGATCTTCTTGCGGGTTTAACTGTGTGTTGAATAGGCCGGTTACGGCGTCGCCCATGTATTTGTCGATGATGCCTTCGTATAGGTTGATGCCGTCGCTGGCTAAGCTCAAATACTGGTTGATGATCTCCATCAGTTTTTCCGGCGGCAGATGCTCGCTGAAAGACGTGAAGCCGCGCACATCGGTAGCGATCACCGTCACGGTGCGCTCTTGCCCTTTGACGTTGGCGTCGTCAATACTGCTGAAGTTCTTGACGAGCGGGCCGGGCAGATAGCGCTGAAGCTCGGTCAATTGTTCTTCGCGCTGGCGCGTCTCGGTCAGGTCGTCAATCACGATGGTGACGCCTTGCGTGCGCCCGTCGGCCTCAATCAAACTGCTGACGATCACATTCCAGAAGCGCCCCACGTTATCGTCTGATTTAGGCGACATTTCCAGCAAGCGCTGTTTGCCATCTTCACGCACGCGGCGGATCGCCTCATATAGCGAGACGTTGACTTGCGGCAACACATCATTCAGCGATGCGCCGATGGGTTGCGCGTCGTCGGGCAGGTTGAGCAGATGGCGGGCGCTGGCATTGCAGGTCATGATGTGGCCGTCGGCGTCCACCGTGATGACGCCGTTAGCGATGGAGTCAAACACGTTGTCCATCAGGTCGCGCATGGCGGTTACATAGTCGAGTTGCTGGTTGGCTTCTTCAAATAGGCGGGCGTTTTCGATGGCGACGGCGGCTTGATCGGAAAACGCTTCGAGCGTCTCCAGATCGCCCGGACGGAATAGGCCAGCCATGATGCGATTGTCGCAATACACCACGCCGATCACCTCATCCCGCGCCTTGAGTGGCACGGCGAGGATGCTCCGCAGGGCGAAGCCGACCACGCTCTGCTGGCTACGGTAACGCGCATCCTGACTGGCGTTGTCGGTCAGCACGGCGGTGCCGGTGCTGGCGACTTCGTTGACGATGGTCTGGCTGACGATCAATGCACGCTGGCCGTCGCTGGGGGATTCGTCGGCGTCGTCCTTGCCGGTCAGCGCTCGCTGGTCGATGCCCCGCGCCACGCGGAACTGGTCGAATTCGCCGGTTTCGCGGTTCTTCAACACGATGTAACCGCGCTCCGCGCCGGTCAGTTGAATGACGGTATCCATCACCTGCTCTAGCACGCTGTCGGTGTCGCGGGTGGAGTTAATCAGCGCGGTGGTATCAGCCAGCGCCCGCAACCTGCCCAGCTCCATGTCGGTTTCCTTCGCCTGACGATCCAGCCCTCTGGTGCGCGACTGGATATTTTGCAGATGATCCAGCACGCCGGAAGGCGGATGCAGGCCGCTTTGCTCTAGTTGAGCGTAAACCTTGCTCAACTGTATCTGCGCCGCCTCGGCTTTCTGCCGCAGACGCTCGATTAAATCCGCCGTTGTCGGGCTACCGTTTGATCTATCGTCGGACATTACGCTTTGAAAACCTCATAAACTTTAGCTGGCTGGCGGCGTCCTTTGACCTGTAGCGGCTGACCGGGGATCAGGCGGATGTGGTCGGGTTGGCCGCCCGCGATGATGTGCTGGTAGGTGGCTTCGCTGATGAGAATCTGGCCGGATTGCGCGTTCTCTTCCAGTCGTTTGCACAGGTTGATGGTGTCGCCGATGGCGCTGAACTCGCGGCGCGTCAGACTGCCGACATTGCCCAGCGTGGCCTCGCCGGTGTGGATGCCGACGCGGTAAAAGTGCGGATCAGGGTTGATGCCCTGCTCACGATAGAACGCGATGAACGCCTCGCGCAGGTCTAGCGCGGCTGAAATGGCGCGGAGCGCATGATCTTTCATCGGGTTCAATTGGCTGTTGAATAGCGCCATGACCACATTACCCATATATTTATCAATCAGCCCTTTGCTCTGGTGAATGCTGTGTGTGGCGCGGCTGAGATACTGATTCAGATGCTCCATGACGGCACGCGGGCTATAATGCGGCGGCAGAGTCTCAAGCGGGCGCACCTCGACGAACAAGCAGGTGATCTCCCGTTTTTCGCCGCCCAGCGCCAACCGTGAAATCGTGTGGATGTTGTCCACCATTTCCGGCGGCAGATAGCGGCGGATGATGCGTAACGTTTCCTCGCCGACTTTCTTCTCGGTCATGTCGTCCAGTACCAGCGCCAGCCCGGACTCGCCGCGCAGGGGCGAGAGCTTGATACTCAAGGCGACGCGACGGCGCGGCGTCTGTAATTCGGCCTCTAGCGTCTGGTCGTCGCCGCGCTCGCGGATTTGCGCCAGATGGTGGTTCATGTCGGCGCTGATGTTGGGCATGATGCCGACTAGCGGCTGGCCGATGACCTCACCGGCTTGTTGTTGCAGGATGTTCTCGGCGGCGCGGTTGAACAGCGTGATGTTGTGTCCGGCGTCCGTCGTCACCACGCCGCTACCGATGGAGGCGAACACGTTATCCATCAGGCGCTTCATCTGCTGAATCTCGGCCAGAGTCGCGGCGATGCTGGCGAACAGGCGGGCGTTTTCCATCGCAATCGACATCTGATTGGCGAAAGCGGAAAGCAGGCGCTTCTCGCGTCCGGTGAACACGCCCGCCCGCAAGCGATTGTCCACGTACACCACGCCGATGATCTGCCCTTTGTGGCGCAACGGCACACACAACACCGAGCGCAGAACCATCTGTGCGATGCTCTCGCCGGTTTGCAGGCGTTCATCTTGATAGGCGTTGTCGGTCAGTAGCGGTTCGCCACTGATGAGTACCTCGCGGATGATGGTCTGGCTGATGGTGGGCGTACTGCCGCCTTGCTTGGGCGCGACATCGCTCTCGCGGGCGACGCGGAATTCAAATTCGCCCGTCGCTTGATTTTGCAGGATGATATAGCCGCGTTCGGCGCGGGTCAGGTCGGTGATGACATCCATCGCCTGTAATAGCATGGTGTCCACGTCAAACGACGAGTTAATCATCGCCGACATCTGCACCAGAAAGCGCAGTTGCCCCAGTTCAGTTTGATCGTGGTAGATGGCTTTTTCCAGCGTGGTGACTTCCGCCGATAGTTGCTCGACGGCGTGCATCAGCGCGGGCGGGAGCGCCACGCCTTGCGATTTCAGCCAATCGTATTGACCGCGCAAGGACATCACGCAGGATTCGATCAAGTCGCGTATCTGCGCGGCTTCGGACAACATAGACGACATAGCGGATGATGGGTTTTGCTTAGAAGACATAAGACGCACACGATCCCAACACGGATAAACCGATGACCACATCTATTCAATATACCAGTGCAGTATAATAGCCTTTGTGAACGGATGCAAATAAACAAGCGTCAGGCGTGGATATAGCACGCTACGCCCCTACAATTTCCCGATAAACGTCTGTAGGGGCGGGATGGATTGCGCCGGATAGGATTTGCGTCCACATCGCCGCGTTATGCGTTACAATCGACGGTGAGAGAACGCACGAGAAAAACGCAAAAAGGATTTTATGCAAAATGACCGATTTAGACGCCACGTTAGACGCCACCACCCGCCAGAACATCCGCGCCGCGCAGACGCTCAACGGCCAGCCGCCGGATAAACGTCTGGTGCCGTTCCGCAACATCCGCCACGCGATGGCGCTACAGGCCAAGACCGCCGGACGCCGCCCGTTCATGATTCACATTGACGGCGACGGAGGGCGCGAAGAACTGGACTTCGCCGACTTTAACATTCGCGTGCATCAAACCGCTAACTTCCTGCATGATGATCTCGGCGTGCGGCGCGGGGATCGCGTGGCGACCATTGCCTATAATCACAGCGAGACCGCCATCGTGTATTTCGCCTGCTGGGTGATCGGCGCGGCGGTTGCGCCGCAGAATGTCGCGGAGGACGATCAGCGCATCGCGTTCATACTCCGCAACAGCGAAGCGGTGGTGTGTCTGGTGCGCGGCGATTATCTGCAACGCGCCGAGCGCATCATCAACGGCGATCCCGCCGACGGGCTAGGCGTTCCCAATATCCGCGAGATCGTCACGATGGGCGGCGCGGCGCAACCGGATTACAAGCACTTCAACGACATGGTGAAGAACCTGCCGGAGACGTATCTCGGCGACGGTGCGCCGGTCAAATCCGCCGACGACAGCGTGAAAGACGTGGACGACGGCACCATCGCCGGATTAGATGACGAGGCGTTGCTAGTCTACACAAGCGGCACAACCGGCGCGCCGAAAGGCGTGGTACTGACGCAATACAATCTGCTGGTGGACGCCAGCGCCATCGCCAGCGCACAGGCGATCACCGGCGGCCAGCGTATGATGTGCGTCCTGCCGATACATCACGTTAACGGCATCGTGGTCACGCTGGTGACGCCGTTGCTGGTCGGCGCGTCTACCGTGCTGAACCGCGCTTTTTCCGCCAGCCGCTTCTGGGAGACGGTGGCGCGGGAGCGTGTGAACGTCGTCAGCGTGGTGCCGACATTGCTACAATTCCTGCTGGAACATGCCGAGCGCCAGCGCGCAACGGGGGAGAGCATCTTCGGCGCGGGCATCACCCGCCGCGATCTGACGTTCTTCCGGCATTTCGTGTGTGGCGCGGGCACGCTGGCGATCTCGCTGGCGCGGGCGTTCGAGAACACATTCGGCTATCCGATCCTGCACGGCTACGGCCTCAGCGAGACGACGTGCTATTCGTGCTTTCTGCCCATCGACATCAGCTGGGAGGCGCATCAGGCATGGCTACAGGCGCACGGCTACCCCAGCATCGGCATTCCGGTGCATACCAACGAGATGGCGATCTTCAGCGCGGACGGAAGCGGCCAGCGTTTGCCCGCCGGAGAGCGCGGCGAAATCTGCATACGCGGCCATAACGTGATGAAATACTACTTCCAGCGCCCGGACGCCAACGCCGAGACGTTCAAATTCGGCTGGTTTCGCAGTGGCGACGAAGGCTTTTACATTGAGGACGAGCGCGGCCGGCCGTTCTTCTTCATCACCGGACGCATCAAAGAGCTAATCAATCGCGGCGGCGTCAAGTTCAGCCCGTTCGATATTGAGGAGGTTCTGCTGGAAATCCCGGGCGTCAAAGTCGGGCTGGCGGTGGCCTTCCCGAATACGTATTACGGCGAGGAAGTCGGCGCGTACATCGTGCCCGAACCCGGCGCTGAACTTTCTGCAGAAGCGATTCTGGCGCATTGTCGGGCGGCGATGACGTTCGAGAAGTCGCCGAAGGTGGTGGTTTTTGGTGAGGAGATACCGGTCACATCGACCGGCAAATACCAGCGCCTACGCCTGACTGATTTATTCAGCGCGTGGCAAGAGACGCAATTCCGCGACGCGAAATGATCGCGTGCAGGGGCGCAATGCATTGCGCCCCTGTTGCGTTGCGCTCGATTAATCTTCGTCTTCCGGCACGATGAACCCGCCACCCTCATCGGCGGGCGGCAATTCGTCGAACGGAAGCGGCGTGTCTACCGGCGCGAAAGTCGGCGGCGGCGGATCGGTGGGCGGCGGTGGTTCGGTAGCCGTCGGCACCGGCGTCGGCGTCGGCTCCGGGTTGTTGACGATGACATTGGACACCGTGCGATACACAAAGCCGTCGTTGGCGTTGTTCGCCCGCACCCATAGCCGGATGGTGTACGCGCCGTTATTGTATGATGTCGTGTCCCAGACGGTCAGCGTGGAGTCGGCTTCCGGTAGTGGCGATGTGGATGTGGTGATGGTGCGGAAGTCGTTGGTGCCTTCCAGCGCGATTTGCACTTCAAATTGACGGAATTCGCGCTCGCCGACCTGCCCGCGAATCGGCACTTCGCCCTGTACCGTCTGGCTACCCTGCGGCGATGAGATACGCGCCGTCGGGATGACCACATTCACATCGCACGATTGAGTCGGCGGTGCTTCAACCGGCGTCGGCAGACCGATTCTGCGGGCGTATTGTTGCCCCTGCTGGGTGCGGTTCAGCCACGCGATGGCGGTGGGGTCGTCAATGTTGGCGAATTGGCGCGTGTCGCGGTTGTCGGGGCAATTGTTATTGGCGATCAAGCCCGACCATGTATCAATCTCCCGCGTGACGATGAAGCTCTCGTCGCCATCCGGCGCGGGCGGGCGACGATCTGTGATGAATTCCACGTTACCGATACGAGCGCAGTTATTGCCGGGCGGCACTGTGCCGGTATCCAGACAGCCTTGCGCCTGCAACACGCCGCCCGGACGCTGGAATGAGCCGGTTTCCGTGCCGGAGACCGCATTCCGCATGACCTGATTCCATAGCGGCGCGGTGGCGTTGAAGCCGGTCAGGTTGTTGAGCACCGGATCGCGGTTATTGTTGCCCAGCCACACGCCGACGACGCGATTAGTCGAGAAGCCAATCGTCCACAGGTCGCGGCTACCCTCTGATGTGCCGGTCATCACGCCGGTGCGCACGTTGGGCACGACAAGCGGCGAATCCGACGGGAAACGCGGCTGGCGGGCGCTGTTGTCGGAGAGGATGCTCTGCAACAGGTAGGCCACCTCCGGCGATATGACGCGATTCGGTTGCGGCGTCAGGTTGGATGGCACCGGAATCGGGTTGTTGTTGGCGTCGGTGATGCTCTCAATAGCGGCCAACTCGAACATATTGCCGTTGTTGGCGATGGCGCCGTATACCTGCATCAGATCGTTTAATTGCACTTCGGTTGTGCCTAGCGCGGCATCAGTGCGGAAGGTGGCATCCGCCGCGAATTCAATACCCATGCGCTCCGCATAGATGCGGAAACGCTCCGCGCCGCCGAAGTTCGCCAGCAGTTTGACCGCCGGAATGTTCAGTTGATTGCCGAGCGCGAAGCGTGCGCTGACCGCGCCGTTGATCGCCCCGCCCGCGTTGCGAATCGCGGTGCCATCGGGGAAGGCTGTCGGCACGTCCCAGAGGATGGTGGCCGGTGTGATGTATTCGTTGGGCGATAACGAGCCGCTCGCGTCGCGGTCAAGCCCTTCAAACGCCATCGCGTAGATGATCGGCTTGATGACATCGGCGGGCAAGCGGAATGTGCTGGCCTTATCTTCCTGACCGCTCACGGATTCGTCATCATAGTCAGGACTGCCGACTAGCGCCAGAATCGCGCCGTTGCGCGGGTCTGTAACCATGATCGCGCCGGTATCGACGCCGTTAGGCCGCAGTTCGGCCACGCGCCGCGCCAGCGCCTCCTCTGCTTGTGCTTGCAGGCCACGATCTAGCGTCGTGGTCACGCGGTAGCCGCGCCGGTAGATGTCTTCGCCGAATGTCTCCTGTAGCAAGTCCTGCACCAGCGTGACGAAGTGCGGGAAGTCGCTGGTCGTGCCGCGCACTTGCGTGCGTAGATAGCGGATCACCCGCGATTGATCGAGCGCTGATTGCGGCGAATTAACATCCGAATCGCTGATGCACAGTTGCGGCGCACCGCCCGCCGGTAAAGGCGACGACGCGAAAGTGATACAGCCGACATCGGCCATCGTTTGCATCGCGCCGCGCATCTGATCGAGTGCCGCCTCGCGGTTGGTGATCGGGTTGAGCGCGGTGGGCGAACGGGTGATGACCGCCAGTAACGCCGCCTGCGGATACGTCAATTCGGCGGCGCTGTTGACCAGATCATCGCGCTCGAAATAGAAGCGAGTCGCGGCCTCGACGCCGTGATTCTGGTTGCCGAAGAACAGCACATCATTGATGTAGAATTCCAGCAATTGCGCCCGCGTGTACTGGCGCGTCAATTCGTTGGCGACCACCTGCTCGTGCATCCGGCGCTCGTCCTCATTGACGAATTGCCGGTCACGCAGTACCAGCGAACGCGCTAATTCCAATGTGATCGGGCTGGTTTCTACTTCCGGGCTACCGGCTACCAGATTCGACCAGAACGCGCCGAGTCGCGTGGTGAAGCCCCATTCACTCGCCTCGTAGAAGTCGGGGTCAGAGAGCGACAGGAGCGCGTGGATAAAATAAGGCGATACTTCATTGAGCGTCACCGGACGGCGCACATCGCCGCCGCGTGATAGCTCGGCTATCTGGTTGCCGTCACGATCCAGCAAGACCACCGTCTGGAAGGTGTCCTCGCGTTCCATCGTGGCAAGACCGGCGACGCGCTCCTCCCATTCGTTGGCGACGTTCTGATACCACAAGATCGCCATGCCGACGAAACCACCGGCCACCAGCAAGATCAAACCGGCCACCAGCGCCCCGACCAGCGAGAAATTCCGCACGGCGGAACGACGCGCACGTTCGCGGGCTTTTTCGTAGACTTCGCCCTCGTCGTATTCGTCGTATTCGTAGTCGGGCGGCTCGGTCTGCTCATAGGCGGAACTGACTCCGCCCGCGCTACCATAGCCGACAGGCTCGGCCATCACCGTGCCGCCGTCAGCATGGGCGGGCGATGGCATGGTGGCCGTGCCCTGCGGCACCGGCTCATCTTCATCGAAGCGGACGGTTTGCTCCATGCGGTAGGCGGAGCGCCCGGGCACGGTGGCTTGATCGTCGTCTAGCGGCACCTGACGCGGCAGGGGCATATCGCCGTATTGTCGCCCGCCTTCCGGTTCGCTGTATTCGCCATAGGTCGATCCCGTGCCGGTCTGTTGCTGGTCGGGCAGATACGGCAGAGAGTCGAAGCCGTCGCCCTGATTTTGCTGGATGCGTTGCTCCTTGAGGAAGACCTCCGGCGTGGCCTCCACCCAGTTGTTGCCGTCCGCCTGATACCAGCGATCATCATTGACGCCCATCATCCACCATACTTGATCGTCGTCAAGCACCATCTTATCGCGCAGGGCGGCTGTATAATCTTCTTGCGACATCTGCCCGGCCTGTACTTGCTGGCGCATCTGCCGCACCGCGTTCTCGGTGTCGCGGTATTTTTTCAGCAGGACGATCTCACGCGGGCTGAGTTCTTCCGGCGCGGCAGAGGGTTGCGCCGCCGATGCGCTGGTGCCCATCTGCTCTAGCTGGCGGCGGGCGTACTCGGCGGGGTCGTGCGCGTCGTCATCGACCACTTCGGCGTTGACTTCTTCGGTGTCACCGCTAGCGCCGATGTTGAGGCGCTCGGCGGGAGATAGCATCCCCACATCGAACTGATCGCTCTCGTCGTCGCGGCGGGCGGATAGCGCCAGATCGGGCGAAATCGGTGAGTCTTCGCCATGCTCCGCTTCGTGATCTTGATCGAGTTCCTGTAGCGCTACCAGTTCCGACCACGCGACCTTTTCCGGGTCTTCTTCGTCTTCTAGTTGCTCTAGCTGGAACATCAAATCTTCCGGCGCGAGCAGGGCTTTCTGGTCGGCGGTAGGCGCATCAGACGCGGCGATCATGTCCTCCGGTGGCCGGATGTCGTCGGCCTGACGGTCGTCGGCCTGACGGTCGTCCTCTGGCGCGGGCGTATCGCTCCGCACGTTGATGTCTAGCGTGTCTTGCTCATCAAACGGGGTGTCGTCTTGATCGGGACGATGCCAGCCGCTTTCGTCCGACTCGCCGTCAAGATCAGGCAAGGCCGGTACGCGCCGCCAGCCGACGCTCTCCTGTTCGTCTTCCTGCTTGCGCCAGTCGCCGTCGTTTTCCGGTTTACGCCATAGACCTTCGTTTGAATCCGCCATAAAACCAGCCCCTATAGGTCGCTATTTGCCAACACATGACAAACCGTAACAGAACTTCTTAGATTATACAACATTCCGGCGGAACGCACGACTGCCGCATATTTTCGCGCCGTGTTGGGCGTTATGGATTTTCTCGCGTCGGGATGCTCTGCCAGTATGCCTGCACCATCTCACGGGCATAAGCATACATGCCCGCCTCAACTTCTGCCAGTGATTGACGCGGGACGTTCTGCCACAATCGCGTCTGGATCGCGGTGGGCGAATCCAGAATGCGGCGCATCTGGTCGGGCGTCTTGCCGATGCGCCCGCCGAATATGGTCAGGGTGCGGCTGTCGCCACCGTCGCATATCTGCTCATGGATTAAATCGCGCCATGAACGCAGGGTGTCATCGCCCATGAACGGCAACCAGCCGTCCGGCTCGGCGCGACGGAGCGCGGGCGCTTGCCACGATTCCAGCCGGTCATAGTCGCGCTCGTCCATGTGAATCAGGATGATGTGGAGCATGTAATAGCGCTCTTGCTGGTCGCTCCATTCGCGCAGGGCGAAATGTGGATAGGTCATGTTGGTCGTCCAGTGTTCATCGACGGACAAGTGCGCCACGTATCCGGCGACGAAAGCGCGATGATCGACCTGTGCCGGCGCTCGTAGATGCGGATGCGCGTCTAGCATGGTTTCGTGTGGCGGTTGCTCGATGGGGACGCCGTATTGATAGAAATGCGTATCGGCGCGGGCGGTACCGGCGTTCACCCGCGCATCCGCCGCCACACTGCCCAGCAGAAACGCGCCGCGCTCCGCGTTGAGGTCATCGCGGACGGCGGGCGGCAGTTGCGGATCGTCTAATAAGCGCTGGGCGATTTCCAGATGGGTGAACGGCGTTGGCATGATATTTTAACTCTCTTATTCTCGATATAAGTCATTTTCAACCGCGCTGACCGCATCACGCCAGCGTGGTAGGTCGCCGCCCAATATGCGGCCTAGCTGGTCATTGAAGCGGCGGGCTACCGGCCAATCGCTGACCCACAGGTGATAGTAGCGCGGCCAGTCGTGCGCGTCCAGCCTGTGGACATGATCGCCCAGATACGGCACTTTGCCCGCTGTCACTTCCCAGCCCGGCCCGACATGGCGCATCGCCCCGTCATCTTGCCGCCACGCGAACAAACTGCTGAGATACGGCAGATGATCCCAGCCGACCAGTCGCCAATCCAGCTTGAGCAACAACGGACTCGCCCCGATACCGACGGTCATCGTCATGATAAACGCCGACGGCGTGCGGAAAGCGGCGTATAGCGTGCGCCGGAAGAACATCGCCAGCCCGCGCCCGCGCCAGTCGGGATGCGTCCAGCCCGTCGCGCCTTCGTAGATGTCGATGGGTGGCAGTGTGATTCCCACCGCGCCCGCCATCCGTAGGCGGATTTCAGCGTCGATGACCTGTATCAGGCTGGAATAATGCACGATCTGGCGATCATCCGGCGACCACACCACGCCCGCACGTCCGGCGGTCAGCCGCGCCGCCAACACCCGCGCCGGATACGGACTCAGCGCCGCTTCCTGCGCGACATTGGCCGCGAGATTTTGCCATGCGGCGGGCGGGATTTCGGTTTGTGGCGCGTGTGTCAGTGTGCCATCAGGGGCAGGGGTGTAAATGTATATCACAGTTGGGGGCTACCTTTTTTAATGCAGATAAAAATCGTCGTCTCATTTTTCCGATGGCCTGTCGGGGCGTAGCGTGCTACGCTCCCCAACGCGGGCGCACCTAACGCACCGGCGCTATGTGACGGCCTTCATAAACCAGCGTATCATCCAGATATAAGCGCAGGGCGTATCCCTCCGATAGGCCGAACGCGGTGAAATCTATGGAGAGGTCATCTTCAATCCGCATATCATCCAGCGTTATCTCATGGATTAGCGATCTGGTCTTGATCTCCATGCGGATGTCGAACGCGCCGCAACCCTCCGCCGTGTGCGGCTGATTAAAGCGGAAAAGTGCCCCTGTTTCGCTGAGCGTCACGTCCTGCACATATAGCCATTGTTCATGAAACAGGCGGTAGTCGTCGCGGGCGGTCAGGTATTCGCCCCAGCGCTTACGGGCGGATGGCGATAGCTGGTGATGCAACGTCTGGTATTCCGCCGCCGAACGACACCACACATAGCGCAGATGCGCCGCTAAATCCAGCGCGTGCGGCACGATGATCTGAGCGCGGCGGGCGGATAACACCTCGTCGCGTTCCGGTGTGCTGAACCACGAGTCATGATAGATGCGGTCAAACGGCAGATCACGGAAGGCGGACGCCGAGCCAAACGTGCGCGGGCGGCGGTTGATGTCGCCCTCGCTGAAGCGGGTGAGCGGCAATGTGATGACGCTCTCCATGTCGAACACCAGATAAACCGGCACGGCGCAATGGTTGGCCGGACGTTGCGCGGCGGGGCGCACCCCCTCACAGCCGAATAAATCCGGCGTGCGCGGGCGGAAGTACAGCCGGACGGTATGCTCCCAACCGTCACGGGCACGCTGGGACTGTGGCTTGAGCGCTCCGGCTTCCAGTATCTCGACGGCCTGCGGCAGATCAAAATAGGTGAAGGCGAAGTACGTCCACCAGTAGCGCTCACCGAGCCACGGCTCGCCGCGCAGATCGTTGAGGTAGCGGCGAAAGCCGTTGGCGTCGCGCTTCAGGCCGAAGGCGGGCGTGTGTCCGCCGGACTTCGGCGGCAAATTCGGGCGGGAGGCGGCCAGCATCGCCGCGCTATCCTCCGGCGGCAGATGGCCGCTGACGATCATCCGCGCCAGATCAGCGAAGGCGGAATCGTAGTGCGCCATGTCGCAGAAATCGACATAGTTCGATGTTTCCAATTCAAGCGGGCGATCTGCATCGGCCTGCACCAGAATCGGGATGATGCGCTTACGCTTGCGTAGAGCGCGGGCTTGCTCCGCACGGCAGGTCGGCGAAATATAGGACGCATGGCTGAGTAGCGCCAGCACGATGTCGCAATTCTCAATCGCTTCTTCGATGTCGCGTGCCCACGTCGCGCCGGCCTCGATCTCGGCGGTATCCAGCCAAGCATCCTGACCGGCGTCGTTGAGGTCAAGCCGTAGCCGTAACGCTAACGGGGTAGCATCCTCCCGCGCATACGAGATAAAAATGCGGTAAGAGCCACTCGGCCAGTTATCGTTACCCATGCGTCCTCCTCTATCTTGCGACGTTGCCGCCATCAGCGCAATGTCGGATCGCTGATCCAGATGTCGGGCGAGATGAAACTCTCGCCTTCGACGACGACTTCCGTCGAATAGCCGTAGCTGACTTCATACACGTTCAAGCCTTCAAACACGCCGACTACCGGCTTGAATACGCCGAGCGTCTGGTCGAGTACGCTGTTGACCGGCTCACAATTGATCTGTGCCGTCTCCGCGCAGATTTCCAGCGCGACCTGCACCGCGCCCGCCTCCGGACGATCCAGCAAGTAAGTCACGCGGATGTGGTTCCATGAAACCTGCGTCTTGCCAGTGGTTTCGCGCACTTCTTCGACGGTCTGCACGTCGGGGACGGCTGTCCCCGCGCCCAGCACCAGACGTTCCACCGCGCTACCGCCGCGTGGGGTCGGCGTCGGTCCCGGCCCGTTACACCATGAGGCGTTGCAATAGGTCAACGGGCGCACGCCGTCCAGCGTGGGCAGGCGGGCGAATACGTCGGGGTCGAGATCGGTGAAGCGGCGGTCAATGAACACGCCGAAGTCTTGATCGATGCCGGTGACGTACATCATCGTTGATTCCTGAAAGTTGCGATACCATGCGCGGAAGCGTGTGCCCGGCGGCATCGCCCCCATGTAGTCCAACGCGCCCACGTCGAGAAACGCCCACGCGAATTCAGCTTCGCCGGAGAACACACGATCACGCGGGTCGTCGATCAACTCGCGGAAGTCCTCCGTCGGCGGGTTGTCGGCGTAGTTGTTCACCTGCTGATTGAACGCGGTGCAGAATTGCGCGGTGGTGCGTTCGCCCACATCACGATTGGGCGAGAAGCCGAACAGGTCGCCCAATATCGCGCTCAGCGCTTGTGTCAACGGCTCACAGCGCAGGGTGGAGTCTTGTCCTTGCCAGCTACCCGGGCGGATGCCATCACCCAGCGCTTCGTCGGTCATCGTCTCTAGATTGTAGCGCAGATTGAAGAACGAAATCGCCAGCGAATCCGGGATGTAACGCGCCCAACCGGACGGGCGGCCTAGCCCTTGAAAGATGACATTGGCGAGAATCTCGATGTCGGTGTTGAGGTCTTGCTCTAATGATGGGCTATCTTCGATGAAGCCGATCCAGTCGGCGGGGCGCTCGTTGACGCCCAGCACATCATTTGCGGTGCGTTCCAGATCGCCACGCGCCGCGATGAAGCGCTCCTGCAAAGAGCCGAAGTCGAAGCCCTCAATCGGCGATAACGACACGCGGATTAACTCGCCTTCGAGTTCAAAGCGCAGTTGATCGCAGTAGTCCGGCTCGCCCTGATCGGTGAGCGGGCGCACTTCGTACAGCGCCTCAACATAGCGGATGATGTTCTGCACCGTGCGCGAACAGCGATTGATCGGCGGAGCGCCGTTCCAGCCCACCGGACGATCCACCGCCGAAGCGAACACCGTATCGGCGGTTAGCTCCAGATCATGGCGGATGTTGCGCGACAGCAGGAACGGGTCGAAGGTGGTCGCGCCGAACCAGCGTTCAGGCCGTTCGCCCGCGCCGAATACTTCTTCGGCCAGTATTTCGTTGTCATACCACAGATCGGCGACGAATGTATTCGTCGTCAGGTCGAAGTTAAACGTCCACGTATCCGGGCGCACGCCTTCGCCCAGCGCTTCGTTCGCGGTCAATTCTAAGTCGTTGCGTGCCTGCAAGATGAACAACTCGAACAGATCAGCCTGACGCATCGGCGCCGCCCAGACCATCACCGTACCTGCCCATATCGCTATCAAGATTGCTAATCGTCGCATCGTGCCATCCTCACACCGCTAATCACCAACTTCTCACATTATACACCGCACATGGTCATCCGGCATGTGGCTGATGTCGGCTATTTTATGATAAAATATGCGATGTATCGACCATCTATGAGCGACGGAGTGATTATTCTATGGCAAAAGTGGGTTTATTCTTTGGAAGCAGTACCGGCAATACCGAAGCCGTCTCTTACCAGATCAAGCAGGAGATGGACACGCACGACGGCTGGGAAGTGGACGTTCACAACATCGGCTCATCCACGCCGGAAAAGTTGATGGAATACGACTATCTCATCATGGGCATCCCGACATGGAATACCGGCGAACTACAGGACGACTGGGATATTTTCCTGCCGAACTTCGCCAATATGGATATGTCCGGTAAGAAAGTGGCGATGTTCGGGCTGGGCGATCAAAACGGCTACGGCTACAACTTCCTTGATGCGCTCGGCATTCTGGCCGATGAGGTGATGAAGTCCGGCGCTTACGTGATCGGCCTGTGGAAGAGCGACACTTATCAGTTTGAGGAGAGCAAAGCCACCATCGAAGATCATTTTCTGGGGCTGGGTGTCGATCAAGAAGGTCAGGAAGAGATGACCACCAACCGCATCAAAACGTGGGTGGCGCAGGTCATCGAGCAGTTTAACACCAACTACGAACCGGCCTAAGCCTGCAAGATTCTTTCGTCGCGTTCTAAATTCTGCACGCGATATTGTGACGAGAATCAAAGCCGCCGTCCTAGTCTAGGACGGCGGCTATTTGTTGTTTATCTATGCAAGCGCTGGTCGCTTATTTGATAAGCGTTACCGAGCTGGCCTGATTGCCCTTCTTGCCCTGCGTAATCTCGAACTCGACCTGAGCGCCCTCTTCGAGGGAACGATAGCCCGAGCCTTGAATTTCGGAATAGTGGACGAAGAGGTCTTCACCGCTCTCCTGGGAGATAAAGCCGTAGCCTTTTTCAGCGTTGAACCACTTCACGGTACCTTGAACACGATTTGACATTTTTTCTGACTCCTGAGTAACTGGGTCCTGCTATAGTCGTTGCACACACAAAATCCCCTTACGTCAGGAAGCCTGCGACACGTACGGGTTGTTAAGGCGCATTTGCTTGAACAAACCGCACTTAGAACTGAAGGTGTTATATAGCAAACTGCACTTCATCCAATCGGGACTATCGGGTGCTTAAACCATTGCATCAATGTAGTCGGGGCTTCATTGCCCACAGGTAAAACTACACTGCGTCTACATCCTACCATAGTAAATCGTAGATTGCTAGTCATTTGATGAAATTTGTTGAAATCAGGTGATTTTTGGTACTGGTAGCGGGATTTCGCAATGTGGGCGCAATGAATTGCGCCCCCGCGTAAACGTCTAATAGCGTGTGACCAGCGCGATACGCTGATGATTGTCCAGATCGCCGTCGTTGACGAAGGCGACGCGGCCACCCTTCAGCAGTACCGCTTCGATGATTTCGTCCACAGCGTCGTCAATCACGTCTGGCGCGGTGGCGTCTTCCGCCGCGACGATGCGGCGTCCGTTTTCTTCGGTGCGTGCCGGGAAGTAGAAGCCTTCTTCAACCACCAGCAACTCGCCGCGCCCGTCGTGGGCATATTGCCAGATGTCGCTGATGGTGGACACGAAACGCCGCGCCCCCACCGCTTCGCCCAGTTCATCGAGCGCTTGCTGGCGTTTGGCTTCCAGCCCCTTCTTGACTTCCGGCCAGATCAGTTGACCGATTTGATGCGGCGTGGATTTATCGTGATTGCCCTCCACGCGGGCGACGATGGCGTCTTTATCCGGCATCAACTCCGTGAAGAATGACTGGTAACGCTGGACGCCGACGACGGCCACCGGAAGCTCGTCCTGCTTGCGGACTTGCACCACGCCATCGACCACATCACGGAAGAATTGGCGGTGCAATTCGTCACGATAAGCGCCTTCGTTCAGGCGTCCGGCCTGTGCGCCGCGCTCACCGCCGGAGCGTCCCATCGTCATCGGGAAGCCGTTCTCGGTCACTTCGACCAGCGTATCGCGTGTGCCTTCGTATAGGCGCGTCGTCTGCTCGCTGAGCGCGACCACCCAATAACGCTTGGTGCGGTTCAGCGCATAGACCAGATCACGGGTGGCGAACGTCTCGTCGATCACCACACGCGGCTTAACGCTGAACGGGATGTAAAACTTCCGCGCAAAGTCGGCATTGACGAAGATCGCCAGCCCGTCGAGTGTGAAAGAGTAGTCGATCTCTTCGAGGATTAAGTTGAGCCTTTCCACCACCGGCGCCATTTCGCGGGCGCTGAATTCGGCCAGCAGGCGCTGTTTGGCGTCGTCTACCAGATTTTTAACACGGATCGGGTCTTGCTGATTATCCGGCGAGGTGCGGTGCGTTGGCACTAAAATCGACACCGACGGATAACCACGAATAGATTGTAACAGGCGAATATCAAGCTGATTCATTATCGCTCCATAATTCGATATTCAACGATATTGTCGCCCAATCATAGCAGAAATGCCGCCGGAATAAAACCGCGCTAGATCAGTTGTCCCACCAGCGTACACAATTCACGCGGGCTGACCGGCTTGGCGAACACACTATCGACTTCATAGCCACTGACATCAAAATCAGCATCATACGCATAGCCGGAGACGACCAGCACACGCGGTTTGATACCGCGTTCGTACAGGTAGTCGAGGAACTGACGGCCATCACCATCGCCTAATTCTAAATCCAACACGATGACCTGCGGTGCGCCGCCTGCTTGCACGGTGGCGATAGCCTCGCGCACACTATGGGCACTATAAATCGTGTACCCTTTTGTACTCAATTGCTTGCTGAACATCGCGTTCAGCTTGACGTTATCCTCAACCACCATCACGACTGCCATGACGTTTCTGCTTTCTTTTTAATCCTTCTACACTTTTATTCACAATCTTATTTTAACGCTTATCAAACGTCGGGTAAACAAGTCTTAATCAGTTTTCATGAAAAATTGGATTCACTGAGGTTTTCATGAATGCGACATAACGATTTTTCCCCGTTCTCGGGCTGTTTAAGGTTAAAAAACTCTAATCGGTGTCGCTGACCACAAACGGGTCATAGTCGCCGGACTTGCCGACATAATCCGGCGCTTCCAGAAACAGCCCGCGAGCGCTGACCGCCACTGTATCATCCGGCAGGAGGATGTCGCCCGTCGTCCATACCTTGCGCCCCGATTTGCTCTCCACGCGCCCGCGTATCATCACCGCCACGCCAAGCGGCACGCCGCGCTTGAAATCGAATTGCAGGTTGACCGCCACCACGCGATGCCCCTGATGCCACGCGCACGCCCCCATCGCTTCATCCAACATAGCGATGAGCGAACCGCCGTGCGCGTGTCCGGGCGGCCCCTGCTTGTCGATCTCTAGTGTGATGCGTCCGGCGATGAATCCGCCCGGCTGGGCATAGAAGCGCACGCCGAATCCGTGCGGGGGTGGTGCGGTGATGAAGTCCGTCCCGCCGATGGGTTTATCTGTCTGCATGTCTGATGATCTCCTGTATGTATAGATGTTATCGTGCGCGGTGATTATAACGCGAAACGGCGGGCGATGTGATTTTTCGTTCAAAAAAAGGGTGTAGTGCCGCGACGTGCCCCGCCCGATGTGGTTTCACATTATAAACGTCTGTAGGGGCGCAATACATTGCGCCCAAAAAAGGGCGTAGCACGCTACACCCCTACGAATTCGCTTTCTGCCTGTAATTTGCCCCGCCGGTTTCAGCCGTTTTTGTTCCGGTCGGCCTTGCTTTTGACCTCCATCAATTCATACAGGTTGTGCAACAGGGCGCGATTACGCATCCCGATGCTGACGATCATCGACACCAGCGCCCATGTCGCCACCACCAGCGCGATGACGATCAGCGGCGGCCAATCGAACTCGAAGATGTGCGGGAAGATCGTCGCCATGACCAGCGTGCCGCCGGTCAGAAAGCCGGTGATCGCCGTCGCTAGCGGATATTTGCGGTAGGTGCGCGGGCGGGTGATGTCCACGCCGCAGGCATACCAGAAGATGGTCAGGCTATACAGGATGAAGAATAGCGTGATGGCGCTACGGGCGACCATCAGTTCATCGCTACCGAAGCTGACGATCACATAGACCGCCGCCATGCCCACCGCGCCGGTTAATCCCGCCGTGATGATGTAGTCCAGCACATCGCGCCGGAAGCTCTCGATGCGGCGCGGGCGCAACAGCCCCAGCGCCATCAACCCGCTGGGGATGTTCACCGTGCCGAACGACGCCCAGCTAATTTGACGCGGCGTGACCGGAAACGACAATCCCATGAACAGCACGAAGATGAACAGCACGGTGTTATACACGTTCTTGGTGACAAAGACCTTCATCGTGCCATAAAGCGTCTGTGTGATCTGCGTGCCTTCGGCGAAAGCGCGGGGGAGCGTGCTCATCGCGTTGTTCAGTAGCACGATGTCGGCCACGTCTTTCGCGATCTGCGCCCCGTCGTTCATCACCACCGCCAGATCAGCCGCTTTGAGCGCGGGCACGTCGTTGACGCCATCGCCCACCATCGCCACGTATTCGCCGCCCGCCCGTAATGCGCTGATGATGCGCCCTTTGGCGTCCGGCGTGACGCGGGCGAACACGTCCGCTTGCTTGACGGCGACGGCTAGCTCTTCGTCGCTCATGGCGTCGATCTGCTCGCCGGTGTAAGCGCTGGATGTGTCCATTCCGGCTCTGCGGGCGACGGCCACCACCGTTTTCAGGTTGTCGCCACTGATGACCTTCGGGCGCACGCCCAGCGCGATGAACGAGGCCAGCGTGTCGCCGATGTCGTCGCGTACCTGATCGCTGATGGCGATCAGCGCCACCGGCTCGATCTGCTCACGGTCTAGCGGGTTGTCGGCGCTCAGTTCGGCGCGGCTACGCCCGAAAACCAGCAGACGCCGCCCGTCCGCCGCCTGTTCATCCACCGCCGCCCATGCCGGATGATCGTCCGGCAATATCACTTCCGGCGCACCGAGTACCAGCACCGCATCCGCAAAGACCAGCGCCCCCCATTTTCGCGCCGATGTGAACGGGATTTCGCGCTTTTTGGCCGGATAATCGGCTTCGGCGTCCGGCTCGGCGTATGTACTCAGCGCAGAGGCGGTGCTGTTGAGGTGCGCCAGATTCGCCACGTACAGCCGCAGATCGGCGTCGATGGCGTCGCGGTCATGCTCCGCGCTCAATGGCATGATGTGGCTGACCTGTAGCCGGTTCTGCGTGATGGTGCCGGTCTTGTCGAAGCATAGCACGCTGACATTCGCCATCGACTCCACCGCGTTGACACGCTGAATCAATGTCTGGTGGCGGCTAATTTTGATCGCGCCGATGCTCAGCGCTAAGATGCTGGTCAGGATCAAGCCTTGTGGGACGAGGCTCGTCGTGAACACCACCGCGTTTTTCACCGTCTCGATGAAGCCGATGTCGGTCATGATGCCAGCGACCACCGACATCGGGCCGAACACGAACAGCACGACCAGCGCCAGCTTGACGACGGCGGCGATTTTCTTCTGCGTCGGCGTCAGCGTGTTCTTGTACACTTTGGCGATGCTGGTCAGGCGGTTGGCGGTGCTGGCGGAACCGACGCGAGTCGCCCGCATGTAGCCGACACCGGCCACGCAAAACGAACCGGACGCCACCGAAGCAGAGGCGGGTTTATGCACCGGCTCGGACTCGCCGGTCAGGTGGCTCTCGTCGATCTCTAGCCCGTCGCTGTAGACGATCTCGCCATCGACCACCAGCTTATCGCCGGGCTGTAAGTACACCACATCATCGACCACCACCGCGCGATAATCCAGCGTCAGCAGATCGTCGCCGCGTAGCACCTGCACCTGTTTCGGCGCGAGATTGGCGAGTTCGTCCAGCTTGCGCTTGGCCTGAATCTCCTGCACCGTGCCGATCAGCGAATTGGTCACGACGCTGAATCCGGCGAATAGCACCGTCCAGAAATCGCCGGAGAATAGCACGATCAACAGCAGGGTGAACAGCAGTAGGTTGAAGATGTTGAACATATTCTGCTGGATGATGACCAGATAAGAGCGCCCGCTACGCGCCTCAAAATCGTTGACATCACCGCGCCGGACGCGCACCGCGACTTGCTCCGGCGTCAGGCCGACCACATCTACTTTTGATCGAGCGCGTGTTTGCATCTGTAACGCCATATTGTCTGTCTACTTTCGCCCGCCCACACAATCCGACAAGCATACACGCTATCAGGTGAGATTGCACCGTTCGCCCGTCCTGTTGTAAGATGATTTTAATGGACACGGCCAACACGCGACTGCCTGCCAGCATCGCGCCCTGTTCTCATTCACGCCGCTAACGACAAGAGGAGGTGGCGATTATGTCTGTCGAAGTCAACTGGTACGACGGAGAAGAAGACATACTGCACTATCGTTTTTCTGATTTATGGCTATGGGATGAATACGAGTCCGCCGTGCAAAGTGGGCGGACGATGATGCGCGGCAAACCGCATTATGTCGGCATCCTCAATGATATGCGTGCCGTGCGCCAACCGCCCGCTATGTTGATTGCCAAAGCGAAATACTACATTGATTCGCGTCCGGCCAATACCGGCATGGCGATCTTCGTCACGTCGAGCCTGTCCATGCGGTCACTGTACGACATCCTGACCGACGTTTACCCGCATATCGGCGTAGATTACCTGCTAGATGACGACTTCGAGCGCACCGTCCGGCGCATCAAACAATGGCTAGCCGACAACAGCGACACGCGATTTGAGACGGGATGATCGCTTTGCTATAATGGGCGTCTGTTTAGCACGGGACAGGGGTGCAGGATGCCGAATCAATTACGTTTTTTAATCGTGGTGGTGGTCGCGCTGTTGGTGGCGGCGACATTCACTTTTCCCCTGTGGCGTGTGCCGCCGGAATTCGAGACGATCAGCGACGAATTGCCCGGCCTCAGCGCCGCATTACAGGCTGATTTCGATGATCTGCCCCGCGCTATCCAGACCATCTATCGCCTGATGGCACGCGAGAATCCGTCGATGGCGCAATTGATGGTCGAGGCGCGTCTGCGTCCGCCGGACCCACTGAACGAGGAAATGCCCGACATCAGCAACGCGCAAGAAGTACGAAGCGGGCGCTTCCAGCCCCTCACGCTGACGGAGGAGGAGCGCCGCGCCGATCCTGACGCCGAATTGCCGCCGTATAATGCGCTGTTCGCCGCCGATGGCGACCTGTTCGTGTACGCTTATCCCGACGACCGCTATCTATTCCGCATTGAGGAATTCATCATCACCAACGGCCCCGATCTGGTGCTGATCTTATCCAACACGCAAAAGCCATTGAGCGCTGACCAATTCGGGCGCGACTATATCGAAATCGCGCCTTTGCGTAGCAATATTGGCAATATGAATTACGAATTGCGCGACATCAACATCAACGATTACCGCTCACTGGTGATCTATGACCGGCGCTATAACATGATCTACGCTTTCGCGCCGTTGGGATGATGCTCTACGCATCTCTAAGATCATGACAATATAATTCTAACATCCGCCGCCTAAACTGGGTGATGTAGCGTTCAGGTACGACCATGCAGTTTGAGAAAACGACACGGATATTAGCGGGCGGGATGTATTGCGCCCCTGCGATCTATCACAATTTATCGTCCGTGTTAGAAAATTGAACCGCATCATCGCGCCCTGCGTTAGTGGCTACAAACAGCCGCAGTCGCTACAATAGACCATGTAACCGTCAATCATGCGTGATGTGGCGGCATTCCGCGCCCGATCACGTCGAAATTAATCTAGCTGGGGATTTAGTGTCATGATTAGATTTGAGCGATTCACCGAACGCGCACAGGATGCCGCCGCCCGCGCTTATGAGATTCTGCAACGCTACGGGCATAATCAAGTCGATGTCGAGCATATTCTGCTGGCCTTGTTGGAGCAATCCGACGGGGTGATTCCGCAGGTGCTGGAGTCGTTGAATGTTGATGTCAGCGTTTTGCGCTCCCGCGTGGACGACATCCTGCAAGCCAGCCCGAAGGCGGCCATCTATGGCGGCGGCACCGGTCAGGTGTTCATCACGCCACGAGTCAAGCGCGTGATTGATCTGGCGAATGAAGAAGCCAACCGTCTGCGCGATGAGTACATCAGCACCGAACACATCTTTCTGGCGGTAGTCAGCGAGCGCAACACGCCCATCGCCAAGATATTGGGCGACAATGGCCTGACCCGCGAGCGCGTGATGGATGCCGTCAAAGAGATTCGCGGCGGCCAGCGCGTCACCGATCCGCAGGCCGAAAGCCGTTATCGCACGCTGGAGAAATACAGCCGCGATCTGAACATCATGGCGATTGAAGGCAAACTCGATCCGGTCATCGGGCGTGACGCGGAGATTTTGCGCGTCATCCAGATTTTGAGCCGCAGAACCAAGAATAATCCGGTATTGATCGGTGAGGCTGGCGTCGGCAAGACCGCCATCGTCGAGGGGCTGGCGCAGAAGATCGTCTCCGGTGACGTGCCGGAAGTCCTGCACGGGAAGCGCGTCGTCTCGCTGGATTTGCCCGCGATGTTGGCCGGTAGTCGCTTTCGCGGCGAATTCGAGGAGCGCCTGAAGGCCGCCATCGAAGAGGTACAACGCGCTGAGGGCGAAATCATCCTGTTCATCGACGAACTGCATCAGGTAGTCGGCGCGGGCGGCGGCGGCGGCGCGATTGACGCCGGTAACATGATGAAACCGGCGCTGGCACGCGGCGAATTGCAGACCATCGGCGCGACCACGCTGGACGAATACCGCCAGTATATCGAGAAAGACAGCGCGTTAGATCGTCGTTTCGCGCCGGTCTACGTCGAAGAACCCAACGTCGAAGATACGATTGAGATGCTGTACGGCCTGCGTGATCGCTATGAAGCCCATCACAGCATCACCATCTCCGAAGACGCGATAGAGGCCGCCGTGCGCCTGTCTGATCGCTACGTGACCGGACGCAAGCTACCGGACAAAGCGATTGACCTGCTAGACGAAGCCTCCGCCAAGTTGCGCGTCGCGCTGTATAGCGCTCCGCCGCGCCTGCGCGAGATGAAAGAGGCGATTGACCGCATGATGACCGAAGAAGAGACGGCGGGCATGGCACGCGACTATGAACGCGCCGCGCAGATCAAAGTCGAGCGCCTGCAACTGGAAGAAGAATATCAACGCGAGCGCTACGTCTGGCAGAAAGAGAACACGCTGGATGAAGTGGTCGATTCCGAAGACATCGCGCAGGTCGTCGCGCAGTGGACGGGCATCCCCGTCAGCCAGATGTTGGAGAGCGAGAGCGAGAAACTGCTACGCATGGAAGACGCCCTGCACGAGCGCGTCATCGGGCAGGACAAAGCCATCGCCGCGCTCTCGGACGCCATCCGCCGCGCCCGTAGCGGCTTGAAAGACCCCAAGCGCCCGATTGGTTCATTCATCTTTCTGGGTAGTAGCGGCGTCGGCAAGACCGAACTCGCCAAGACGCTGGCCGAATTCCTGTTCGATGATGAGGACGCGCTGATCCGCATTGACATGAGCGAATACCGCGAACAGCACACCACCAGCCGCCTATTCGGTGCGCCGCCCGGCTATGTCGGCTATGAGCAGGGCGGCCAACTGACCGAGCAGGTGCGGCGGCGTCCGTATCGCGTCATCCTATTTGATGAGATCGAGAAGGCGCACCCCGACGTATGGAACGCGCTGTTGCAAATTCTGGAAGATGGCCGCCTGACCGATGGGCAGGGGCGCACGGTAGATTTCCGCAATACCGTCATCATCATGACCAGCAATCTCGGCACGGAGTTTGCGCGGCGTGGTGGTGCGCTGGGCTTCGTGCGGCCTGATGAGCAAGAGGCCATCGTCGATCATCAGAAGATCGAACGCGCCCTGCGTGACACGTTCCGCCCGGAATTCCTCAACCGTGTGGACGAAATCTTGATCTTCTCGCCGCTATCACAGGAAGACGTGGCGCAGATGGTCGATATTCAGATGCGTAACGTCGCGGAGCGTTTGCTGGAAACCGGCATGGAGATTCACCTGACCGAACCGGCGCGGCATTGGCTGGCGACACAGGGCTTTGATCCGGCGTATGGGGCGCGGCCACTGCGCCGCACCATTCAGCGCTACGTGGAAAATCCGTTGAGCGTGCGCTTGCTGGCCGGTGAGTTCGCGGCGGCGGATTTGATCGTGATTGATGAGGCGGACGGCGCGTTGACGTTCCAGCGCCACGAGAACGCGGCTAGCGATTATGTGCGGCAGGCATCACAGCCGCGCCGTCGTCCGCGTGCTGGTGACGGTGAGGGCGAAGGCGACGACTTTGATCTGGGGCGTTATACCGAGCAGGATTTCCAGCAGGATGAATTCGTTCACCGTGATTTTGATGATTAACGGCGATGGAATCAAGCCCTCACATAGGATCGGTTTCTTCACCGTTCAATGAGCCAATAAACGCTATTTTGAAGTTTTTTGGCGCTACCTTTTTTGAAAAAAGGTAGCAAAAAATCATCTGTGGCCTAACTTTCCTGTTGTAGCGCGGGCAGGTCGGCGGATTCGCCGTTGTTGGGGCGCGACTGCCGCCGACTGAACCACATCAGGCCGGCGATGCTCGCCGCGACGCCCGTCGCTACATGCACATGCACCGGCACCGCCCCCAACCGCGCCCGCAATCCTTGCGGCTCGCCGGTCAGGTCGTGCTTGAGTTGCCGCATGAAGCGCTCGGAAGGTTCGCGGGGTTGCAGGGTGTCGCGTAGGCGCACCATCAACCGCGTTAATATGCCCATTTCTTCGTTCACGCGGGAAAGCCGGACAGCGTGGTCATCTTGCCCGCTAAGCAGGGCGTCGGTTAGCGCGTCCAGTAAATTTTCCATCTCGACTTCCGACATGCTGTTCATTCCTCTTTCCGCTGGTTTTGGGTATCCGTCAACGTGTGGCTAATGGCTTGCATCCGCAGATCATCACGTAGGGCGATGAGCGTGCGGTGATACAGCGACTTGATCGCGCCTTCGGTGCGTTCCATGATGTGGCCGATCTCCGCGTTAGATAGATGCTCGACAAACTTCAGGATCAATAATTGCTGGCGTTCTTCTGGCAAGCGCCTGATGGCGTCCATCAATTGCTTGCGCTCCTCGTTATCCTCCGCGTGCTTATCCGGCGAATCGCCGTAAAGCGCCGCCGCCACGAAATCATCCAGCGCGATGATCTTACGGCGGCTCTTGTCGCGGTGAAAGTTGGCGACAAGATTATGCGCGATGCGGTATAGCCACGCCTGAAAGGGCACGCCCTTGTCTTCGTAGTTGCCGATGTGCGACATCGCCCGATAGAACACCCGCGCCGTCAAATCTTCGGCGTCGTGCTGGTTGCTCGTCCGGTAGTAGACATAGTTATATATCTTCTTGACGTAGCGCTCATACAATTCGCCGAAGGCGTCGCGGTCAGTCTTGGCATGTTGCACCAATTCCGGCTCGTCCATCGTCTTGTAATTCGGTTTTTGTGATTTGCGGTTAAATATGTTCATCGTACAGTCTAAAACCCATCCGCCCGCCGGTAGTTACGACGAATCGCCTGAGTTTTCAATGAGCGCCTGCGGCACTTCCCGCGTCAGGCAATGCACCGCGCCGCCGCCGTTAATCCCGACGCGGCAGTTGATCGGCACGATCTGATGATCGGGCATGGCCTCCGCGTAACGGCGCAGGGCTTCGTCGTCCGTCGCCACCTCATAAACCGGCACCAGCACTCGCCCGTTGATGGTCAGCGCGTTGGTGTAACTGCGGCGGATGCCGTATGAAAACCAGTTCCAGTAGATGGGCGGCGTCGGCAACGTGACCACGTGATAGCGCTCGCCTGCCGCGTTGGTCGCCTTGCGGAAGATGTCGGCGGTGGTCTGTAGCGCGTCGGTGAAGGCGGTATCCGGCGCGGAGAGCAGGGCGGTGTTCGCGTTCGCCAGCTTGACCAGCAGATCAATGTGGCCGGTGGATTCAAACGCCATGCGCGGCGTATAGATCACCTTCTCGAAGTCGAAAAGCTGGTGCAGATACGCCTCCAGACTGTGGCGGTCATGGTCGGGGTTGGCTTCAAAGATGCGCTCGGTCATCAGCAGAGTGCCCGCGCCGTCCGTCCACAGGTTGCCGCCTTCGGTGTGCAGGTCGATGTTGTGTAGCGGTAAATTCTGGTAGGCCGCCCAGTAATGCGGCATGGCGTTGTCGCGGGCTTGCGGATAGTGCGGCAGATGGTCGTAGATGGCGTTGAACGCGACGCGCTCGCCCGCCGTATCGTAAGCGATGATCGGGCCGTAGTCGCGCACCCAGATGTCGTCAGTCGGCATCACCGCGAACGTGACGGCGCTATCGTCGGCCATGTGGCCGCGTGTGCGTAGATACAGGCTGATGGCGTTCGCCCATGCGGGCGCGGGTACGGTGATGGTCACGTCGGCGACAGGCGCGATAGCGCGTACCATCTCCGCGTGTAGCGGCCACAGGCGCGGGTAGAAGATCGGCCATGTCAGGATGACGCGCTCCATACGCTCCCACTGTGCGGGGATGCGGGCGGGCGCGGTGGGTGGCGTGGCGGCGGGCAATGTTGTATCGCGCAGATCATCCATGCGGGGATCAATAGTCACTAGCGCATCGTTAATCTCTTGCAAAGACATTTCCGGTATGATGCGAAATCGTACCATGATGTCGGCCATTTGCGCGGCATCTCGCGGCGGGTGCGTCTCGGCGTGGTGCGGATAGAAGCGCCCCCACAGCATATCGAGCGCTGGACGCGCCGGACGCGGCCAACTTTTGCGCCATAGCGGGTACGGTATCGTGTTGAACTGAAACGGTAAAATCATCAAAGCTCCCCCTTCAAGACAGACCGCTATTCTAGCGCCCTGTGCGTAAGATGAAAATAGTGGACGCTTGCGAGACGATCAAAGGGGGATTATCGTATAGGCTGTATGGGGTGGTGTGCCGCCGACGATGGCGGACAAAAAAAGGAAGGTTCAATTGTGAAGCGTTTAACCGCGATCATGATGATAGCATCTTTGCTGGCTGTGATATTGGCCGCCTGTGGGAACGATAACGGCAATGACGCCGAAGAGACGATAGACCCGGCGGCGATCCTATCGCACGCGGCGGAATTGATGCAGGAGACGGATACATTCAGCCTTGAGGTGTTGACCGACGGGGCACCGTTTGATTTTGCGATTGATCTGGGCGTCGGGCTGGTGAATGTGCGCTTCATCCGCGCTATCGGCCAGTTCATTAACCCGTCAGAGGTACAGGCGCGGGTGAACGTGCGCTCCGGTGGCAGTCTGGAAATTACCATCTACGCGGACGGCGAAGACCAATGGTTCCGTGCGCCGCTTGTCGGCTGGGTGAATCAGGATTTCGCGGACGGCTTCGACCCGTCGCGCATCATTCAGGAGGGCGGCGGCTTTGAGGCGGCAGTCGGCGCATTGCGTGATCTGCGCTATATGGGACATGAGACGATCAACGGCATCGGGACGTATCACTTCGGCGGCAACGCGGACGGGTCCGGCCTGACCGATCTGCTGGTCGGCTTGATCGAGATTGAGGGCGAAGTGCCGGTTGAGGTGTTCGTCCACCGCGAGACGAATTATCCGGTGCGGCTGATTATCGACACCATCCCGCAGACCGTCGATGAGGTGACCGACGGCGACATCACGCGCTGGATCGTGGATGTATTCGACATCAACGCGCCGGACGAGATCGAACGCCCGACAGGGGCAAACTAAGCCACATGGTCGAAAATCGTCGCGCATGGCTGATTCTGGCCGTCATCAGTATTCCGGTGTTCGTCGGCTCGCTGGATTTAACCGTCGTCTCCGCGTTCTTGCCGGAACTCATCAATGAGTTGAATATTGATCTGGTCAGTCTGGATAGTAGCGCGTGGGTGGTCACGGCGTATTTGCTGGCCTATACGATCAGTCTGGTATTCATGGGGCGCGTCAGTGACCTGCTGGGGCGGCGCTGGGTGTACGCCATCTGCCTGACGACGTTCATCGTCGGCTCTATTCTGGTGGCGGTGGCGCATCAATGGCCGACTGATCTGCTGGACGAATATTACCGCCGCAACGGAATCCGCCTGCTACGCGGTGAGGTCACACTGCACGCTATCATCTTCGGGCGGACGGTGCAAGCGCTCGGCGCGGGGGCGCTGGTGCCGGTCAGTCTGGCGCTGGTCGGTGATTTGTTCCCGCCCGGCCAACGGGCGCAACCGCTCGGGCTGGTCGGCGCGATTGATACGCTAGGCTGGGTGCTGGGGCATCTGTACGGCGGCCTGTTCATCCAGATCATGCCGTGGCAGGGGCTATTCTGGATGAACGTGCCGTTGACGCTGTTCGCGCTGGTGGTGACGCTGTGGGCGTTGCGCCGTGCGCCGACGTTCCGCGCCGGTGGCAGTTTCGACTGGCTCGGCCTGCTGTTCATCAGCGTGGCGCTGGGGGCGCTCACTATCGGGCTGGGCGGCAGTATCGACATCGGCGGCATGACTTCATTCGATCAGATGTCCAACATTCCGCCCTATGCCGGCGAGCTATTGCTGTTGAGCGCGGTGATGTTCGCCGCTTTCATCGTGGTGGAGCTATACAGCGTGCGTGAGGTCGCCCTGAATTTGTTCCGGCGGGCGAAGCGCTCCGTCCGCAAGGTAGACCCGCTAATCGACATCCGGCTATTCGTCAAGCGCCCGAATATCGGGCTGGGTTCGGTGACCAATTTCTTCATCGGCTATTGTCTGTTCATCGGGCTGGTTAGCGTGCCGATCTTCGTCAACGTCCGCATCGAGACATCGGCGGACTTGCGCGGCGCGGCGCTGGAGGTCGGGCTGTTGCTCTCCGCGTTGACCGTACCGATGGCGATAGCGACCATCCCCGGCGGCCTGCTGAGTAACCGCATCGGCTACCGCAACGCCATTTTCACCGGCCTCAGCATTGCGGCGGTGGGCTTCGCCGCCATCTGGTTGACGTGGCACATCGACATCAGCTATCCGCTTATCATGGTGGAGATGATGATTGTCGGCATCGGGCTAGGGCTGACGTTCTCGCCGATTAGCGCGTCGATCATCAACGCGGCGGACGATCACCAGCGCGGCATGGCGGGGGCGCTGGTGTTGATCTTGCGGCTGGTGGGCATGACGGTCAGCGTGTCGTCGTTGACGCCCTACGCGCTGAATCGCGTGGCGATGATCGCCGGTGAGCGCGGCGTCGGCGTGGATAACCTGATTCAAGTCGCGCCGGAAATCACGGTGGGGGTGCTGGGGGAATTCGGCTTGATCGGCATGGTGTTGTGTTTGATCGCGTTGATCCCTGCCGCGTTCATCCGCGCCGATCAAGACGTGCAATCAGGCCCGCCCGCCGTCTAGCGGCGGACGAACCCGCCGTCTAACGGCGGACGACTTCCCACGCCAGATGATTTAACTGCGGCAGGATCAACTTCTCCATCGCGGTCTGTACCGCGTTGGGACTGCCCGGCATGGAGAAAACCAGCTTGCCGCGATACACACCGGCCACCGCCCGCGATAGCATCGCCGCCGCGCCGACTTCATCGTAGCTGAACATGCGGAAAAGCTCCCCGAAGCCGGGCAACGTCTTTTCCAGATGCTGGATGATGACATCATACGTGGTATCACGCGGGGCGATGCCGGTCCCGCCATTGAATAACACGATCTGCACCGCATCCAGCGCACACATCGCGCCTAGCGCCTCCGCCACCTGATCCGGCTCATCTTTGATGATGCGGTAGGCGGCGGGGATGTGGCCGAGTTCGGTCAGCCGCGCTGAGATGTAGCGCTTGTTCTGGTCTGTCTCCGGCGTGCGCGTATCGCTGACGGTGATGATCGCCACGCCTACCGGCGCGGAACCCGCCCGCGCCTGATGATCGTCCGCGCTCATATGCTTATGCCGTCGCTAACGTTTGTTCGGGCTGGTAAATCGCGGCCAGCGCCATCTCGATTTCAGGATAGGTGAACGTGAAGCCGTCCGCCTGCAAGCGCGTCGGGAGCGCCTTCTGCCCTTCGGTCAATAGCACGGATAGCTCGCCGAAGGCCAGCCTGAACGCGAAAGCCGGAGTCGGCATGAAGGACGGACGTCCTAGCGCCTTACCGAGCGCGGTGGATAGCTGGCGATTGGTCACCGGATTCGGCGCGGTCAGATTGTATGCGCCTTTGCTGGCTTCGTTCTCGATCAAGAAGCGGATCGCGTTGACCTGATCGACGATGTGGATCCACGGCATCGGCTGTTTGCCGCTACCGATTGCGCCACCGGCGAACAGCTTGAACGGTAGCGACAGGCGCGGCAACGTGCCGCCGTCTTTGTCCAGCACGATGCCGGTACGGACGACGACGCGCCGCACGCCCATTGACTCCGCTTCGGCGGTGGACGCTTCCCAGCGCTGGCAGGTATCGGCTAGAAAATCATGGCCGACGGATGATTCTTCGGTGATGTCGCGCTCCATGCTGTGCGTGCCATAGTAGCCGACTGCTGACGCTTGAATCAGCGCTTTCGGCTTGTCGCTCGCTTCCTGTATGGCGGCGATCACGGCGCGTCCGGCGTCCAGACGGCTTTGCAAGATCACCTTTTTACGCTCGTCCGTCCAGCGCGACGGCAGAAAGCCCTCACCGGCGATGTTGGCACCGGCTAAATTCACGATGGCGTCCGCGCCTTCGGCCAGATGTCCCCAGCCGTCGGCGGTCTTGGCGTCCCATTCGTGAAAGCTGATGCTCTCCGGCATTGGCCCGGCCTGACGCGGATTGCGGCTTAAAATGGCGACCTCGTGGCCGTCCGCGCCGAGACTCATCGCCAGATGATGCCCGATTAAGCCCGTGCCGCCTGTGACGATAACACGCATGATTCATGCTCCCTTGTGGTTATGATTCTGCGATGGTGATGGTTTCCAGTAAGAAGTAATCGCGTCCATCAGCCAGAATGAGGCGCATAGACGGATTATCCGCATTGTATAGACCGATAATGAGCGAATAATGAGTCGGCGGTAAATCGTTAGGGATAATCAGCGCGTGCCTATCGCTGATGCGCTCGCCCGCCGCCCATGTGAACGTCGGGCGCAGATCGCCCACCGGCTCGCTATCGCGTTGCGCGACCAGCACGCCGTCGGGGTTCAGCAATTGCACGAACACTTTGTAGCGCCCGTCGAGCGCGGTCTCGGCCTGCCACGTCAAGCGCAGGCGCACCGCGTCGCCCGCCCTCACCGTGACCGGAGAAAGCGTGTAGTCGATTAACGTGATCGAATCGCCGAAGCGCAGATCAAGCGCGGTCGCGGGCGGCATGTCGTCCCCCGCCGCATAACGCGCCAGTCGCACATCGCCGAACCAGCGCGAGTCTACCGGATAGGCCAGTGTGCCCAGCGTCGTCTCCACCACGCGGCGCGGGTCGCGCTCGTCCGTGCCCCACAGTACCGCGTAGATCATGCGATGGCGGGCGATGATCGCCCGTGTTTGCGCCGCCGTGTCCTCATCACCGATGCTGAAGCCTTCCGGCAGTGGATAGACCTCTGCCGCGCCGGTGTAATAGTAGCCGAATACTTCGGCCTGTCCCGCCCCGTTGAGGATGATGGCGTCGTCGCGGTGCAGGTTGGATTCGATGTCGGCGACGATGGCGCGGTAGTCGTCGCGCTGATAGGCCGGATCGTGATACAGTGGCGACAATCCCGCGCCCAGTGTCACGAATAGGTAGGCGGTGCCGAGTAGTGCGGCGATCTTCGGCGTGTGGCGGATCAGCGCGTGATCGTCCCGCGTGCGGATGTGCCACAGCACCGCCACGCCCCGCGCCATCCACAGCGCGAAGCCGATCTGCGCGGGCAACAGGAACTTGAGGTTGGCCTCGCGGAATAAATCCAGCGCCATGAATAGGCCGACGGAGACGGCCACCCACAGCACCGGCACCAGCACGCGCCAACCGGCACGCGGGCGGGCTTCAGCGTCGGTTTCATCGCGGGCTTGAACCAGCGCGAACAGCAGGAAGAACGCTACCGCAATCGTGACGCCCGGCCCGGACGTGATGCCGAACGCCATATAGCCGAGAATCACGGCGAGCGCTTCGCTGGCGGGGATGGCGTCGCCGGTAGTCGGCCATGTGGTGATCTGCGCTAGCGCGGTAGACAGCCACGGCGCGAAAAGTGCCAGCGTCAGCGCGTTGAGCGCGACATACAGCGCGGTCTGTCGCTTCCAGTCGGCCATGTCGCGCCGGATTGTGGGCGCGGTGATCTTCAGCGCGGCGTAGACGAGGAACGCGATTCCCTGCGCCAGCATGACGAATGGGAAAGCGTAATGGGTGTACAATCCCGCCGCGTTGACCAGCGCCAGCGCGGGCGCCGCCCGTCGTCGCGTTTGCTGGTTGGCGCTGAGCGCGAAGACGGCGAACAGCCACATAGAGGCCGCCCCCCACATAGCCAGAAGCGCATACATGCGGGCTTCCTGCCCGTAGGTGATGCTGAACGTGTTCAGCGCGACGAAGCCCGCCGCCAATCCGCCCACCGCCGCGCCGAATAAGCGCCGCCCTAGCGCGAAGGTCAGCGCGACGGATAGCACGCCAGCCAGCGCGGAGAGCGAACGCAAGCCGAGTTCCGATGTGCCGACCAGCCGCACCCATCCGGCCAGCATCCAGTAGTAGCCGGGCGGGTGAATGTCGCGGGCGGCGTTATCGGCAATCGCCCCCAGCGACCGCGTAGCCTGCACATAGCTCGTGCCTTCGTCGTTCCATAGTGATTGCTCGCCGATCATGTGCCAGCGAGTCGCCGCCGCCAATAACAGAACCGCGACGATCAGCACCCACAGCGCCGCCCGTCCGGTATCTGAGGCCGCTATCCGCGTCATTTTATGCCCTCCTTCGCCGCCGCAACGCCAGCGCATCATACAGCGCGACGCCCAGCGCGATCAACGCGACCAGCCCGCCCGCAATCCACGCGAAAGCGTGTCGCCAACCATCGGCGAGAACCGTCACCGATTCGAGCAAGATCGGCGCTTCGGCGGTGATGTCGATGGCGTGCGGCTGTGCGGTGGCTGATAGATGCAGGCGGGCGCTATACCAGCCGCCGACGGCCAGCCCGTCCACCGTCTCGCCGTTGACGCGGATCGTCTCCACGCCTTGCCAGCGCAACAGAACGTCCGTGCCGTGTACGCGCATGGTCGCGCCGGTCGTCCGCATCGCATGGCCGGATGTCGCCGCCGGTAAGCGCTCACGGCTGGCTTCCGGCGGGAACGTCACCGCCCAATGCGCGTCATGTGCGGACGCCATCAGGTGGACGCCCGCGTGCAGGGTGGGCGCAGTGTTCTGCATGTGGTCGCGCAGGGCGTGATAAACCGGCAAAGGCGGGAAGGGCGGGTCGGCTTGCGCGTCGAAGTACGGCTCAACCATGCGGAAGTAATAAAACGGCTGGTCGCGCTCGTCGTCACTGCGCCGCGTGAAAAACCAGTAATTGACCACGCCCATCCACGGCCATTCTTGCTCGACGCGCTCGTACAGGCGCACGATGTAATCGGCGGCCTGTTCCATGCTGACCTGCCCGTACAGGTCACGCGGCTCGGCGATGTCGGGCGCTTCGTCGGCGGACGGCACGAAGTTCCACGCCGCTTCACTGATCCAGATCGGCTTGTGCGCGTCACCGTTGGCGATCATCAGGTCGCGGATGTAGAGATTGCGCGAGATGTTGACCAGCGTTGGCCGCATCCGGCGGTCTGTTGGGCCACTGCGGAGGCCGTAGCCCTGCATACTCAGCACGTCGAAACAATCGCCCGCGCCCGCCTGATACATGCGCTGTAGGAAGATATAGTCGTTCAGGTCGCGGCTGGTCAATGATTGCGTCGGCGCGAGTGCCCCCGCGATCACCACAATATCGGGGTGGACGGCCTTCAGCGCGTCGTGCGTCATGCACAGCATCCGCGTGTACGCTTCGGGATCAACCGGCGCGTTGCCCCATTCGGGGAAGATGTTCGGCTCGTTCCAGATTTGATAATGCCAGATGCGCCCCAGATAGCGCTCCGCGACCGCCACCGCGTAATCGACATAATCCTGAAAATCATCCGGCGGGGCGAACGCGCCGGCTTCTTCTTCCGGCAATGCGCGTGACCACGCGGGCGGCGCATCCAGTCGCGCTTGAATCCGCAGGCCGTTAGCCTGTGCGCCGTCCACGATGCGGTCATATTTCTCCCATGCGGAGATCGCGTCGATCTGCCCGTCGCCGGTCAGGTCGTGGCGGGCGTCGATGAAGTCGCCTTTGCCGCTAATCTCGATGTCCGCCCAGATGAATTGCTGGCGTATCCAGTGAAAGCCAGCCTCGCCGATCATCTGTAGCGCGGCCTCGACTTTCTGCGGATCGACCTCCTGTTCCAGAAACGTATTGATGCCGTAGGGCGGCACGTTGGCATGGTCAACCGCCGTCATGCGGTCAACGCGAGGCTGTGGCCGTAACCAGTTACCGGCGTATTGCACCACGCCGCGCAGTTGGCCGACGGCATCTTCGCGTCCGGTCACCGACCACGCCATGCGCCAGAACGCGCCGCGATAGGTTAAATCCAGTGCCAGCCCGCCGCCGAGCAAGATCAGCAATACCGCGCTGATGATGAGCTTTCGTCGTGTCGTCGTGTTTTTCAAGCCTTCTCCTTGTACGAAAGAATGCGAATGTCACCGGCGATCTTGGTCAGGCCGATAATGACCAGACATCGTACACCAAATCAGGGCGCTACGACATGGCTTTTAGCGGCGGCTTCAAACACATTGTCGTAAAATATACGCAATTTTTAGTACATCGTGTACAATAGCGAAAATAGCCCGTACAACGCCGATATGGTGTCCGCTTCGTGCGCTGTACGGATGCAATCTGACCGGCACATCGTAGATGAGGATAATTAGAATTATGATTATTGGTATCCCGCGAGAAGTGAAGAAAGACGAATACCGGATTGCGTTGCCGCCTGCGGGCGTGCGCGAGTTGGCTTTGCACGGCCATGATGTACTGGTTGAGGCGGGCGCGGGCACGGGTAGCGGCTTCAGCGATGAAGAATACGCCGCCGCCGGTGCCCGCCTGATGGATTCCGCCGCCGATGTGTGGGGCGCGGCGGGCATGGTGATTAAAGTCAAGGAGCCACAGCCGCAAGAATACGACTACATGCGCCCTGATTTGATCCTGTTCACCTATCTGCATCTGGCCGCCGAAGAGCGCCTGACGCACGCCATGATCGAGCGCGGCGTGACCGGCGTCGCTTACGAGACGGTGACGGATCGCACCGGTAAATTGCCCCTGCTAGAGCCGATGAGCGAAGTGGCCGGACGAATGGCGACGCAAGTCGTCGCGCAATACCTGACCAAAGTACACGGCGGGCGCGGCGTGATGATGGGCGGTGTGCCCGGCGTGCGTCCGGCCAACGTGGTGGTGCTGGGCGGCGGCACGGTGGGCACGAATGCCGCGAAGATGGCGCTGGGCATGGGCGCGAACGTCACCATGCTCGACGTTAATCTGGAACGCCTGCGCTATCTGGATGATGTGTTGCATGGCCGCCTGACGACGCTGTATTCCAACGACACCAACATCACCGATAGCATCCGGACGGCGGACGCGGTGATCGGCGCGGTGTTGATCGCGGGGGCGAAAGCGCCGCATCTGATCCGGCGCGATATGCTATCCGCCATGCCGCCGGATAGCGTGATCGTCGATGTCGCCGTCGATCAAGGCGGCTGTGTGGAGACGACGCGCCCCACCACGCACAGCGAGCCGACGTTTTACGTCGATGGCGTGCTACATTACGGCGTCGCCAACATGCCGGGCGCGGTGCCGCGCACATCCAGCCTCGCGCTGGCGAACGCCACCCTGCGCTATGCGATCCGGCTGGCCGATCTCGGCTTGCACGACGCGCTGAACGGCACGCCCGGACTAGCCGACGGGCTGAACACCTACAAAGGCCACGTCACGCACCCCGCCGTCGCACAGACATTCGACCTGCCGTATGTCGCCGTCAAAGAGGCGTTGCAAGGCTAAATAACGGCAGATTGTAGCGGCGTAGCGTGCTACGCCCTGCGCGGCAAAAAATCAGGACGGTTTGTTAGCCGTAGGGTGAACGTTCCGACGGCGTTTAGCGATGGTTGCCTATCCTGTGCCATAATGGATAGTGTGACCATCGCAACACGGGGATTGTATTTATGCGCCGCCTGATCGTCCTGACAACGCTCATCTTATTGATCGCCACCGCCTGCGACGGCGACGGCGTACCCCGCCCGACGCCCACCGTCGCGCCATCCAGCACGCCCGATCAGGGGACGCCGATAGTGCAAGAACCATCGCGGACGCCGGTCATCCGTGCCACCGACACCGC
>REDR01000081.1 GCA_007693385.1 Anaerolineaceae bacterium
GACCTAACCCACCAGCTTACCGCCGCGCCCGACGCCCAGCCAACCGCGCTGGATGCCGCGAGCCTCTTCGACGGCGACGAATGCCGCCGGGTTGATGTCATGTGCCAGCGCGACCAGCACCTTGACATCGCGCTTATCAACCACACTGCGAAGCGTGACCACATCGCCATCTTTGCCCTGACTCAAGGTGGTGGTCACGCCATAGCCCGCGCCGCGTAGCGCTTCGGTGATCTCGAAGCCTTTTTGATTGGCGAAGATGTTGACGATGGTATAACTACGCACCAGCCGCGACTCCAACTCCATGCCGACCCAGCTACCCGCCGACGCGCCCAGACAATACGCCAGCAGGTTCGGCAAGTTCTGTAAATCGCTGACCACACCGGCGATGACCACCGCAAAAACCAGCGCTTCGATGGCGGCCAATGCCGCCGCCGCCGTTTTCATCCCGCGTGTGATGCTGACCAGCCGGAGCGTGCCGAGTGCGTAATTCAAGACGCGCAACACGAAGATCAAAATAACATTGATCGCAACAGTCATAGGACGGTTATCACCCTCTCCATAAACAGCGCCACAGGCCAAAAAGCTCTGCGGCGCGGCACACAAATTGATTGCACAACCTACCATCGTAGCACAGCCCGCCAGCGTATAGTAGATAAATTCAGGTGGAGAACTGCGCCGACCTGCACTAAAATCAGCCGGTATCTGACGCACGTAAAAATGAGAAAAACGCCATGCCACAATCCGACCTGACCATCGTCTGCACCGCGCCGCCGCCGGATGCCATCCGCGCCGCGTTCGCCGCGTACGATCTGCGCGTACACACCCACCGCGAGACGTACATCGCCGCGCTGGTGCGCTGGCACGCCGCGTTGATTCTGGTGGATGGCGGGCGCGATGACTGGCGCGAGTGGGTCACAGCGCCCAGAAGCAATCCGGCCACGCGACGAATCGCGGTGCTGGTCTACAGCCAAACGCCGGACACCATGAACGAGTCGGCGCGGTTGGCCGGTGCGGAGCGCGTGCTGACTGTCGCCGATCTCGCGGGGAACGCCGAATCTCTGCTCCGTGAATACGGGCGATTCGTACCGCCGGAAGTCGTCGCGCAGATGCAAGCCGAATGTGCGGACGATCTGCCGGAGCTAGCACAGCAGGGCGTGGCGCAATTCAACGCCGGTGAATACTACGCCCAGCACGATCTATTCGAGGCGCTGTGGGTGCAGACCGAAACGCCGGTGCGCGATCTGTACCGCGCCATCTTGCAGGTCGGCGTCGCCTACTATCAGATTCAGCGCGGCAACGGGCGCGGCGCGAAGAAGATGCTATTACGTAGCCAGCAATGGCTGGCGATCCTGCCCGACGTATGTCAGGGCGTGGACGTGGGCAGTCTGAAAGCGGACGCGGCGCGGGTTTATGACGCGCTGGCTGGTCTGCCCGATGATGATATTTCCGGCTTTGACCTGTCGCTTTTGCGTCCGGTCTTGATGATAGATGGAGACTAAAAAAGATGCGATCATTTGAAGAAATTTATGCTGATGTACCCGCCGAACAACGCGAAGCCCTGCGCCAATTCCGCGCCGATCATCCGGAGCGAACGCTTGACCACGACGGGACAACGTGGCGTTATGTGGTCAGTGGCGACGACGCCGCGCCGCCGCTTTTATTGCTGGTCGGTGGCCTGCGCGAAGCGGACGCCGCCCACGCCAACATCGCCGCGCTGAGCGATACATTCCGCGTCATCACGCCATCCTATCCGGCGCTGGGGACGATGAACGCGCTAGCTGACGGCCTGAGCGCGATCTTAACGCACGAAGGCGCGGTTCCGGCGCAAGTGCTGGCCGGTTCATTCGGCGGGATGCTGGCGCAAATATTCATCCGGCGGCATCCGGCGCTGGTCGCTAAAGTGGTGCTATCCACCACCGCCGTATTCGACGCGGCCAGCGTGGAGCGTTACCGGCAGGCGCTGGCGATGGTCGAGCCTCTGCCCGATGACGAAGTGGCGGCGATGGCGAAGCAGATGATGTTCGCCACCATGCAACCGCCGCCGGATAAACACGCCTTCTACCGCGCTTATCTGGATGAACTGTACAGCTATCGCGTGGATAAGGCCGGCATCGTCAGCCTGTATCGCGCCCTGCTGGACTTCGCCGATCATGGCGCGATGGCTGAACGATGGGCGGGCGATGTGTTGATTCTGGAATCCGACGACGACGCGACGTTCGACGAGAGCATCCGCGCCCGCGTGCGCGGCCTGTATCCGGGCGCGTCGCATTACACGTTTCACGGCGCGGGGCACTCCCCCGCCACCACCCAGCGCGAACTATATTTCAACGTGGTCAAAAACTTTCTAACGGGAGGCGCGGACAATGGGTAAGCTGAAGGCGTTGAGCGCGGTCAGTAGCAGTCCGGCGGAGTCGTTCGTGTACGTGCCGCCGCCGTCCGCATTTGAGGCGGTGCGGATTCTGGTCAAGCCGAATCTCGGCTATCCCGCGCCGCCGCCGGTCACGGTGGGTCTGCCGGTACTGGGCGCGGTTCTGCGCGGATTGCGCCGCGCCAACCCGCACGCCCGCATCGTGGTTGTAGAAGGCGTCACATCGTCGGTCAGCGCCGATAGCATCTTCAAATCGTCCGGCCTGCTCGATCTGCTGGACGGCGAGATGCGGGCGGTAGACGCCGAAGCGCTGAACATGGTCGAATTCGAGAACATTCACCCGACGCCGGTTCGCTTCCCGACGATGACCGCGCCAGCATACGTCAAAGAATATGATTGTCGCATCAGCGTCAGCGCCTTCAAGCGCACCGTATTGAACGACAAGCCGCTAATTTCCGCATCGCTCAAGAACCTGTACGGGCTATTCCCGCGCGAGCGTTACAAAGCACGAAGCCCGAAGTCACGCGGACAGTTGCACCGCCCCAGCGTCGGCGCGGTGTTGCAGGACGTGTATTTCAGTGTCGGGCGTTATTTCGATGGCGCGGTGGTTGATCTGACGCAGAAATACGTCAACGATAGCTGGGAGCCGGACGCGGGCGAAGCGGTGGACGTGGGGCGCGTGGTGTGGGGGGATGATCTGCTGGCGGTAGATGAAGCGGCGTGTCATCTGGCGGGCGAGCCGGTAGCCGACTACATCGCGCCGATCCGCGCCATCCGTGAGCGCCTGCAAAAAGCGGGTGACGCTTAAAAACGCGGCGAATCAGAAAGGGCGACCCGATACGAGTCGCCTTGCTGTTGATTGCATTGTGGGCGTCGATGCGGGTTAGCCTGCCGCGCCGTTGCTGATCCAGATGCCTTGTTCGTCAAAAGCGCACGATAGGCGGTAGCGTTGGCTGAGCTGGTATAACACGTCCAGCGCGGTCTGATTATCCTCACAGCCCAGATATTCCGCCAGATGCGTGACGCTACGAAAGTGTACCGCGTGGCGACTGGATAGTACCTGAAAGGCCAATTCTAGCGAGCGGTTGTACTTGATGTACAACTTGTTTGTTTTATGTCCAGCTAGTGACATCATCAACTGCGTCCTCTGTAGCTTGTTAACCATGACTCCATCGTACAAAAAATCACAACCGGAACGCATCAGGCACGGGGACAGATTCTTGATGGCCGACTAACCATTCTGATGACTGGTCAGATGACCAGTAGGGGCGTTAATACGCCCCGTATGTGTCACAAATCGGGCGCGATACGTTGCCGCTACGTGACTTCCCGCGCCCATATTTGCCGGATGTTTACCTGCCCGACGCCGCCATTGACGCGGGCGCGGAGCGTGATGCTGTGCGTGCCCGCGCTGACATCGGGCAGAAGATGCACGCCGCCCACCGGTACGAACAGGTCATGATCGGTCTGCGCGACGGTGTAATCCACGCCGCCCAGCCGCACCGCGATCTGTGTATTGAAACCGACGGAAGCACGAATCCAGCCCAGAAAGCCGACCATCACATCGCCGCCGGTGGTGGTCAGCGCGAGCGTGGTGCCGCTGATGTTCTGGTAACTGGTCGCTGAGAAGCTCTGCGTGCTGGCGGGCGTGGCGTGCGCGGTAGGCGGATGCTTGAGCGCGTTCAGGTTGTCGCGCAGATGTGTATTCAGATCGAGCGATGTTAGCGGCTCGGTTGTCCATGTTTTGGGCGTTGTCCATCCCATGATGATCTCTCCTTCGCGCCATGATGACGCGGACTAAAACGGCAAAATCAGGCGATCCCCGCCGATGTCGGCGCGGTCAACCACAAAGTAAACGTCGTCGTCGGCTGGCTCTAAAGTCCATTCGATATGATGGCGCGTGCCGCCACGTTGGACGGTGTGCGCCTCGCCGATGACCAGATATTCGGCGGCGTGGCCGGTCTGCGCTTCTTCGATGCGGACGCGATCAAACAGCACGATGTCCAGCGCCGCCGGATGCGAAGCCGTCCACAGCGTCACCGCCACCACCCGCCCGCGTGGTTGTTTGCGGCGGTTCAGTTCATACAGGCCGATGCGCTCCGCCTCCTCGACGGACGACACCTGCGGCAAATCGACGCGGGACGGGCGCAAGCCGTACAACGCGATGCCCACCGCATCGGACAGGATCAACGCCACCGGATCGCCGGACTGTAGCGGCGTGCCACGCAATGTCAATTCCTGCAAGTAGACATCGCTCGTGCCGGTGTTGCGAATACGCAGGGTGGCATTGGCGGCGCTGGCCTGCATGGTGATTTCTAGCGCGATGGTACGATCCGCGCTGGCCGGATGCGCGGTCTGTGTGGCGCTGTAATGCGTGTACGGTAGCGGATGCGCCACATCTAACGCGCCGGTGGGCTGGCCGTCAGCGCGGTGATAGATCGCACGGAGCGTCTGCACCCGTCCGGCGGGGATGCGTTGCGGACTCGCCAGCGTCCACACGATGTCATCGGGCAGACCGACACGGCGCGGGCGCACGTTGACCGTGACTTCGTTGCTGATGGCGTCGCCGTAGACGTAGCGCAAATCGTGCATGTCGTCGGTTAGCGTGGCGCTGACTGTCGGCTCGGTCATGGTGTGATGGCGATTGTGAAAGACCGCCCGCCCGTCGCGGTCAATGAAGAAGCGCCCGCGCTCACTATTGACCGCCTCGCTGATCGCCGACCATGCCGGAACGCCATCGCGCCATGTATCGCCGACATAAGCGAAGCGCGAAATGCCGCCCTGTAGATCGCGCTCGATGCCGTCCTCACCATAAACCGTGCTGGCGTCGATGGTGGAGCGCCCGTCCACGTCGATCAGGCAATACGGCGCGGACGGATACAGCCGCCACCGACACGCGGCCAGCACCGCCGCGATCACCGCGTCGGCGGTCACGTCCAGCAGGGGCGGCAAGCTGACGGATTGCGCCCGCAATCCCGCGTCCGCCCCGTGCGCGATGATGTGTGCCAGTCGTTCGCCCCCTTCGCCCGCCGTCGGCTCGACGCGCTCGATGAAGCCGGAAAAGTGCGTGCGGCTCGTCGCCCCGTCGGTGCTGGTGATGCGGAGGAACTGGCCGCGCTCCAGCGTCCCGCGCTCCGGCGAATGAGCGCCGCCCCAGTTACGCACGGTGACGCGGGCGCTAGCCGGTGCGCTGATATTCTCGTAAGCCCGCGCCATGCCCAGCCGCCAATCCAGCGCGACGACATCGGCGGAGATGTCGCCTTGCGCGGCGGGTTGGCCGTCGTCGGCGGTGTCAATCCATACGTGATACGTCGTCATGTGCCACCGCCTAAACCGGCAGAAGCCAGCGATGGCGGAACGCACAGCCGATGAACTCGGCGCCGCCATAAACATACGTGCCCGGCTCGACTCGCACCTGTGCCGGTTCCAGCAACAGGCCATCCAGCGTCACCACGTTGGCGAGCGCGGCGAAGTACGAGTCGATCAGATCGACCAGATACGGCACGGTATCGCGGCGACCTACCGCGCCACCTAGCGGGGCGGTCAATAGCAGATGCGTCACGTTATAGATCACCGTGCCCGCGCCATCGCCAAAGCTGGCGGACTCGAAGCCGTCGCGCTCGCCAAACATGCGGCGCTCGGCGCGGATGCCATCCATATCAAGCGGCAGAACCAGCAGGGCGGGCAGTTGGCCGCGCCGCAACGCCGACGGGAGCGCGTCTACGTCGTAATTCGTCACCCCCGCGACGGCCAATTCCGCCAATTCACTCAGCGCTAACCGGAACATCTCACACTCAGCCTTTCTCGCATTAATCGTCAATCATCGTGCATTAGCCCGATGATAGGACGGCGGGCGCGGATGTGGCGGGCAATGTGTTCAGCGATACGGACGAATAGAAATGTGTAGGGGCGCAATGCATTGCGCCCATTTGTGTTGTCGGGTTGGGCATATCGCGCACCCGCCGAACAACCCGCGCTATAATAGAGGCGTGAGCGAACCAACACGCCGGGATCGGCGCAACCAGAGAAGGAATAACACATGCTTCATCCAGACATCATCCTACGCAGTGAGGAAACCATCGAAGGGCGCGGCTTGATCGCCAGAGCGCCGATTAAAGCCGGTGAGGTGGTCAGCCAATTGGAACCCGGACAACCGCGCAAGCGCATCAGCGATCTGCTGATGTTGCCGCAGGCGGAACAGGATCGGCTGATGCACTTCTGCTATCAATGCGACGAGGCACACATCGTCTGCGAGGAAGGAATCGAGAAATACATGAATCATTCGTGCGATCCGAATACATGGTGGGCGGACGACGACACCATGATCGCCAGCCGTGACATCGCCACCGGCGAGGAGATCACATACGACTACGCGACGACAGAGGTCGATGTGCCTTTCAGTATGGTGTGCCTGTGCGGGAGCGCCAACTGTCGCGGGGAAATCACCGCCGACGATCACCGCGATCCGGCGTGGCAAGCGCGTTTCGGGGCGAACTTACCGGCACACACCCGCCGCGCCATCGCCCGCGCCGCCACCGCCGATCAATGAGCGCTAAAGTCTAAACTAGCGTTTAACACGATATGTTATCATCAGGTGTTGGCAGTCTGGACGAACGCGGATGTATCGTCAAAATTGGCGTACCAGACCGCCGCGCAATATAATTAGGCGTATAATAGCCATAATCTACCGAAGGGCTTTTGCCGATGGACGCACAAGATCAAAGTGAGGAACGCCTGTATCGCATACGAGCGCTTGAACTGGCTGACCGCAATTGGGTCGCCCATTTTATGGATAAGCACTGGGGTTCGACCAAGATTGTATCACGGGGGCAAATCCACTACGCGCATCTGCTCCCCGGTTTCGCGGTAGAGGCCAACGACGCACCCGATGACGCGCCGCCTGTCGGCGTGTTGACGTACAATATCGAGGAGCGTAACTGCCAGATCATCACCATCGACAGCCTGCAACCCAACATCGGCATCGGCACTTTGATGGTCGAGACGGTGAAGAGCATCGCCCGCGAAAACAACTGCCGCAGGGTCTGGCTGACCATCACCAACGACAACCTGAACGCACTCCGTTTTTACCAGAAACGCGGCTTCGAGCTGGTGGCGGTGCATCGTAACGAACTCGCCAACGCCCGCAAGCTGAAGCCGCAAATCGCGCTCGTCGGGCAAAACGGCATCCCCCTGCGCGATGAGATCGAACTGGAACACCCGCTACGATGACGGCCTGAACGTGAAGCGGGTGAACGTATCCGAGATGCGAAAATCACCCAGATCAACCGCCGTCACCGCGCCGGAGTCCACATCAGCGATATACAACCGGCGCTCACTGACGAAGGCGATCCGCGCCCCATCCGCCGACCACGCCAGCGAATTAGACGGCGTGATCGATCCGGTGTCGAGGCGGCGCGTCTCGTCGGATTGCAGATCATAGATGAACAGCCGCCAACCGCCGTCACGGTTGGACAGATACGCCAATCGCCGCCCGTCCGGACTCCACACCGGCGCATCGTCTACAAAGTTGCTGTTGCTGATGTTGCGCGGCGCATCGCCGTGCGGCGTGCTGATGAAAACTTCCGGACGGCGGGCGGTCTGTGCGGAAAACGCGATGTGCTCCCCATCCGGCGACCACGCCGCCCCCGACACGCGATACTCGGTCAAAAACGGCGCGATCTCGCCCGTCGTCGTGTCGATAATCCCCATGCGAAAATCGCGGCCATCCCGCGCCATCAAGATCAGCACGGAGTCGCCGTCCGCCGACCACGCCTGACGCATCGCCCGACTGCTGAATACCGGATCGGTGTAGCGCGTGTGTTCGTTGCTGGCCGCGTCATAGATCGCCACCAGCGCAGTACCCGCCGTGTCATAGTCGTAAACCAGCCGCGCCCCATCCGGCGACCAACCCGCCGCCGTGATCGTCGTGGTGCCCTGTGCAAACTGCGAATCCGGCTCGGCAGGCTGGCCGATAGCGCCGATGTATAGCGACATCTGCGTTTGAAACAGCGAACTATACGCGAAGCGCACACCATCCGGCGACCACGCCGCGCCGAAGAACACCTCGCAACGATCCGGCGTCAGGATTCTGCGGGCAGAGCGTCCGGCATCGACCATCAGCAGATCGCTATTATTACAGCGACTCGGGTCAAACGCGCTGACCAGCAACACATCGCCATGCAACGGACTCCAGCGCGGCACGACAGCCACCAGCAAGCCCAGCACAAATGTCAATCCCAGCGCACCGGCCAGCACCCCGCGCCACCAGAAGCCGATCATGCGGCGCTATGCCTCCTCAATCGGTTCACGCGACGGGATGCCCGCCTGACGCGGGTAAAGGCGCGGCGTCGCTTTGGTCTTGCTGACGACGATCAAGTGATGGGCGTAATCCATGCCGGGCAGATTAACCGCCAGCACATCATCGACGCGCCCGCCCAGCACGCGCAACGCCGCGCCGGTGTCGTCCAGTTCTTCAAAGGCGGTGGTGCCCTTCATGGCGACGAACACGCCGCCGACCTGCGTCAACGGCAGGCAGTATTCCAGCAAAGCCGGCAGACGTGCCACCGCCCGCGCCACCACCGCCGTATAACGTTCACGGTGCGCTTTGTTCTGTCCGGCGTCCTCCGCCCGTGCGTGGAGCGTCCGCACGTTGGACAGATTCAGCTTGGCGGCGATGTGGTCAATGAATTTGAGTTTTTTGGCAGTGCTGTCCATCAGCGTCACCGCCACCTGCGGATAAATGATCGCCAGCACGAGGCCGGGAAAGCCCGCGCCGGTGCCTACGTCCAGCCAGCGCGATGTATCCGATGGCTGTAACGCCATGCTCAGCGATAGCGAATCCAGAAAGTGCCGCACGCGCACCGCGTCCGGTTCGGTGATCGCCGTCAGGTTCATCTTCTGATTCCATTCGATCAGCTCGGCGTGGAGCGTGTCAAAGGCGACGACCTGTTCCGGCGTCAGATGCAGGTCGAATAACGCGGCAGATTGTTGGGCAATGTCGGCCATGTGTTCCTAATCCTCACGATTCTCTATCGCGCTAATTGTGACGCAAAATGCGCGGATCGCCAAGTGCGCCCCGCGTCGGTGGCGCGTTTAGTGTAGAATAGCAGAATCCGAACGGAGTAGAGACAGGGCAAAAGATGGTGAATAATATCCTGCACCGGCTGGACATCCACACCGGCACCGCACAGCGCATCCTATCCGGCTTCATCAAAGACCAGATCGAAAAAGTAGGCATGAATGGCGTCGTCGTCGGGCTGAGTGGCGGCATCGACTCCGCGCTATCCGCCTACCTGAGTGCCGATGCGCTGGGCGCGGAGAATGTGCTGGCGGTGCGGATGCCGTATCGCACATCCTCCGCCGATAGTCTGACCGACGCCGACGCGGTGATCGAAGCGCTGGGAATCCGTAGCGTTACCGTGCCGATCAGCGACATGGCCGACGCGCTCATCGCGCAATTCCCCGACATGAACAACCTGCGGCGCGGTAACATCATGGCGCGTTGCCGGATGGTGGTACTGTACGATCAATCCGCCGCGCATGGCCTTCTGCCGGTGGGCACCAGCAACAAGACCGAGTTCCTGCTGGGGTACTCGACGATCTACGGCGATAGCGGCGTGGCGATGCACCCCATCGCCGACCTGTACAAATATCAGGTGCGGCAACTCTCGCGGGCAATGGGCGTCCCCGACCCGGTGATCGACAAGCCGCCGTCGGCGGATTTGTGGGCAGGCCAGACCGATGAGGACGAACTCGGCTTCCGGTACGATGACGTGGATCAAGTGCTGTTCTTGCTGGTTGATGAGCGCTACACGGTGGATGAAGTCATCGCGGAGGGCTTCGACGCCGCTTTCGTGCGTGATGTGTGGCGGCGCGTCAAGGCCAATCATTACAAGCGCACCATGCCGAACGTCGCCAAGATCAGCCAGCGCACCATCGGCCACGATTTCCTGTATTTACGCGACTGGGTAGGAGGATAAGCGAGATGAAAATGATAATGCGTTTCTGGATGGTCTTTTTAATCGCGGGGATAATCGCCCCCGCTAGCGTGCAGGCCGAACAGCCGCCGCCCCCGCCCGACGACACCGCGTTCATCGAGATGCTAGGCCGCGCCCCCGTCAGCGAAGGGGCGGTCTATTACGTCCACACCGCCGCCACCTACCCCGAAGACGATGACGCGCTCGCCGACGCTTCGCCGCTTCTGCCGTTGCCGTTCATGGCGCGGTGGGTGTCCGTGCCCGATGATCTGTCGGCGCTGGGGCTGATCTACGAACAGATGCCGGACGTGATGGGCTTCGCGTACCCCGCGCTGGAACACGTGCTGAGCTTCGGCCAACCGCCGCAAGTCGGCGTCATCTGGCGCGGCGCGTTCGACATCGAGCGCGTGACCGCCGCGCATCTGGCGCGAGATTTCGTCAGCGCGGAGATCGACGGGATCAACGCGCTGTGCGGCTTCGTCGGATGCGCCGAGCAACCGGCCATCAATACAGCGAATGCCCTACAGGGCAATCTATTCGATCCGGCGCTGGGGCGCGACCTGCCGTTCTTGATCGCACCGGTGAACGACGAACAGACCGACCTGCTATCGGTGCATCAGGTGGATTTATTGCCGGAAGTCGCGGCGGCGCTCAACCGCGCCAGCCCGTCTCTACTGGATGATGACCGCTACCGGACGCTGGCTATCGCGCTGACCGATGGCCGCCACTTTGAGGGGACGCTGGTGCAGGCCGAATTCGTGCCGGTGACGGAAGCCGTGAACCAGTCGTATAACTTCCGCCGCGCCGAGACGATCCAGCAACTACCGCGCAATCTGCGCCCGTTCAACCCGGACGAGCGCGTGCCATTATGGGCGCAGGGCTACCGCGATTTGCCGTTGTATGGCGACCTGATCGCGCTGGCTGACCGGCAGGAAGGCGACGAGCGCGTGCTGGTGATCGCGGTGTTGTACGACTTTGAAGGCAACGCGGAATTCGCCGCGCCGGTCTTGCGTCAGCGCATCGAGACATTCGCCAATACCGGCCAGACATTGAGCGAAGTGCCGCTAGTTGAAGAACGAAACGCCAGCGTATCGCATCACAGTTACGCCGATGAAAGCGGCATGGGTGCCGCCGTCATCACGGTGCGTTATACCGCGCCGGAAGATGAGGCCGACAGCCTGTATCGCGTGTTCATCCGCGCCATACAAAACAGTCTGTTCTATCCGTTGTGGGATGTGACGTTGCCATAACAAAGCGAAAAGCCGACCCGTTTGTGGATCGGCTTTTCGCATCTCTCAGGAGGATGGTCTGCATCTATTGTGATGCAGACCGGCATACCGTTTTTATCTAATTTATTCGCCCATCGGCGGCAGGATCACCGCGTCGATGACGTGGATCACACCGTTGTAGGCTTCGATGTCGGTGATGACGATTTGAGCTTCGTTGATGAAGATGCCATCTTCGGTCACGGAGACAACCGCTTCGCTACCGTCCAGCATCTCGACCATGAACATGCCGTCATTGGCTTCCAGCAGTTCGACAACATCGTAGCTGTACACCACACCGTCCAGCGCATGGTAGAGCAAGATGGTGGTCAGCAGTTCGGTGTCTTCCAGCACGGCGGTCAGGGTATCACCCAGCGCTTCGAACGCGGCGTCAACCGGCGCGAACACGGTCAGCGCGGCTTCTTCGTCGCTCAGCGCTTCGAGTACGGCCTCATCAGCGGCCAGCACAGCGGTCAGCAACAGGGTGAACTGCGGCTCGTCTTCATCGCTGGCGGCATCGACAACGATTTCGGCAATGGTGCGGAATTCGGGGAAGATCACGGTGTCGATGACGTGGATCACGCCATTATCGGCCATAATATCGAGCATATCGAGAACCAGCGCGGCATCATCAACGTACACGCCATCTTCATCGGCGGTCACGTCAACATACTGACCCTGCGCGGTCTGCACGCTGAAGCCTTCGGGGGAGGCCTCTAGCAGAGCCAGAACGTCCTCAGACTTGGCGACGCCGGGCACCACATGGTAGAACAGGATTTCAGCCAGAAATTCCGGGTCTTCCAGAGCTTCGTTGAATTCTTCTTCGCCCATTTCTTCGATCAAGTCGGCGAACGCGGCATCAGTCGGGGCGAAAACGGTGAACTCGCCATCGGGATCAGCAAGTGCTTCTAACACCGCTTCATCAGCGGCCAGAACAGCGGCCAACAAAATCGTGAATTCGCCTTCTTCAGCCGTCGCTACGACGAGATCGGCAATCGTGCCGCGCTCTTCGCCGTCGTCATCGCCATAAGCCGCTACGCCAAACGCTACAACCGACAGGGACATTACCATCAAAAACGCTAAAAGTTTACGCATTGTTTCATATACTCCAAATTCATACAACCGATACGTGAAAGTGAGTTAACTCTGTCAGCATCATGACAGCGCATGATGAGTCAAATCCGAAGTCATTGTGAGAATGTGTTTAGTGGGCGAAATCCCGCCAGATGAACGGCGGATAAATGAAATGTGTAAAAGGCGCGTAAACTGAGCACGTAGTAAAGCGAGACGGCTGTTTAGCCCGCGCTCATAAAGAATGACGACGACATAAATACAGCGTTAAAACGCGCCGAAATGCGGCTAAAGCTGGCCGTTTTCCGCACCCTGTAATATTTCCTGCGCCATCAATAACAGGGTGGACGGGATCAGCGTCAGCAAGGCCAGCGCTAACTGTGGATCGTCCTCATACAGCGCTTCGGCCTGCTCTAGCATGATCGTCATCGCGTCGATCACCATGACCAGCAGAGCCAGCGCGGGCGCTAGCAGGCGCTCGATGGCTTGCGGGTTGCTGTGCGCGTTGAGCAAAAGATAGCCCGCGCCAGCCAGAAGCGGCAGAGTGGTCACGGTGACCAGTTGCACCGCGACGCGCAACTGTGCCTCGCTCAGTTCGGACGACATCCCCTTGCGGCGTTGCTGGTCGGCCAATACCTGACCGATCCGCGCCATGATCGCCACGCCGAGCCGTCCCGGGGCGCGTTCCATCGGCGGCAAACGCAACAGATCATCTACTTGCTTTTGCGCGTCGTATTCCGCCACCTGCGACGGGTCATCGTCCATAATTCGATTCAGTTCAGCCTGTGCGCGTTCGTCGAGATCGCCGTCCAGCGCAGACTGCATCAGTTGTTGTACGCGATTTTTGCTCACGAACTATCCCTCTGTTAATGAGTTACGCGGCGGTTGATCGGCTTGCGATACCGCTTTTTCGGCCAGCATCTTACGGGCGCGGAACAGGCGGCTTTTGATGGCGCTCTCCGTCGTGTCCATCTCGGCGGCGATTTCAGCATAAGAATAATCGTACCAGTAGCGCAACACCACCGCCAAGCGATAATCCGGCTCTAACTGGTTGAGCAACGCCTGAATCGCCTCGCTCCGTTCGCGGGAGAGGCTGGCTTGCTCCGGCAACGGGTCATCGCTGGCAAGGCTCAGCGTGGCCGGTATCGGCTCGTCAATGCTGACGTACTGCATACGCCGCTTGCGTATCTGGTCGATGCAATGGTTAGATGCTATCGACAAAATCCACGTCTTAAACGAGCGATTATGATCGTAGCGGTGCAGGTTGCCGTATGCTTTCAAAAAGACCTCTTGTGCCGCGTCTTCGGCCTCAACACGATTATTCAACATGCGATAGCATAGGTTATACACCGCATCCTGAAACGTGTACACAATTTCCGCGAAGGCGTCTTGATCGCCCGCGCTAGCCGCATGTACCCATTGGCTAATCGTTGGATCAGACAAGGTAAAACTCCTGTCGGGTGCGCCAGCGCATAGCGACGACGCACGTTAAATGACTATACGTCTCTATCATACCGCAAGTTGCACGACACAGCACATGATAGCGTTCACATGCGGGCACAATCCACCGGAGCGCAAACCATCCCGCGTCTGGTCAGGTGCGTAAAAAGCGGTTAATATGGCGATGACCGATCTCACAAAAACTATTCTGGAACAAATGATAAAAAATATTCAACCCAAAATTGTCTCGTCCCCTGATTATGACATCTCTTTTTTTGGCGTGGAACGCCTGCACCCGTTCGACACGCGCAAATATGGCCGCGCATGGCACACGCTCCGCCGCGAATACGGCGCGGAGATCGCCCGCCGCACCATCAAGCCGGAAAATGAGGTCAGCGACGATGATCTGCTACTGGTACACACGCCGGAATATCTGCAATCGTTACAGGAATCGCCCATCGTCGCCCGCGCCTTAGAGCTGGTCATGCTGGCCGGTGTGCCGTATAACCTGCTGAAAAATCGCATCATCCGCCCGATGCGTCTGGCGACACAGGGCACGATGATCGCCGCGCAACAGGCGGCGGTTGATGGCCTCGTGGTCAACCTATCCGGCGGGTATCATCACGCCAGCGCCGCGCAGGGCGAAGGCTTCTGCCTGTTCGCCGATGTACCCGTCGCCATCGAGAAGGCGCGGCAGACCGGCGCACTCAAGCGCGACCAGAGCGCCATCATCATTGATCTGGACGCGCATCAGGGCAACGGGCACGAGCGCGTCTATCTGGATAAGCACGGCGTTTTCATCTTCGATATGTACAATCAGATGATCTTCCCGCAGGACGAACACGCCAAGACGCGCATTGATTACGGCATCGCGCTGAACGCCGGTTGCGCCGGTGATCCCTATCTTGATCTGCTATTCCGCAAATTACCAGAAGCGCTAGACCGCGTATACAACCCGGGCATGGCGTTCTACATCGCCGGCACGGACATCACTGCTGGCGATGCGCTGGGCGGGCTGAAAGTCTCGGAGGAGGCGCTGTTCCGGCGCGATCAATTCGTGATTGATACGCTGATGGCGCGGGGCATTCCGACGGTGGTCGTGATGGGCGGCGGGTACAGCCGCACCAGCTACCGCATGATTGCGCGGATGGTGGGCTACATCATCGAGACATACGGCGACGCCCGCGCCGATGAATCCGCAATCCATGACGCCGGTTAACGCCTTATGAGTTTCCTCGCGCCATTCGCATTCGCCGCCGCCCTATTCGCCATCCCCATCATCTTGATGTATATGCTCCGTCTGCGGCGGCAGGAGATGCGCGTCTCTAGCACGCTCCTATGGTCACAGGTGCTACAGGACAACGAAGCCAACACCCCGTGGCAGAAGCTCAAGCGCAATTTATTGCTGTTGTTGCAACTGCTGATTCTGGCTCTGCTGGTTTTCGCGCTGGCGCGGCCTTTCGTCAACGTGCCCGCCATCCGCGCCGGACAGGTGACGGTGATTCTGGACGCCAGCGCCAGCATGAACGCGCTGGATGCCGTCGCGGGGGAAGCGACGCGCTCGCGCTGGCAGGCGGCACAGGACGAAGCGCTCCGCATCATCGACACGCTAGCCGAAGGCGACCGCATGACGTTGATCCGCGCCGCCGCCGTGCCGGAAATCGTGGTCAGCGCGGGGACAGACCGCGCCCAATTGCGGGCGGGAGTCAACGACGCAAGCCCATCACAGGCGGGCGCGGATTGGACGGCGGCGCTGAACGTCGGGCTGGCGAGTGGCGCGGGCGCGGAAGATTTCACGCTGGTCATCATCAGCGACGGCGGCCTACCGGCGGATGTCGGCTTGCAGGGGACGGATGTTGACGTGCGTTATATCGCGGTGGGCACATCGGCGGAGAACACCGCGATCAGCGCGTTAGCGACGGCGGCTCTGCCCGGCAATCCGCCGCAACTATTCGGGCAGATCACCAATTACGGCACGCTGGAATCACAGGTCACGCTGACTTTGCTGGTGGATGATGAGCGCTTCGACACGCGCAACCTGAGCATACCGGCGGGCGCGGCGTTGCCGGTACTGGTGGCCGACCTGCCGCCCGCGTTCCGCACGATTGAGGCGCGTATCACGCGCAGGGTTAACAGCCCCGCGCCGGACTATCTACCGCTTGATGATGTCGCCTACGCGGTGGCGGGGGATGGCGGGGCGCGGCGCGTGTTGATCGTCTCCGGCGGGAACGTGTTCGTCGAACAGGTCTTCCGCAGTCTGCCCGATGTCGAAGCGATACGCACCGTAGACGACATCGCCGACGGCTTCGACCTGTACGTGCTGGATGGCCGCACGCCCGATCCTCTGCCGGACGGCAACCTGCTGTTCATCAACCCGACGGGCGACTCGCCGTTCTTCCGCGTGACCGACACCATCGAAGCGCCAAGCAATCCGCGCATCGTGGATGAGAACGACCCGCGCCTGCGCTTCGTGGACATGGGCGGCGTTAATTTCCTGCGTGTGGCGGAACTGGCGGGGATCGATTGGGCGACGCCGCTCATCACCATCGGCGATGATGTGCCGCTACTGCTGGCCGGGGAGCGCGACGGGCGGCGCGTGGCGATACTGGCATTTGATCCGAGCGAGAGCGACCTGCCGTTGCAGATCGCGTGGCCGGTGTTGATCGCCAATTTAACGGAGTGGTTCGCGCCTGCCGCGTTGATCGACGTGCCCGATAGCCTGCGGGCGGGCGAGCCGTTGACCATCACCGCGCCGCTAGACGCCGACGCGCTACGCATCACCGCGCCGGACGGCACGACGCAAGACTTCACGACGGCGGACGGCACGATCATCTATAACCGGACGGACACGCCCGGATTGTATCGCATAGCGGTGATCGGCGCGGGCGGGAATGTACTCAGCGAGCGCCCGTTCGCGGTCAACCTGTTCGACGCGCAAGAGAGCGACATCGCGCCGGTAGCGCCGGACGCGCTGAGCATCGCGGGGGCGCAGGTCAACGCGCCGGTCACGGCGGAATCCGGCCAGCGCGAATTGTGGCCGTTGGCGGCGCTGGCCGCTTTGCTGGTGCTGTTGCTGGAATGGTACGCGCATCATCGCCGTCAGCGTATGCCGCTATTGGCGCGTTAATGCGAGCGGTCAGCGCGAACGTGCCAGTTCGGTCAAGAACTGCTTGACCTGCCACACGAACACGTCCGGCGCTTCGACGTGCGGCATGTGGCGCGTTCCGGCGATCAACTCTAGCCGACTGCCGGGCAGATGATCGCGCATCCCCTCCGCGATGACTCGCGGCGAGATGGCGTCTTCCTCGCCCCACAGCAGGAGAACCGGCACGGGCGGGTTGCGCTTTTCCGGTGAGGGCATCAGCGTGAACGCCCGCATGTATCGCGCTACCGCGCCGCGCTGGGCACGAACGCGGGCGACGAAGGCATCCGTCAAAAAGGATTCATCCTCAAACAGGCCACCCAGCCCGCCGCGTCCGGTCTGTGAAGCGGCCAGCCGGTTATACAGCAACCAGCCGACAACCGGCGTCATCGCCAGCCCACGCGCACAGCCGGGCACCGCCGGAATCACGCCACCATTGACCAGTATCGCCGCCACAATGCGCGACGGATGATGTGCCGCCAGCAGACGCGCCACCAACCCGCCGCCGAACGACGTGCCGATCACCGCCGCGCTATCGACCTTCAGCGCGTCCAGCAGATCAACGCACCATTTGACCAGACGATCAACCGTGATGCGGCGCAATTTGTCCGATTGGCCGTAGCCGGGCAAATCCGGCGCGATGATGTGATACTCATCCTGCAAACCGTTGAGCGCTTCTTCCCAGTGAAGCCACGCATCGCCCAGATAACCATGCAACAGGAGCAATGTGCCATGCTCCGGATTGCCCGCTTCATAATAATGCACGTTGAGGCCGTTTACTGTAACTTGATTCTCGGTAATCATCATGATGTCATCTCAATAAGACCGTGTTTGGTCAACCATGCTTCTAATTCGGGGATGTTGGGTTCGGTTATCATCGCGCCGCGATCTATACCGCGTGGACTATGCCCCGTCGGTAACGGCGCGACATCGACATAGGGGACGATCTCGCCGCGTCGGGCGATGACCAGCGTCGGCACGGAGCGAAAGCCCGTCCATGTGACGACATTGTGCAACGCGATCGCGTCACGATCAATGAAAATCTCGTGGTAGGCGACGTGATAATCATGCAACACGCGCCGCGCCAATGTCAAAAATGGGCATCCCGTCGTGCGGGAATACATCACAAGTTGTTTGTCAATGTCGGTCATGCTTCATCCTCTGGCGCGTCGGGCGGGTCGTCTCCGGCGGATTCTAATTCCGGCGTCGGGTCATCATCGAGCGCGGCGGGCGGCGCGGAGTCTCTGCCGAACGGATCAATTTCATTGTTCAGGAAACATTCCACACCGCGCACCAGCGCCGCCGCCATCAAATCCGGCTCACCGACCAGAAATTCGCGGTCATCCAGCATGAATCCCAGTTCGATAATCGCGGCGGGCGTGTTGGGGTGGATGCGGTTAAAGACGTGATAACCGTCCATGTCCGGCGTGAAGCCGAAGCGCTGTTCGAGATCGGTAGCGCGGCCATAGTACGCGCCGATGCAATCCACCAGCCGCGCATCCGCGCCATCAATCGGGCGGGAACGCGACTGCCCGACCAGAAAGCCACTCGCCCCGCCCGCGTAAGGGCGGCAGTCGTTGGCGTGGATGGACAGCAACAGGTCAGCGCGATAACCGGCCAGACGGCGGTCAAACTCTTCCAGCAGATCGACCTCATAACCGCGCTGGCGCAATTGTGACCAGACGCGCTCGGCCACCGCGTAATTGATCTCCGCTTCGGTCAGGCCATCGGGACACACCGCGCCCGGATCATTCTCCGGCCCCATGTGGCCGGACAGAATACCGATGCGGATGGCGTAGTTCGGTGTCGGGATGATCGGCGCGGCTTCTATCGGCGCAAACATCCCCGCGCCATCATCAGAGCTACCGGCGATGCGCCCCATCTCCGAGCGCAATTGCGGCGACATCGAATCCGGCGACGTGCCCCAGCTTAAAATCGTGGCGATCAAGCCCGCCGCCACCAGCACGATGAACCACGTCAGGAAGATTCCGCCCAGCACACCGGCGCGTTTCTGCTTGCGGCGCGATTGACGGCGGCGCACACGGCGCAGGCGCTCCGCTTCGATGGCGGCGGCGCGGCGGCGTTCCTCTTCGCTCATGGTGGGGGCGTCCGGTTGGTCGCGGGTCGCGGGGGCGGGCGGTTCGTCGTCGGGGGTGGGATCAGCGCTACCGGCAGACGCGGCACGGCGCATCATCTCCATGAAGATGACGGAAGCGGGCGTCTCGCGTGGTGTGTTGTCGTCCTGTGGTGCTGGCTCTCGCGCCGGATGATCCGCCATCCTGCCCCTCTCTAACGTCTTGTCCCGTACTCAAGCGCCCCTATTGTACAACAAAAAGCGCCCCGTCATGGAGCGCCTTTTGCGGTATGGTCCGGCGCGACGTGTCGCGCCCGCAGGATTTTACGTTTTAGTGGTAGGGGCGCAACGGATTGCGCCTGCAGAAGATGGCGGTGTTAATTGCCGCGTCCGCCACCACGTCCCGGACGTTCTTCATCGTTGTTGCCATGCGGCGGGCCGCCAGCGTGCGGCGGCGGACCACCAGCATGAGGCGGCGGGCCACCAGCATGAGGCGGCGGGCCAGCGTGGGCGGGCGGGCCA
>REDR01000018.1 GCA_007693385.1 Anaerolineaceae bacterium
GCCTGTTTTATACTGACGCCATGACGCGCCCGAATCTTACCCGCTAGCCGGAAAGTCAACTGATGATCTGCTATTACCCATCACGATCACCACGTTAGCGGTCTTCGCACCGCTTTCAACATAACGATGCGCGGAGGCGGCCTGCTCCAACGGATAACAGCGATCAATGACGGCTTTGATTTGTCCGGCTTCTACAAGCTCTTTGATGTGCGTCAGGTCTTCCGGCTTGTACGACGACAACGCACAGATCATTTTTTTGCCGCCCGTTAGCGAAGTCCACAGCATCCGCAACGCCTGCCGCGCCTTGAAGCTAGCTAGCAGAAGCACCCCCTCCGGCTTGAGTGAGTCGCGGCAATGCGAAAACGAGCACTTACCCAGCACATCGACGATCAGATCATAGGTTTGGCCGTTCTGCGTGAAGTCCTGCTTTGTGTAGTCGATGACGTGATCCGCGCCGAGCGCCTTCACGAAATCCATGCGTGGCGTACCACAAACTCCGGTCACTTCCGCGCCGTAATGTTTGGCAAGTTGCAACGCCGCCGCGCCGATGCTCCCTGACGCGCCGTTGATGAGGACGCGCTGGCCGGGTTGAATAGCCACTTTACGCAGAAGGCTGAGCGCGGTCAGTGCGCCGTATGGTATAGTCGCCGCTTCGGGATCGGTCATGTCCGCCGGTTTTATCGTCAGCAGGCCGTCTTCGCGCATACACAAATATTCGGCATACGCTCCGAAGCTGGCGCCGGGATACCCGAAGACCGGATCGCCCACTTTGAACCGCGTCACATTTTTCCCGATGGCGGCGACCTCCCCGGCGAACTCCGAGCCGAGTATCCGCTGTGCCGGTCTGTTATAGCCGAACGCGATGCGGGCGGGCAACCAGAACAGCGACGGCATATTAAACGCGCTCCGGCTATACTTGAAGTTCCGCGCCAGCAGATCGCCATAGCCGACGGTGGTCGCCCGTATTCTGACCAGCACTTCGTTATCTTTCGGCGTCGGCTTCTGCACGGATTCCAGTTGTAAAACATCCGGTGATCCGTATTCGTTGTAGACGATAGCTTTCATCATTCTTCTTTCCTCAATTCGTTGTTAAACACAGTCGAGTATCATTCTTCAAACGTGAAGACATCTTCAACCGACACACCAAACACCCGCGCAATGCGAAACGCCAGTTCTAGCGATGGGGCGTATTTCGCGTTCTCAATGGCGACGATGGTCTGGCGCGTCACGCCGGTTCGTCTGGCTAGCTCTTTTTGCGTCATCTCATCATGTTCAAAGCGTAGCCGCCGGATATTGTTGCTGATGGGAGTGTCGCCCATGTTTAGACCCCCCTGCGGTAGAAATAAAATTCCGAAATATCGGAGACCGCGCCAGCCAGAAAGCCAGAACAGACGAAGATCGCAAACATCACCGGCGGCGTCATATCGAATACCAATGACGCCATCGCCACCAGAAAGCCGAATGTGAAAGCGTAGAGTGCGTTTCGCATCGCCTTTAACTCGATGAGCTTATCGCGTTCATCCATGATTTCCGGATCATCTTCCCGTGTGATAATCGCGTTGATGATGACGAAGATGATCTGAATGATGACCTTCGCTATGATGGAGACCGGAATTAAGATGAGGAAAAACGATCCCCAGAAATGGAACATCTCCGCCGAATACGCATCCACTTCCGGATAGCGCGTGAGCATGTAAGCGCAATACAGCAAAAACGTCAGTGTAGAGCCGAATAACGAGACAATAGCGCGTCTTTCTTGATAGGACATCATCCCTCCGTGTGCTTTGTGTCAAATATATTTGACATCAGGATACCAAAATTTTACTTTATGTCAAGTATATTTTACTTTTATCCGGATTTAGCGGCGGTTCACACCGGCGAGGTGGTTATCTGCGAGCTAAACTCTGCAAACGAAAAAGCGGCCTACTGTGCAGTAGGCCGCTTCTCATCCTGTTAGGCTCAAACGCTATTCAACCGATTGGTGTATCGCCAACCATGGGCGGAAATCAGGGTAAGCTGACGCCGCGCCCCTCGAAGAAAGCTCGATCTTGATTTGTGAACGATCCGCCGAATTGCACGTAGCGCCGTAAAGCGGTGTTAGCTTCCGGGATATCGCCGAGAAGTGCGTAAGCATACCCCAGATTTAGATAGGCTACGGGGTTATCGGGGTCAAGTTCAAGCGCGCGCATGTAATCTTCTATCGCCTGTTCGTACTCACCTAGCATCTCTAATGAAAGGCCGCGATTGTTGAAATAGGACGCCCGTCGCGGGTCGAGTTCGATGGCGCGGTTGTAATAGATGATGGATTCTGTGTAATTCTCCAAGTCGTAGTACAAGTTCCCCAGATTAGAGTGAGCCGCCGCCAGCAATGGGTCGAGTTCTAAGGCAAAAGTCAGGTTCTCCATCGCCAACTCGTAATCACCCAGTTCCAGATATGCCAGACCTAATCCGTTATACGCGAGCGCATAGGTCGGATCAGCCTCTATCGAACGTGCATAATCTGCGAATGCTTGTTCGTATTGACCAAGCCTGCGGTAAGCATTGCCTCTGTTGCCGTAGGCGATGGCGTCATTCGGGTCGAGCGCCAGACCGAGATCGTATTGCTCGATGGCTAACTCGAATTCCTGCCTTTCCGAGTGAATGAAGCCTCGATTGACATACGCCTCCGCAAATTCCGGATCAATCTCAATAGCGCGGCTAAAATCGGCGAATGCTTCATCATATTGGTTCAGGTCAATGTAAGTATTGCCGCGATTATAATACGCGGACGCATTATTCGGGCTTATCTGGATCGCCCGATTATAGTCATCCATGGCTTGCTGGTAACGGCCTATCCGGGAATAGAGGTTGCCGCGCTGGATATACAATGACGCATCGCGGGTATTGAGGCGCGAATTCGTGAGAATTTGTAAGGTGAGCGCGTCAATCTGTTCCTGAATCTCATCAATCAAGCCCCACACCTTGACCGAAAAATCAGCCGATGCAGAAAGGATTTGATCGCCGACGGGGTTATAAACGACTGACCATACAAAACTATCATGTGCGTCTAACTGGTACAACAGCGCGCCGGTTTGGGCATCCCATGCGCGTATCGTGTTATCATCCGATGCGGAAAGGATCGTTGCGCCGTCGGGACTGTATACGACACTGCGTACATAGCCAGTATGCCCTCTCAACAGGAGCAATTGCTCGCCCGTCCGCGCATCCCATACCCGCACGGTGTTGTCCACCCCTTCAAGATCGCCCGATCCAGAAACAATGCGCGTACCATCCGGGCTATAGGCCAAACCCCATATCATGCCGGTATGCCCTTCTAGTTGAAGTTGTGGCGTACCGGTCTGTGCGCTCCAGACGAATAGCGTACCATTCCACGCGCCCGAGACAATGCGACGGCCATCCGGACTATAAACGGCTTGCAACGTTTGATCGCCGTGTCTGTTCATTTGCCGTATCTGCTGGCCGGTCTGTGCATCCCATATCCGCACCGTACCATCCACCGACGCGGAAACAATTTGCGTACCATCCGGGCTATACATCGCGCTTCGCACGTAAGCGCCATGCCCCTCTATTTGCAGGAGTTGTTCGCCGGTTTCCGCATCCCATATCCGTATGGTGTTATCACCGGCGGTCACGATGCGCTCACCGTCCGGACTATACACCGCAGTTCTTACGATGTCGGTGTGCCCCTCTAGTTGCAAGAGTTGTTCGCCGGTTTCCGCGTCCCATATCCGCGCTGTTTCATCATCTGACGCCGAAGCGATGCGCGTACCATCAGGACTGTACACCGCGCTATAAACCTGATCCGTATGACCATCGAGTTGTATTAACTGTGTCGGTTGTAATGGATTGCCAACGCTGATGACCGTTTCTGGCGGCGTCGCGTCGGTATCAGCGGTACTGGCACCGGGTATCGCCAAAAGTCCGGTGGCGGGTGGCGACGTAGCATTGACACAGCTATCTATCAGTGCGCGTGCGCCTTCTAGCAAGCTACGAGTCAAAGCAACAGTATCCGCACTCACGGCTTGATCCAACAAGTTTCTTGCCGCCGTCAGCGTCGGACAGGATGCCACTAGATTGTCATCAATCAGAGCGCTAGCACCAATCAACAATGCCTGCGCGGTGGGTAGATTATCGGCGTCGAGAGCGATTTCTGTTTGATCGAGCAGGGTATTTACCGGAGCGAGATCATCACTCTGCGCGATGATTGGTGTGACAATAGATAAAACGATGACGAGCAAAATCAGTTTTACATATTTCATTTGTCATTTTTCTCTGTTTATAACGAACACACCGATATTCTAAATAATTTTGTACAAATATGCAAGTTAAGGCAATTCTCGGTGACGGCTGGCTGGCGAGCGTGGCTTACACGCTGACTCAGTGTGCCAACCGTTACCT
>REDR01000033.1 GCA_007693385.1 Anaerolineaceae bacterium
GTAGCCAGTACAGGAAGATTGCTTTGGTCAAGATGAGCGCACCCAAACCAAGTCCTGATAGAAGGGCATACAAATATCTTCGCCGCGAACTCGTCTCGCCGCCGGATGCGCTCATATACAAGAAGAAAGCGTGTGTGAGTAAAAATAAGGCGGCTGGTAGCTCGGTCAATGTAACATGATAAAGGAAATGATTGACCGAGAACAACATTACCAAGCCCGCCCCCACAATCCACCAGTTGCCAATAAAGCGGTATGCGGCGGCTGTGAACAGCCATATCAAGCTGATGTAGATCGGGATACTAGCACGATTGAGCAATAGTCTAGCAGATACGCATTCGCCGTCAGGCCTGAAACACTCATAAGTCATCTCGTCCACATCGGTAAACAGACGGAGCACAACAGCAAGATATGCCGGATAAAGCGGTTCCCGCTCCAAAGATGGTTCTATATCGGGAGTATCATCGGAAGATAGCGAGTAGACACCATGCTTTGCCAGATTAAACGCTAGCCTCTGATTTTGAGTCGCATCAGGTGTTGTTTGATCACCATCAATCGCCACGATAGCGATCATGAACACTAGAATTGAGGTGATCGTACAGATAATGACGTATTGCGTGTAAGGGAAAGGTCGTCCTGTCGAAGTCAATTCTTGATTGTGTTGATTATTCATTGTATTTGTTAGCTCTGCCCCCGTAGAACTGTGTCATACGATGTGACATCGTATTTCGGTTTGCATTCTAACACAATAGGGCGGATCGCCCATAGGCTACAAAACGCGCAGAGCTTGCACGGCGAAATCGTGCGGGATGTGTTCCTGCTCCAGGCGGCGCTGATGCTCGATGACATGCTCGGCTAGATCGCGCTCGGCTGAGGTGAGATTATCAAGCCGGACATCGGAGGCGGCGACTCCGGTCACGATGTAGGCGGCGTGCGCGTCAAACGTCAGCCGATCCATCATCACCGAGCGCGTATGCGGAAAGATGCCGCGCAAATCGGACAAAATGCCGAAGCCGTGCGCGTCGATGTCGCCCCAATACCACAAATCACACTGACCGAGCCAACCCACACCGCGCAGAAGATGCACGCCGAACCCGCCGCCGAATATCCCGACGGCATGAGGTAGACGCGGCAACGTCAGGAAGTTGATCAGATTTTCAACGACGATCACGCGACGCGGACGCAGGTGATCGCCGAGCAAGTGGGCGGCCTGCTCCACCGGAAGCGATAGATCATCAAGACGCAGATCGTGTTCCCATTCAAGCTGACCTTCGAGCAGGCGCAAACGGATGAGGGGCGCTTTATCGCGCAAGCCGTAGCGGGCGGTGAACTCATTTTTGTCGGCGGTGATAGCTGATGGTGGGAGCAAAACGTCGAGCAAATCGCGCAAGATGCGTGTGTGCCGCTCGATGAACTTGGTATGCACCGCAATCGGCAATTCGCGGATGTAGACATTGGGGCGCGGGTGGTCGATGAAGTAGCGGCACACCGTCAGCAGGTCATCCCATGCGCCATGATGGTCAATGACGCGGTGAGGGTTCTCGTTCAGCCAGTCGGTCAACGCGGGCAGGCGACGGCGGATCAGGTCAGCATCCGCCGTGAAAGCGTCGAACTCGGTGCGCTTGCGGATGAGCGCCAGATAATCGTCACGGTCAGCGATGACGGCGCGGCGCGGGATGGTCTGCCTGCCCAATGTGCGCTGATTGACCGTCTCCCATTCCAGCGCGTAGCCGTGACCAAGTACCGCTTTTGATCGTTGGCGCAAATGGTCGATTTCACGGCGGCGGGCGCTAAGGTCGGCGGCGGGTTTGCCAAGCGGAAAAGTCATCGGGAAGCGGTCATCTCCGGCCAGCCACGCCCGCAACACGGCGCGATACTGGCGCTCGGCTTTGCGGGCGATGTCCTCCGGCGTCATCATGCGCGGTGGCCTTCCGCCTGAAATTCACGGCGACGGGCGCGATACTCGCTCTGCGTCAAATTGAACAGGCGCGAACAACTGCCCGCGTCGTTGTTGACCACCACATGATACGCCCGCACGTAATTCTCGATGACGTGTAGCTGTTGCATCGGCGTGACGACCAGCAATTGCAGACCAAGCTGGCCGAATAGTTGCATGGCGTAGCGGGCGTTGTCGTCGTCCAGCTTGCTGAACGCTTCGTCAATCACCACGAAGCGGAAAGAACGCTCGGTTTTCGGCGCATCTTGCAGGCCGTATTGATGCGCGATGGCCGACGCGAGGATCGTGTAGGCGAGTTTAGCCTTTTGCCCGCCAGATTTACCGGATGAATCGCTGTAATAGTCGATCTGTCCGCCATCCGGCGCGATTTGTTCGGCGGCAAAAGTACGCCAGCGCCGCACGTCGATCACGCGCCGCATCCAGTTCGGGTCATCGTCAAAGCGGGTGATGAGCGCTTTGATGCGTTCGTAAGCGCGTTCTAGTTCCGCCGGTGAGTTGTCGCCGGCATCGGGGATGCACCCGCGCAGGTCGCGCCGAAAGTCGTTGATCTCAGCGTCGCGGGTGGCCTCCGCGATCAGCTGAATATGCGAGCCGCCGCCATAATCCACCCGCGCCAGTGACTCATTGAGTTCGTTGATGCTCCGCTCAATCGCGCGTTCCTGCTGTTCGAGATTGGCGGCAAAGGTCATGATGCTGTTGGAAATCTTGCGATCAAGCAGGTCTTTGAAGCGGTCTTGATATTGCGGCAAATCATCGTGTTCAAGCTGATGATAGATGCGCTCATACGCGGGCAACGCGCTGATGTCGTCAGTCAGCGACGCGCCAACGTCGGGGTATTCCTGCCGGAGCGTATGCATCGCTCTGGTGATGGTCGTCTCGGCGCGACTGAGGTAGCCGCGCAAGGAGGCGATACTGCCTTGAATGGCGACTTCTAATTCGCTGACCCGTGTCTGTAGCGTCTCGATGGTCAGCGCATCGCGGTCGTTATCCAGATCAACCACGATATAGCCGACCTGCTCGCGGATGGTCTGATCTTCGGGCGTGGCCTGACTGAGTTGGCGCTCCGCCGTCGTCAATTGGCGCTGGTGGGTGCTGATGCGATTATCTAGCAGGGCAATCTGGTTGTTGACCTTATCACGGCGGTCTTGTGTCTGCTTGATTTGTCGTTTGGCGTCGTCGCGTTGCTTCTCCAAACGCCCCAGTTCATCCGCCTGTTGTCGCAGATCGTCCAGTCGTTTTTGCAGATTGTCATATTCCGCCTGACGCGAGCGATAGTCGATGTCGTCGAACGCTGTCACCTTGAGCAGGTTATTCAACGCGCCGATGTCGCGGCGATGGCGTTCTAGCTTGCCGTTCATGTGCTCGACGGACTCGCTCAGTCGGGTTAGTTGGCGGTGCAGATCGTCAAGTTCGGTCTCCAATTGCTGGAGCTTGGCGCGGTTATCCCAACCAAGAACATAATTGCGGCGATCGTCGATGGCGCGGCGGTCGTCTTTCTCGTGGCGCGATGCTCCGTGTTTGACTTGTCCCTGTGGGGTGATGGCGCGTTCCACCCGCCGGAAGTCGTCCAGCGACTCACAGCAGGCATAAGCGAAGCCGCGAAGCAGTCGCGCCGCCAGCCAGTCATGATGCGGCGTGTCCGGGTGGATGTCAAGTTTTTGATAGGCTAACGGCAACCCCTGACCATCGTCGGCACGGCGACGCGGTGGCGGTTGGTCAGCGCTGATGCGCCGATACACCAGCCGCCCGCGCAGATTGGTGCGTTCCACGTAATCGCTCACGCGGTCATAGAGCGCATCCGGCACGAGCAGTTCCTGCGCGAAGCTGTGGAGCAGGCGCTCCAACGCGCCCTCCCACGCGGATTCGCCATCGCGCACGCGCAACAACTCGCCGACAAAGGGCAGATCATCCGGCGATGCACCGAGCGCCTGCCGCATCCGCCCGCGTATATCGGCAACACGCGCCGGAATCTGGCTCGGATTAGCACGGAGATAGTCGATCTCTTCGGCGATGGTCTTCGCTTCGGCAACGATGGCCTTCTGTTTGGTCTGCGCTTCGAGGCGTTCGGCCTCTAACTCCTGGATCGTGAATTTCGCTTCTTCGAGCAAAGATTCGGCGCGGGTGCGGTTGTCGTGAAAAGCCGTCTCATCCTGATAAGTCGGCAGATCGAGGGAGCGGGCGTATTCATCGTAGCTGTCGGCGGCGCGGCGTAGCGCGTTGATCTCGCCGGATAGCGGCTTCAAGCGCCCTTCGATCTCGCGGGTCATCTGGCCGACGCTATCATGCTGAATGGCGAATTCGATGTCTTGCAAGTCGCCGCGCAACGCTTCCAACTCACCATCAACCCGCTTGAGTTTGTCCTGTTCGGCGGCACGCTGATTTGTGGCGTTGTCAATGGCACGGGTGAGCAAGTCGCGGGCGCGTTCGGCCACGTAAAGCGGCACGAGCCGCTTGGCGGCTTCGGAATGGGCGATTTGCGTCTCGTAGCGGCGATAATCTTCACCGGATTTGACCAGCGGCCTCAAGATTTCGAGCTGGCGTCCGGCGCGTTGGATGGCGGCGTGCGCGTCGTTCAATTCGCGGTATTGTCCGCGCAACGCTTCGACGCGCTTCTCCGGTTCGCCTTCATCGAGCATATGATCGCGCACGAACTGATTCAGGCTGGCGATCTCTTTCACGGCGACAGTCTGATTGAACAGGTCGAGCGCTTTCTGCCGTCCGCTGAGGCCGAGCGCTTTCCTGACGGCGGCGATGTAGTCCTTGAACGTCTTGAACGTCTGTGCGCCGTCCGGCAGGTGGCGGCCTGTGATGTGGCGGCCGGGGAAGTGGCGCTCGATATTGAGATCGAACGGCGCGACGTAATAGCGGCGCTCCACTTTGTCGGCGTTGCTGATCCACAACACGGCGGCCAGCGTGACAAGGCGCTCGGAAGCATCGTCGCGGAATACCGCCAGCAGGACGCTGTGCGATCCGGTATCGCGCAGGGTGTTGGCGCGGGCGTCGATGGCATTCTCGCCGCGTGATCGGCTGTAGTAACCGCGAATGTAGGTGCGCTCATTGCGTTCGCGGCGGCTACCCTCTCCCGACGCTAAATTGTACTTGCGCTTATTGGATTCGACCAGAAGCGTGAGCAGGGCGTCAACCGCTGTCGATTTGCCGGAGCCATTCGCGCCGGTCAGCACGGCGGTCTGGCCGTCGGGCGTCATCGTCCAGATTTCGCCGTCGAATGTGCCCCAGTTGTATATTTCCAGCCGTGCCAGACGGAATCCGGCGACCTCGTTAAATAGATTCGTCTGCATCATCTGCCTCGTCATCATCTCCGGTAATATAGCGCTGTAAACGGGCTTTAATCTCGGTCAGCATGTCGCCATCAAAGCGGGCGCGGATGATCGGCAATACTTCGTAGCGATCATCGGGCAGTTGCTTGAGGTAGTTATAGCGCACCAGCGCTTTGACGCTGGACGTGATGGCGTTCTCCTGCTTGCGGGCGTCAGATTGCTCGCCCATGAAAACCATCATCATCTCGCTGATGTCGTCAGCGCTCAGTCGCAGGCGTCCGCCGTCCAGATCGCGCATCTCGTGTTCGTCCAGTCGTTCGCGCAACAGTACCATGAGCAACGTCGCGGGGAACGATAGCGCCCGTCGCTGGATGAGCGCCGGTAGCGGTGATGCGCCGTCGTCGTCGCGTGTGCCTTCAGTCAGGTACGCGAAGCCGCCGATTTCATCGAGATAGAGTTCCAGACCGATTTGTGCCAGATAGTCGCGGACGGGCGTCTCGTAGTCGCGCAGTTGCGACCATATCTTATGATCGTCGTGATAGATCGCGCCTTTGAGCAATTGGCGGATAGCCGCCGCGTAGGGTTGCACTTTCACGCTGATGTCGTCAAACAAGGTCGGCCTCCGGTTGCGATTGGCGGGAGAAGATCAGGCGCGGCACGTTGACGGTGCGCGTTTCGGCTTCATCCGGCGCGGCGATGGGGATGGTATCGGTCAGTGAACGCTCGATGCGATGTTGCGGCGTGCCCGCCGCGATGACCACATACGCCACGACTTCAGCCATGCCTTGCCGGATGGGGTAGCTGTTGACGACTTCGGCCAGCGTCACCTGTGACCGGCTCATCAGCAGGCGGGCGATGTTCTCGCGCAGGGCGCTCTGGTCAATGAAGAAGGTGTCATAAAGTGCGATCAGCGCGTCGGCGTCGATGTGGGTTGAGGCCGGACGGGGGCGCTCGCCCGCTTCCACGCGCTCCGGCGGCTCGAATAGCGGACGCTCTAACGGCAGATCGACAATCGGATCGCCTTCAACGGTGAGGAAGGTGCGGCGGGTGGCGGTCAGCATGTCGGGAGCTTCGATGCGTCCGGCGATGTGTTTGATCTCCAGCGCCAACTGTTGCACGCGGCGGCTTTCGGCGACGTTGCGCGTATCCACCACACGGCGCAGATGCTCGGCCAGCCGCTGATTCGACTGGTTGACGCGCTCGCCCGCTTCCAGTAAATGCGATGTCAGCCTCTGCAACGTCGCGTTATGCTCCACGAAATTCAGCAGGCGCGGCATGGCGAACAACGCGCTGAGCAAATTGTCGAAAGTCTCGCGCTGGTGCGGATGTGTCAGCACTTCGTAGAAGGCGCGGAAACTCTGACCTTCGTCGCTGGCTTCCAATCGTTCGTCGGCGTCAAGCGCGGTGCCCAGAATATCGCCGCGCCGCAGTTCGGGGTTCAACTGCGCCTGCTGAATCTCCCGCGCCATCTCGCGGAAGCGCTCTTCTACCGCGCTGAAATCGCGCAATAGCTGGCTGGCGGTGCTGTTGATATGTTGCAATCGCTCACGAATCTGCACGTCGCTGAGTCCGTCCACTTCGCCGGTCTGCTCGATGCGCTCGATCTCGGCGTCGATCTGGTCGCGGCGTTCGATCAGTTGCGCCAGCCGCGCCGCGACATCTTCGGTGCTGTGCGTGATGACATCATCCAGCATCGACATGATCGTTCGCAGACGCGATTCCGTGCCGATGATGCCGCGTTTCTGCATCTCCTCAAACCAGCCGATCAGCCGTTCGGCGTGCGGTGAAAGCTGGACGACGTAGCCATCATCGCGGCTTCGCACGCGGATCAAATCATCATCGCGGCTCCAACGGTCAATGTAATAGCTGGCGGATTGCGTGTGCTGACGATCATCGGGCAAGGTGGCGTTGACGTGTTCGAGGTAGGCGTCCAGTCCTTCGCGGAAAACATCCTGCGGCAGAGTGACTTCATGTTTGCGCTTGAAGGCGTAGTGCAGATAACTGACCGCTAACGGCAACCAATCTTTGCGAAGTGCGGCGAAGGTTGGGGCGTTTTTGTACAGGGCGGCGATTGTATCGTAGTCCATCGCGTTCCATCTTAGCTTGGCGAATGATAGCGGTTATTCTACCGCAGACGACCAGCGCGATAAAGTCCGTTTTGCGCCGATCTGCGCGGTAAACGCGGACGGGCGACCCGATGGATCGCCCGCTTTGCAGTCTATTCAGTTGGGCACGTCGCGGAAACTAACCGTCGAAGATGATCTCTAACATAACATCAGACGTTAGTTCCAGCCGGAAATCGAGAATGAGATTATCCAGCGTGTAGGTCGCCGCCGGACGCGGTGACATCGAGATGATCTGGGTGCCCGGTGGCAGGCTGACCTGTACATCGACTTTTTCCGGCAACATGCCGGGCTGTTTCTGGATCAGCAGGCGGTAGCGACGATACGGGCCGACTTCATCGATCACAACCGGCGTTTGATAGCGCACCTGATACCGTTGCGACGTGTCGTATTCGATGCGTACACGCGATATGAAGATAGTGTGATGGTCTTCATGCACGACGATGGGTTCCGAGCCGAAGTTCTCGTGACCTAACAGTTCGCTTTGCGGCGGAACGAAAATCTGCATCAGGTTGTTATAGTCTATCGGCCCGTGAAATAGCGGGTTAACCGCCGGATCGTCGCGGGCGATGGAGTCCGAATAGTCATAACTGATCGACAGTCTCGACATCGCCGTGTCGTCTTCGTGGATGGTTACGTCATATGTGGTGCGGCGGATGATCGAGCGGTTGGATTTATTGCCCAGATTGGCGTCCGCCACCATCAGATAATCATGACCTACAGCCGATTGTTGATACCCCGACCAGCCCAGGAAACGGATCACGTTGTTGATCTGCGAGCTTTCGTGATAAACCATGATGTGCTTCTGGAATAGCGCTTCCAGAATGATGCCGAGCAACTCTTGATTGTTGCGCGGGTCACTGCTTTGCGATTGCCACTGGCTGAAAATCTCGTTATACATATCGGCGACGAAATCTTTATGTGCGCCTTCTTCAGCGCGGATGTCGTAGATCACATCGCGGAAACTGCCGGCGTTCACCGTGACGAATTCGACTTCGCCATCTTCTTCTTCTGGCTGACGCGGGACAACGACGCTACCCAGCGACTCGAGAATCTTCTCAAAGCCGCGAACGTCGATAGCGATGACGCCGTTGATCGGCCTGCTGGGGTTATTGCCCAGATTGTAGTAGATGCGTGCCATCTCGGCTGTGCGCGGGAAATTAGCGTACCAGCTACCATCCCACATCGCATAAATCGGGCTGGTGTATTGAATCCACCATGACGGGATGGGCACGGCGGTCTCGAATTCCTGTGGCGGCGGTTGCGGTGTGTCGCGGGTGGTCGGATAGTAGGCATAGTCAACAATGCGGCCATTGCGGACAGTCATCCAGCCGTAGGTGCTGATATAGCCGCCGGATGGCCGCAATTCGTCGCTATTTTGCGCCAGAATCAGATAGTTTTGCGTCTGCTCTAGTCCCAGCACAGTTGTCAGAATGCCGGGCGCTTGAATCAGGAATGTATTGATCTCATGCAGTTGCGTGTAGTAGTCCTCTAGCGTCCGGATTTGTAGCAGTAGACTAGAGGAAACTTCGCTCAAGTCGATCCCGTCAAGCTGACTGCGAACGGTGTTTAGATGGGTGGTCGCACGGTCAAAGCTACCGCGCCCGATGGATAGAAGCTCGACAACCCGCTCGCCCGATGAAATCTGGGTGATAACTGTCTCGTCGCTCTGGCCGTCTACCATGTAGAACAACACCGGCTCTAGACCGCTAATGATGTTGGTCGTGGCCGATGTGATTTCTCTGGATATTTGCAGAGAATCCAACATGACGGCCCAATCGGGATTCAGCGCGGCGAACCGCTTAACGTAGTTCAGGCGGCTGTCCATGCGATCCAGACTGTTTGACAGACTGCGGACGGAGGTCTTGAGCCGCTCAAAGTCATTGAGTGTCAAATCCGTGCCGGATTTACTGCTGATCGCGTTGACGACTCGTGTCGTGCTGTTGTAGGAGCGATTCAACTGGTTGGCCGCGTCCGCGATGAGTACCGCTTGCACGCCGACGACGATCACCACGACGACGGTTAAAATCGACAGTATCAAGCCCCAACGCACCGATTTCGTCAAGAAACGCCACGTTTTACCCAATAAACCGCGCCTGCGGCGGCGTTTGCGGCGATTGTTGTCCTCAACGGGGGGGCTTTCGGATTGACTCGCTTTTAAGTTTTCCATATACAGTTACGCTAACCTGATCTCATGTAGATAGACGGTCGTAATCAACTGACGTGATTCGCAGTAGGGTTTGAAGCGGATCGGGCGATTCGGCGAAGCCATCTTGCAGAAGGCGCTCAATTTTGTTGAGGAACTCTTCGGCGAAGAAGTTATTCTCGTCCCATCCATTCAGCTTGAAGATGGACGGGTGAACCGTCTCGCACGGCTTCTCGATGTCGTGATGTAGTTCTTCGTGCAGTTTCTCGCCCGGACGTGTGCCGGTGAATTCAATTGCGATGTCCTCATGAGGACGCAAGCCGCGCAGACGTATCATGCGCTCGGCGATGTCTAGAATCTTGACGGTTTCCCCCATGCGAAGCAGGAAAATCTCGTCGCCGTTGGTCATGCACGCGGCATGGATCACCAGATTGACCGCTTCGGATATGCTCATGAAGTAGCGCGTCATCTCCGGATGTGTGACCGTGACCGGCCCGCCCTGATCGATCTGCCGATTGAACGTCGGCACGACGCTCCCGCGACTGCCCAGCACGTTACCGAAACGAACCGCCGTGTAATGCGTTCTGGGCGTGTCGAATCGGGAATAAGCATGGACGATATACTCGCATAGCCGCTTGCTAGCCCCCATGATGCTCGACGGCCTGACCGCCTTATCGGTGGAAATCAGGACGAAGCGTTCGGCTTTGAACTGGTGGGCAAGCCGCGCCATGTTGAACGTGCCGCCCACGTTCACGCGCAACGCCTGATGCGGATACGCTTCTAAGAGCGGCACATGCTTATAGGCCGCCGCATGGAAGACGACTTGCGGCCTGTACGCATCGAACAGCAGATGCAATTCATGACGATCAGCGACATCGCACAATACATGGTGAATGTCCATTGACGGGTACTTGGCGGTCAACGAGATGAACAGATCGTGCAATGCGCTCTCGTTATTGTCCACCAGAATCAGTCTGATCGGCTCGTAAGTCGCCATCTGTTGCACAAGCTCAGAGCCGATTGAACCCGCCGCGCCGGTAATCAGCACGACCTTCTGCGTGACGGCTGACAGATCGACGGACGAGTGGCGCTCGATGATGCTACGCCCGATCAAATCTTCCGGTTGTACGTCGCGGATGGGCGATGAGCGCCGCGTGGTATCTAGCAACGCCATCATGTCGGGCACGACCTTGATTCGCGCCGTCGTCTTTTCGCATTGCGCCAGTATGTCGCGGAATTCGCGCCCGCCGATATTGTGGATCGCCACGATAACCAGTTCAATGTCGTTGTCTTCGACGATTTGCGGAATCCGCGTGCGATCACCAAGTACCGGACGGCCTTCGATGTCTAGCCCTTGCTTGGTCGGATCATCGTCAATGAATCCGACGATTTTATAGCCCTGCTCCGAACGGATTTGATGCTGTAGCCGACGCGCCAACGTGCCACCCGACTCCCCCGCGCCGACGATCAGCACGCGGATGATATTCTTGTTCGGGAAGTCACGCAGGACGACAGCGCGAAAACGCCAATCCAACGCGGAGAGTAACCGCGATCTATAGCGGATGATGATGATTCCACTCAGAGACAATGCGCTAGACGCCAGAATGACGCTAAACGGCAACGGACGCGGGCGCATGGGAATAGAGGCAAGCAGAACCAACGCCGTCGCAATCGCCACAGCCCACACCAGCGACAGGATCATGTAGCCGCTAGTCTGCTTCCACAGGCGATGATAGGCGCGGAACTGATAGAGCAATAGGAGATTGACAAGCACAATCCCCGCGATGAAAGGCGCGGTGTGCGGGCTGTTATATTCGCCGCCCTGTATGCGGATTGAAAACACGAAGAGATGACACGCGACGATCACCAGCGCATCACCCACTATCCAGGGCAACATACGCTTAAAGCGCTCGATTGCCCGATCCGGGAGTGGTATCGCAAAAAGCATTGTCGGCCAGCTTCCCCTCACTCATTGACGACACGGATTGCTCACAATGAACTGCATTGTATCGTCAATTCAATACTTTTACAATCTAACTATTAGCCTTTTGTTGTTGCTTGGTGGCATCACCATAATAGGCGTAATAGTAGTATCCTTGATGACCGTAGTAATCTTCGTCTCTGGGATCGACGCCGTTAAACACAGTACCCATAATCGGATAGTCGATGCTGGTAAAGCGCTCTTTAGCGCGTACTGCTGAACCGCGACGGGTGCGCCCGGCTTCGACCACAAGGATAACATGCGCTTTGGATGTCGTCGCCAGTAGCACGCTATCGGATACGATCAGACTCGGCGGCGTGTCGAAGATCACAATGTCAACGTCGGCCAGTTCATGCAGGAGCGATGACCACTGCTCCATCTGCGGCGATCCCAATAACTCGGCGGGATTGTTCGGCAGATAGCCGCTGGTGATGACCTGCAAGTTGGCAACGCCGCTATCCTGTATGCACTTAGACCAGCCACCCTCTTTAATGCGGGCTTTCTCGTCGTCTGTCAGATGACCATTCGCCGGACTAACCGGCGGAATATCAGCCAGCAGATTGCTGAGTCCTGTGGTGTTCGACAGGTTAAAGACATCGTGCAGTTTCGGCTTACGCATGTCGGCATCGACCAGCAGGACGCGGGTATCCGCCAACGCCAGCGAAATAGCCAGATTGGACGCGGTTAGCGTTTTGCCTTCGGAAGGCATGGCGCTGGTGACGATGTAAGTCTTCTTGGTGTCCGGCTTGGTCTTGAACAGCATGTTCGTGCGTAACGTGCGATATTGCTCATGCGCCTGCGAGAAAAGATCATGCGTGATCAGATTTTGCCTGTAGGAGTCTTTCTTCTTGCCGAAGCTGACGATCACCCCCAGCAGAGAAAGCCCGAGCGTTTGCGTGACTTCCGATGTCGAGCGGAAAGTATCGTTTGTGTACTCGATCAGCAACACGCCGCCCACCGCGACGGCGGCACCGACGATTGCGGCGAGGATAGCCGACCTGAACGAACTCGGATTAATCGGCCCGCCAGGGATGCGTGCCGATTCGACAATCTCGATAGAGTTCGTGCGCTGGGAATATCCGGCGATGGTGTTGGTGAAACTGGCGATGTTACGCGCCCGTTCGTTGATCTGCTCGTAGAGGATATTACGCTGATTAATCAACCGCTGAGTATCATCAGCCGTCTGAGCGTTGTTGAGCGCCGTGTCAACTGATTGTAGTTCAACTCGCAGTTGTTCAGTCTCACCTTGTAGCGAGTCGATCTGGTCGAGGGCGATGTCGATTTGTGCCTGTTGTTGCGGCGTCAAGTTGGTTGGGCTGAGTAGAATCAACTGGCGGGACAATTCGTTGGCGATGTCTGCTGTCATAATCAAGTCGGTATATTCTACTTGAATGACCAACAGTGATGTATTGGGGACGATGCGAGTGCTAATCATCCCGCGCAACGCGCCCGGAGACAACGGCAGATTCAAGGCGGATACTGTCGCCTCCATGACTTCATACGTCCTGAGCAACTGTGCGTAAGTCTGCGCGAGGTCTTGCCCGAGTCGGATTTCGCCGGTTTGCGGATTCGGAGACGTGATAAATGTACCAATCGCCAGCGTTGCGCTCGCCCGATAGATCGGCGTGGCGCTACTAGCCGACACAAAGGCGACACTACCCGCGATGAAAGCCGCAACAAAAATCAACCAGAGCCAGCGACGGAAAAGCCGGTAATACTCAAGTAATTCCATTGATCATATAGCTTTCTAAACGCACAAAGACAGTCCACCATTCTATGCCACCAGAGATGGACTGCCTTTGGGTTACGATATTGGTTGTTTTCGACTACTGACAGATATCCAGTTCATCAGAAAGGATGCCCTGCTCGCACAGACGCTCCATGAGCGCGTCGTCGAAACTGTAGTCGTAAGTGATTTCACAATCCGTACCCGTGCTACCCGGCCCACAGACAGGCACGTTGACCGCCTGATTGAGGATCGAAAGCGGCAGGCTCTCGAAGTAGGTGACGGCGTTGATCTCGGCGCGGTTCAGCGCTCGCGGCTCATCCCATTCGGCATCCGGGGCGACGATGAAGAAGCCCTGCGACGGGATGACGTTGATGCGTGATGTATACCCTGCCGGTACGACGATATCACCGTCCAGCACAGCCACGCCGGAAAGCACGGTGATCTCCATGCGTGAACCTACAATGTTCATCAGCGCCGAGCCGATGATCGTTATCTGCGCGTCGTTGGCGATGTAGGTCGCTTCCGTGCCTTCAGGTGCTTGCAGGAACAGAGCGCTACCCGTGATCGGCTGACAATCCGGCACAGAACCGCCGCCCGGAGCGAAGAAGAAGCTCTGCATTGGCGTGCGGTCACCCTCACCGATGCCCGGCAGGTTGTTCACGGCGTCCTGCGAAGCGAAGGTGACATCAGCCACACTGACCCAACCGGCGGCTTGATCGCCGACAAATCCATCGTAGGTAAACATCACACGCGCCCATTCGCCATCATCGCTCAGCGCATCAACCATCAACGTTTGACCGGCTGTTGCTGTGCCGACGACGGTTTGCTCACCGATGGACGGCGGCACATCGAAAACGCTGGTGTTCGCATCGACAGTCACCGATACGCCTTCGTCAGGTAAGTTAATGGCCTCATTGCTGGGGACGCGATTCCGCATTTGCAAGCTACCGAATAAAATCATACGCAGACCGGCGGAATTAGTCAGGTCAACGGGGAGATTGGCGTGCGCGTTTGCTACGGCAATGCCAAAATTCGCGTTAAGCAGGTTGTACGCTTGCGCGTTGATCGACGTAACCGGCGTTAATTCGCCTGTATCGCCGGTGTTGGTGAGAAGCGCGGGAGAAATAGACACGTTTTCGTATCCGTAGCAAAGCTCGTTACGCTCGATGTCAGAGCAAGCCTCACCCGCCCGTTCACGCGCAAAGCCAACGACTACAGGACAGACTGCGGGAACTTGAGCGACGGTTGCGCCAACGTTAAAAGCATTGCAAACGTTAGCTGATAATTCACCAGTCGCGCACAAACGCTCTAGTATCTGAATGTCGTTGCGCGTTTCAAAGCGGAATTCACAAACGACGCCACCGATACCGGACGCACACACGACAATAGGACGTGCGATCTCAGGTATCACTGGCATGGCGGAGAGATGCGCCGTAAAGACATACGCCGCTTCCTCACCTGAATGAGTGTCTGTATCAGCGTAAATGGACTGAACAGCGATGCCCAGAGCTAACACAAGTACAAATAGAAGGTTTCTTAAGGCCATGATAGTTTCCTACGCTTAGGATGCGATAAGCTTATATGGTGAAGCAGTATATCAATCAAACCGAATAAAAACAAGTTATTTAAACCGATCTTATTTCGACTTTACGAAAATTCTTAACAGGGCAAAGCCGACGACTCTATTGTATCACATGACATACACAATCTGAGCAATGAGCCAGAGTCGAAATCGCGATGAGGTTGGTATTCACCCCACCGCGATTACTGATTGATGCAGTTGGTGCGGCGCTACCGGTCATCAGCTAATCAATGAGCGGTAGCGATTGGACATCGGCGTTGACGACCAGCACGAATTCAGCCATCCAGCCCTCATAGCGTCCGTTACGCACATACAGCCATTCGCCCGCTTCGTCACGCCCCAGTAGCGAGAACTGCGTGCGCGTGGGCACGCTTGCCACGACGGGCGCATCTATTGCTGGCGCGGCGCGGATGTTGACCGAGCCATCGCTGAAAGCCTGCGGCCCGGACGCTCCGCGCACCGGAAGCGGGTCCAATTGCGAGGAGATCGTCGGGTTAATCGTCAGTTCGTAACAATCCGGTTGTTGGTCGTCCGGCAGGAGGAAGCAGACGCGATTGATCGCACGATTGTCCATGCCGAATAAGCGGCGCGGCAGTCGCATTTCGACAAATTGACCGAAAGCCGCCGTCGCATCGGTGACGAGCGCTTCATCATAAAAGACAGCGCCTTCCCTGCTGATCTCGATGGGCGTCTCATCGCCGGTGATGTCAAAGGTAATCGTCACATCGTCGCCGATTTCGCCCTGTGTCTGCAGGAGCAGATAGACGTAGTAATCGTTACGAAATGCGCGGTACTGGTCGAGTTCAACGCGCACATCTTCCGCCGCGCTGACGTTCACCGGCGGGATATTCTGCGGCCAGTCGTCATCGTCGCCATCAATCGTCACCCATGTAAAGCTATCCGATAAAGACGGCCACGATTCTTCAGGCAATCCCATCAACCACGCCATCAAGCGACGCACGAAGATGTCATTCCCGACGAAGATCGGCAAGGCGTCATTGTCGATGCGGCGTGTCTGCCCGAAGATGTTACGGAATATCTCGCTGTCGCCGACTAACGCGATCCGCGATCCGCTATCGTGCCGTTCGGCGATGCCGGCTAGCAAAAGCTGTCCCTGACGATCTTGGCCGATATTAAGCTCTATCTGTGTTGGATCATCAGAACGCAGGTTAACGCGACCGGTCTCACCGTGCGGGCTTTCGGTGAAAAGCAACGGGTGGACATCGGCCACGACGGTGAGCTGGTCAACCAGCAGGCTACGCCCGCCCCAGAAACGCACCGGCAAGCCGTGTTCAACTAGCGGCGCGATGATGGGATGCACGTCCGGCGCGTTGATCGCTTGCGCCTGCGACCAGCTTGACACGACATCGGCCAGCGTCTCGATAGTAAACCACGGCTCGATTAAGAAGTCATCGGCGATGCTCAAACCGTATTCGGCGTAGAGCAGACGATTGAATCCGCTACGCACAGCGGTTTCAGAGTTGACCCCGTTGTGTCCGTTGGGATCGAGTACCAGCAACAGATGACCGCCATTCGCCACAAAATCCCACAGGTAAGCGGTCTGTTGAATGGTGAAGGCTCGCGCCGGGCCGATCAACAGCACCGCTTCGATATCGTCCGGGATCGGCTCGTTGGGCGGGATCGTCTGTACACTCGCGCCTAGATTCAGCAGAATCTGTGACAGACGAGAAATGCCAGCCGCGCCGATATTGCTCGTCGTCGCTGAGTTGATGGCACGGCCACTGATGACGCCGAAGGTACGCGCCGGTTGGCGATCCTGATCGTCAGTTTCCTGTGCATAATGTACGCCGCTGATGCTCAGCACGAGCAATACAGCGATAAAAAGCGTTATTTGTCGGCACACGGCCAACCCCCTCATCACCCAGCTTATTCTTCGTCGTCTTCAGGCTGTTCAGGCTCCGGTGTGGGCGTCGGGGTTGGTGTCGGCATCAGAGTTGGCGTGGCGGTTTCCGCCGGTGCGGGCAGATTAGCGATGGTCGGCTCGACTTCCAGTAGCCATGCGACGGCACGCAGGGCGAATTGTGCGTTTAACGGGTAGACGAACGCGCCGCTATACGCCGGAGACGTGACAAAGCCCGCCCCATTACGCAGGAAATCCGAGCTACCCAGCAACAGCATCTTGCTCCCGATGGATTCGCGCTCGTAAGCCGCCGCAACGATCAGTTCGCCGAGCGGTGTGTCGTCTTCGGTGCTGTATTCGGAGAAGCCCTCCGACAGATAAGCGTTAAAGTTGGTCTCTCCGTATGTCGTCGGGTCTTCGGTGAAAACCAACGGCGTGACGACAAAATTCTGTAGCGACGCATCGATTTCTAGTGAGCGGGTGCGATCAAAGAACAAGCTGTTCAAGTTGGCGGTCACGCTCTCGTCATCGTTCATCAATGGCGCCAATGCGCTCGTGATGGGATGTTCAGCGTCGATATTGCGCGTCATGAAGTCCGTTTCCAGTACCGGAACTTCTAGCGAGAATTCGATCTCTTCCTCGTCTTCGTTGGTTTCGGTCAGCGTGATAGTCTGCATACCGGTCTGACGCACGACGACATCATTCCGCGCCTGCAAGCCCAGATCACTCCATGACAGGCTGAAGAAGCCGGTATTAGCCGCTAACGCACGGCTGACGCGGCTCGGTGCATCGAACGCATCCAGCGCCAGCAGGACATGCCCGCCACCCTGTAAATACGTCCAGAGTCGGGCGACGTTATCGGGGTCTATATTGGATGTCGGGCCGGGAATGATGATGAGATCAGCGTCTGCGGGGATACCCTGACGCCATTCGAGCGTGAACAGATTGGCCCCTGCCAGCCTCAGCAATCCGGCGAAACGCGATAGGCCGTCGTCGGTGCGGTCGTAAATGCTACGCTCTCCGTGTGCTTCGGAGAAGTAGATGTTGACTCCGCTGAGGTCGGGCATAGACTGCGTGAAACCCTGCGCGTAGGCAGGCACCGGCTTAATTGTCATGCCACCGAATAGGATCAAAGTGGCAAGCGCTAACAAGGGTAACGTGTATTTCCAGTAGTGACGCATCGTTCTCTCCTGTAATGCGAATGTGCTGAGTGTATCGTAACGTGTTCTTGGTGATCGCGCTAGTGGACGCGGGGATGATTATCCTTCGCTACCTATCCCCCGTACAACACCCGCGATTTGTTCGAGTTCATCGTCCGTCAGCGCGGTGCCGGACGGCAGGCACAGACCGCGATCAAACAGCGACTCGGCGACTGCCCCACCGACGGCTTCATAATCCTGATACACCGGCTGACAGTGCATCGGCTTCCACAACGGGCGCGATTCGATATTGTGTTCTTCCAACTTCAAGCGGATCGCCTCACGATCCGCGCCGAACGCTTCCGCATCCACCAGCAGAACCGTCAGCCAGCGATTGTGCCGCCCATACGCCATCTCATCGACAAACGTCAGGCCGGCCACATCCGCCAGATGCGCCCGATAGTGTGCATAGATTTCGCGCTTGCGCCGCACGCGCTCCTCGATCACCGCCAGTTGCCCGACGCCGATAGCGGCGACGATGTTGCTCATGCGGTAATTGTAGCCGATCTCGGTGTGTTCGTAATGCGCGACCGGCTCGCGTGCCTGTGTCGCCAGCTTGCGGGCGTGGTCGGCCAGCGCTTTGTCGTCGGTGACCAGCATCCCGCCGCCGGATGTGGTGATGATTTTATTGCCATTGAACGAAAACGCGCCGAGTTTCCCCAGCGTGCCCGGATGCCGGTCTTTGTACCGACTGCCCAGCGACTCGGCGGCGTCCTCGATGACCAGTACGCCGTAACGCTCGCAGATCGACATGATCGCGTCCATGTCGGCGGATTGGCCGTACAGATGCACGGGGATGATCGCCTTCGGCAGATTACCGCTTCTGGCGCGGGCTTTCAGCGTGTCTTCGATCAAGTTAGGGTCGATATTCCAAGATTCCGGTTCGCTGTCGATCAAGATCGGCCTCGCGCCGGTGTAGATGATCGGGTTAATGCTTCCGGCGAATGTCAGCGTGGAGACCATGACTTCATCGCCGGGCTGGATGCCGGTGATGAGCAGAGCGAGGTGAATGGCCGCCGTGCCCGAAGCCAGCGCGACGGCGTGTTCCGCGCCGACATACTGCGCGAAATCGGCCTCAAATTGGTTCAGTTGTGGGCCAACCGGCGCGATCCAGTTATCGGCGAAAGCCTGTTGCACCAGCTCGATCTCGTGGCCGGACATATGCGGCGGCGAGAGGTAAATGCGTTTTGACATGGGGTTATCCATCTCCATTCATCCGGGATAAAGGCCGCGCCGGTGTACCGACGACGGTCTGCCCGCTAGCCACATCACCGATCACCGTCGCCCCTGCCCCAATGATCGCCCCTGCCCCAATATGGCATCCGGGGATGACACAACTGCCTATTCCGAGAAATGCACCCGCACCCACCGTCACATCACCGGCCAGATTGACGCCGGGTGCGATATGGGCGAAATCACCAATGATGCAATCATGGTCAACTGTCGCGCCAGTGTTGATGATGACATGCTGGCCTATCGTCGCATCCGCATTGACCACCGCACCAGCCATGATGACTGTCCCTGATGCTACACTTACAGATTCGGCGATGATGGCTCGCGGATGGAGTGCGTTGATCCAGAGGGGCGTCCCATTGGATTCGACTCGCTCGACGATCAAGCGACGTATCCGGTTATCGCCAATAGCGGCCAGCAGACCATCCGGCGCAAATTCCGGCCATCGGC
>REDR01000017.1 GCA_007693385.1 Anaerolineaceae bacterium
TTGCTGACGACCGTTTACCTGCATCCGGATTATCCGGGCTACGTGGTCGGCATCGAACCGAAGCCGTTTTTGCAGGAACTGATGGATGTGAGCGTTCTGCCGAACTGGAAACCGCCGGATTCAGGCGGCGATGGCGACGGGATAGTTGCGGATGATGCGAATGACGGTATAATGGGGGCTGTAGACGCTGGTGAGAATAATCGGGTGGCTGAAGGGAGTGTAAATCCCGTCGCTCCCGCTCTGGGTACGGGCGACCACTAGGTCGCCCGTTACTGATTCCACTGCTTCTTGGATGTTGCCATTGACGTGGTTGACGAACACCGTCGGCGCGGCCAGCACGACGCTGAAATCAGCATACAGCGCAAGCCCCACCACCACATCATCATACACAAAAACACGATCCACTAATCTATCGAGCAACTGCTGACGTGCGACGTCGGGGTCTTCCACTTTGCCGCAGGCGTCCCAATAGATGCTGAAATTCCGCACCAGATCAACCGATTCTTCCAGATTGTCGTAAGCCAACGGGCGCAACGCTTCGATCTCGGCTTGTAGGGCGCGGCGCTTTTCGATGTACTCTTCGGGATTGAGGAAACCGTTCTCCCAGCTGACATCAATACGTTTCATGCGCTCGGTCAACTCAGCGATTTGCTCCAGCGCGGCCTCATGCTGGACGTTCTGCGCGATAGCCGCCTCGATGCGCTCCGTCACGCCGTCGGGGATGGTCAGATTTTTCAGCACATTGACCACCTGCACGTCGATGTCTTCGGCCAGCACGTAGCCCTGTTCGCACGGATGATAACCGCGATCCCGCGCCTGACAGCGATACGAACCGGCGTCCAACCGCTTGAGCCATCCCGCTCGCATCTTGCCGTAGTTGGCATCTTCGATGTCGAGTGGCTTGCGCCCCATGCACCGCGCACAGAACACTTTGTCCTGCAACAGATAGGTATGTACCACGCTCGGATGCCTACGGACTTTGGTATTTTGCCGCCGCACGTCCTGACACGCCTCAAATAGTTCATCGGTGATGATCGGGATGTGGCGTCCGTCAAACCACTCTTTGCGCTTGCGGTTGGAGCGTTTGCCTTCGCCCAGCGTGCCGCGATATTGCGTTTCGGCGTAGCATACGCGCCCGGTGTAATGGCGATTTTGCAAGATGTCGCGCACCGATTCTTTGCTGAATGGCTTCTGTCCCTTGCGTATCTGTGCCACGTAAGGCCGCTGGTTGAGCCATTGCGCGATGGTGTGGTCACTATGCTCGCCGGTGGCATACATGCGGAAGATGCGGCGTATCAAGACCGCCGCTCGCGGGTCGATGTACAGTCCGGCAGGGCGGTCGGGCGACGCTTCTTTTTCCGTCACCAGAACATAGCCAAACGGCGCAATGCTCCCGTTGAACTTGCCTTCCAAAGCGCGATGATATTTACTGCGCTTGGTATCCACACTCAAATTCATTGAGTATAGCGCGGCGAATACCGCATAAATCTGCTCGTTGAGCCATGATGCGATCGTGCCATCATCATCAGCGCTTCCGCCTTCGATGGCGAACAGCTTCAATCCGCGCTGGTGGCGCAGATAGCCCTTGATAATCATGGCATGCGTGGGGTCGCGGGCGAGGCGGTCGAACTTCCAGACGATGAGCGCATCAAACGCACCCTTCGCGGCCTGTCGGTTCATCTCGACTAATCCGGGTCGATTGAGCGTCCAGCCGGTTTCCGCGCCATCTTTGAACACGCCCGCGATGCGGCCGCCACGCGCCGCAATCCAGCGACGACAGGCGGCCTCCTGCTCATCGAGGCTGATCTCGTTTTGCATCTCCGACGAATAGCGCAGATACATCGCGAAGCGGATAGGTTGATCGTCATTCGGTTGGCTCATGGTCGGCCTCCGGCGGTTGTTCCCGCTTCTGGATGACGAGTAAGACGACGGCTCGGCTGGCTTTGCGCGGTGTTTCGGTGAGTAGATCGTACAGGCTCTCCTGCACCGTCACCCGCCCGTCTTTGAAGGTGTAACGCTGTTTCATGGCGTGCCCACCTCCAATAAAAAACGCCCCATAATCTGCGTTGCAGTGGGGTCGCTGGTGACGCCACACGGCGGCCTGTCATCCGTTCGTGTGTGTTGTATAATGCGTCTCAGCCCGTCCACTGGTAGGTTCAGTGCCGGGTCAGAACTGTGGTGAGTGTTTCCGCACTCATCGCAGTTCGCCTTTTTTGGCGCTGGATACGTTTTACATACAGTAGGGCAGGTTAGCCCGTTTGTCAAGTTTTTGGCGCACTTCATCGTACAATTCGCTCCTCTCTGTTGCGCCGATAGCTACTTCCAGCGTATAGACCGGTAAGACCGAAAACCCGTCAGCGGCTTGTCAGACAGCCGTCAAGTGTCCGACAGCGATCTGTCAGGAGAGGAGAACCCGCGATATGACACCGATTTCACCACCACCTGCCGTTCGACGGTGGTTAAAAAGTGACACCGATGCACTGGAAGCCCAACTGAAATACGCCCTCACCACACCCCAGAACATCCCGTCGGACGTGGCGCTGTGGATAACGCGCTTCGCGCATGACGTACTGCGCCCGCGTCTGACGGTGACGGGAGACGCCGCTATTGACCAGAATCGGGTGTGGGTGTGCTTCGCGTTGCGCTATCTGCATCCGATGTTGACCGGCGCGGCGAAGCTGGTGTCGCATGAGGCGATGACTAACATCATCAAGAACCACTACAACATTGTGCAGACGCTGGTTGAGGGTGACGTCGACGCGGTGATACGTGTCCTGCGCGATGGTCTACTGCAAGCCGGGGCGGTGAGCGATGATGACGACGGCCACTATCCCGACTATCTGCATAAAATCGCCGACCGCGAAGAGCGCACGTTTGCCCGAAGCGCGGATAAGGGGCGCGACCAGCTGATCGCGGCGCTGGTGGCTTCGCGCACGGTGCAACCGAACGCATCCGCCGAGAGCGTGCGGACGTATCTCAGTGGTAAGCGACCGGAGCAGGTGCATCGCGCCCTGCAATCACACCACCGGCGCTACCGTGAATTGCTCCAGCAGAGCGCCGATGATCCGGAACGTCAGCACGCCATCGCGTTGAGTCTGGCCGAATTTGAGCGGCGGCTGGACATGGTGGATCATTTTCGCGGGTGGGACAGCCGCGTGCTATTCGGCGCGGAGGTCATCATGGTGATCTCGGTGCTGGGGATGGATGTGACGCCGCGCACGACATTTCTGTTGGTGATGGTGCTGGGGTTCATCATCGCGTGCCTGTTCTACACGCGCACGGCTTATGCGATCACCGACGCGGACTCGTGGGCGCGGAAAGAGTTGGCGATGCTGGGGCAGGGGCAGGGTTGAATGATTATGGCTCAATAATACTCGGCGATGTAAGCGTAAGCGCGATTGAATAAATCCTCGTCTTTGTGTATTTGGTACTTGGATAATGTCTTGCGTAACGCCTTCTTGACCTCGCGCTCACCTTGACTCGTATTCTGCCAGCCCGGAAAGCGCACAATGCGCACGATTTCGTCAATATCGTTGACGATGCGCTCGACCATCTTCGGAATATCGCCTTTTTGAATTTCACGGAATAACTCGCTTAATGCGGCCATACCATCTTCTTCCGGTGCGGATTCATCTACTGGCTCGACTTCTCTCTCAGCACGGACAACATCTCGCGCTATCTTGAGCAACATCTTTAAGAATTCGATGCTGGTCATGATGCCTTGTTCATGACGGCGGCGTAGTTCCTCTAATTGGATGCCCAGCGCCTTGAAGCGCGAATCGTTTCCATGTTTCCGCAGGCGGGCAACGAGCTTGACCTCTAGCTCTTTGACGGCTTTCGGGTTTTGCTGGTCGAGTAGTTCAGCGAGGAATTCCGCATCCATCACCAGTGTGTCGAGATCGTCACGCACCTCTAACACGCTGATATTCTCATGGATCAACTCAAGTGTCTTTGCGCCGAGCGCGTGCCAAAGCAATTTGCCGTGTCCGCTTGTTGGTCGTACTGATTCGTAGACCTGTGATAGCCAGCGATAATCATGCTCATGCCGCCGTAAAAGCGGATCAGGAGAGAGCGTTTCCCACAATTTTGCCAATACCAGATAATCTCTTGCGAAAGCGTCGCGGGCATCGTCGTTCGGCAGGCAATCCTGCGCGGCCATTAAGCCCTCAAAGCCTTTGACGGAGCGATCTACACCGGGGAAATGTGCGAGACATTGCGCCAATTGTGGCTCAAATCCTGCCTTCAACGCTTCGATGTTCTCGACAACCCGTTGCATCTCATCCTCATCAAAT
>REDR01000016.1 GCA_007693385.1 Anaerolineaceae bacterium
CGCTGGCGCGTTCCTCGCGCACGGTCGCGACCGTCTCGATGATCGAATCCTGCCATGCGGGAAGCAGATAGTCGCGGTCTGTTTCGGCCACAAAGCGCGTCAAAAGTTGATACACAGTGACCAGCACTGCCCAATTGCCGATGAGCCGTCCGGTGCTGGCGCGACTGCCTTTCAACTGAGCGCGGAGCTGGGCGCGGTAGCCGATGACGTTCTGCTCGTAGCGACTGATGACCTCCTCTTCGAGTGTGCCCGCTTCAAGCTGGCGGGCAATCCATGAGGCGAAATGCGCGGTGAATCCCGGCAGATGCTCGCGGAGTGCGTCGGCGTGTGCCAGATGTTCACCATTCGGATCACGATGCTCCCACGGTGGCACATTGATAACCAGCATCCGTGAGAGCAAACTGGCCTCACCCTCGATGGTGGTCTCGCCTGTTGAGAGAATCAGCCCACGACATGGTTTCTCGTGGCGTAGTTTGGCCTCACGGGTCAACCGTCCGCGCCCCATGTTGCGCGAATAGCTCTGCATGAAGCGCGTGTAGGTCTTTTCGTCGGCGTAGATGTGTTTGTAATCGTCTACCCAATACAGCGCATCGGTTAACGGATAACCCAGCACTTCAACCGTGTTAATCGTATCGCCCCATTGCGACGGCGGCGCATCGCGTGAAAAATTGCCATAAAACGATGCCATTAGCGCGGCCAATTCAGATTTTCCACTGCCATACGTGCCTGCCAGATGGAGTGCGGGACGCATGGCGGCACTCTTAAAGAAGCGTTGCAACAGCGGCAACATGGCAAACGCGATGCAGGTGGGCGCGATGTTGGGCGGAAATACACGCATCATCGCATCAAACGCCGCTTTACTATCGTCCCAGTTATGGGCACGGATGCCGTAATCTCCCAACCGTGCCGATAATTCGACTTCGGGCGGGTCGGCCAGCTTGCCGCCTGTGGTGATGGAATCGGCGGGCGTGATGTACGTCCAGCGCCCGTCAATCTGTGTCCAGCCCATAAAACGGTAGATCTGCCGCGTTGGATAGTCGCCTGACAAAGCGAGAATGGCAGGCGTGAGATGGCTCGACATCCCGGCGCGGGTGGTGAACGTTTCACCGGCATTGGCCGCCAGGAACCGCGTTAGCGCGTTAGGATCGCCAAACAATTCGGACGGGATTTCGAGCGTCTCGGTGCGACCTGCGGATTGCAATTCGACCCGTGCCACACGCTCCATCTGACCGTCATCATCCATGCGATTGACACGCTCCAATATCCGCGCTCCCCAAGCGGCGATGATTTTCTGCATTGTGCCGCGATAGCTGTGTTTGCGGTAGATCATATATTCATCCATCGCGATGTATTCTTCGGTATCGACCAGTGCGGTCTGTTGTTGACGCTCGGCGGCTTTTCGCTTTTCACGGTACAGGCGGTCGATGTCACTGATTTTCAGCCCGTCGCCACATAGCGCTTTGATACGCTGGCGCTCCTCCGCCCACTCGACGGCGTTGAGATGTACACAGGCTTCGACCACTTCGGCGATCTGTGCCGCTGTTGGTCTGTCTGCCTTCTGCTCGACCGGATAGCGGCTGACCAATGCCGAAACACGCTCCTTTGCAGTCACAATCGGGTCACGGGCGGGCTGACTGTAGGCCGATTCAATCGTCGCTCGCGCTTCTTTCTCGCGCTGATTAGCGCTCTCGCCACCGACGGCATCGGCGACATGCCGAGCGATCAATTCGCGTTCAGCATCACTCTGACTGTAGCCAGCATCGCGCATCTGGCAGGCGGCGGCGAACAGTTCGGTGTTGCGGCTGTTTTTCGATGCACCGGATATCAAGTATTGCTCGGTGCGTGGCGGCAGTATGCCATGTCCGTTGAGCGTGACCACTTTTAAGCCGTCGATGGTCTCTTCCTTCGGCTTGGAGAGCCATTCGAACTCACTCAGTTTGTAGCGGCGTTCGGGATTCCATAAACTGACAGTCACTTTTGCGCCGTCGCGGTCGGGCTTGGTGTTGATGCTATCCGGCAGGCGCATCACAGACGCAACCGACTTCACATAAGCCTCATCGCCGCCTGTGACGCTGAACAAGCCGATCATGATGGATGCGATATACGCTTTCTGTTCATCGGTTTCAAGGCAAAGCGGATCGCTCAAAAACCAGTAAGCATGATAGCCGCCGCCACTGTCTACAACCGCGCTCGGCGCTTGCTCAAAGTCGTTGAGTTTGCGCAAAGAACGCTCGTCCTTACCATCGACATCGACCCACAGCGCCGAGATATACGCCGCCGATTCCGCGTTGCCGCGCTTCTCCCGTCGCAGGCAAGGCGCGAAGTACAGACCATAGCCTTCCTTATTAAGGCGCTGGGCTTCAGCGAAGATGCGCTTCTTGCTCTCCGCATCATTCATCCGCGCCCAGAGTGAACGCACCTGTGCATTTGTCGGGTGGATACAACGAATCTCGAAGTAGAGTTCGGCGGGCGCTTCCTTATAGAGCGTGGCTAAAAGTGCCTTGTTGGGTGGTAAACTTCCGGTATTCTGTGCTATATTTAGGTGACACATAAAGCATTACCTTTCTTGGAAATGCGGGCGACGGGATCAGGCGTCGCCCGTTTTCCGTTTATAAGTCGAATGAAATATCAAAACTCGGTGACGCAAGATCATCTTCCGCTTGCGTCGGATTGCGCTCATCGTGCAGGCGCTCCCAGTCATGGCCGATGGTGCGTTCCAGCAGTTGCTCGGTGTGCCGCTCGGTGACAGTGTGCAAGAGGTCGATGTGGCGCTCGCTCCGGTTCTGCGAGAAATACAAGGGCACGCGCCGACCTTCGTCGGCTTCATAAAACGTGCCCGGCAGAACAATATGGGTATGCGGATTATGCCGCCCGTCGGCGTCGGTATTGCGGCTGTGATAGACGTAACTGAACTCAACGCCGGTATCAATGCCGCGCTCCACAAAAAAATCCTCAACTACGCTTTCGGTCAATTGGCGCACAAACGCCTCGCGCTTATCGACTGGAATCATCTCGATCAGCGACGGGTTGGGATTGATGACAAGGCTAAAGAGCAGAACATGCTCGCTCTGGTACGCCTGACAACGCTCGGCAATTTCTGTGACCGATTGGCCCATGCCGCGGTCCACCCAACGCTCTTTGCCTGCCACCAACCGCACGCCCTCATGACGGCTATCGCGATACGTCAGATAACCGAGTAGCGCCTTCATCTTTTTGCCGCCTTCGCCGAGTGGACGACGATAGCGCAGGTTGGCAACACACATCTGCTTCCTGTCCATCACTTACGCCGCCTTTCAAAAAACGCCACCATCCGCGCCAGCAGGTCGTTCTGCTCACGGAGTTGTTGCTCGACGGCCAAAAAGCGCCCCTCAAGTTTGCGCGTGATGGCCGCCCGTGTGCCCGGAATATCATCCTGGTGTGACAGGTAAAGATTGACTGCCTCGCGGATGAGATCGGTCTTGTGCTGGAACTTGCCTTGCTTGGCACGGACGCGCAGAATCTCCTCGATGCGGCGCATCTGCTCGACGGTGAAGCCGATGCTGAGGCGCTCGCTATATCCTTTTTTGCTCATATACCCTTCCTTATATATGCCTCTCGAATTGCACCTGTCGGACGGAAGCGTCCATACAGGCGGATGCTTGGTTTTTTGACGAAGCCGCTCGGCTTCAAGTCCTGCGATTCGATGCTTAACCGTCCGACGTGTGGAATGTTGACCGCTTCACCTGTGGCCAGTTGTTCCGCCCAGCGCGTGTACAGCAGGTCGAGAATCTCGGCTACGTCGCGCCGCGATTGATGCGGCAGACGGCTCGCGATATGTGCGATTGTTTCCCTGTGTGTCATGTCTCTCCTGTTCCTGATTCAGTTGTCCTACGTCCTACGTTCCCTATTGGCCGATCGAATCGGCCAACACCGGCGCAAACCGCATGATTGATGCGGGGTGCGCCCTCTGAGCGTGGGATACCACGCTCTGCTGTGCGAGATGTACGCAACATCGATGCACCGGTGGAACGCGAAGACCGCGTTGCACCCAGCCCCTCCGGCGCATGAGGGGCGAGCGATTTAGCTCGCTTCAGACCCCTTGTGACCCTTTCCGGTGGTGTTGATGACCGCAAGGGGTCTGAGAGAGGGCATTGCGCCCCGACGCAATGCCCGTGAGACGCTCCGCGTCTCGCCTGCGCTAGCAGGCCGTCGGACTGTCGGACGGCTACCATGTGGCTTTCCTCAGGCGGTTTGTCCGACGCTTGATCTGCTCTTCGGTGAGCGTTTC
>REDR01000015.1 GCA_007693385.1 Anaerolineaceae bacterium
CGTGAGCTTCAACGCGCCGACCGTCGATCGCTCGTCGTCATCTTTCTGCGGCATTGGCAAACGCTCGTGAAGCGCGGTCAGCGTCTCAATCAGTCCCTTTGGCGCGTGTTGGTAGCTCTTGGCGGCGGGACGTTCGGCGTAATCCGGTTCTGGCGTGAGCAGTGCGAAGCGAATCAGCAGACCGTTCGCCCAATCCGCCTGTGACACCGCCGCGCCGAGTCCGGCTGGCGTCGTCACGCCGAGAATGCTCAAGGCGGCGTTTTCGACGATGTTCAGCCCGGATTGGGTGTCTTTGTCGAAGTAGTCGGGGCAGTCGTACAGCTCCATCAGCAAATCTTTCATGCCGACCATATAATCGCGTTTGTTGATCGCGCCGAACAAGCCCGCGACCTCATCCTTGAGTAGGCCGCGCTGGGCGGCGAACGGCTGTGCTTTGCGGAAACGCGCTTGCTGTTCTTGCGTCAAGCGGTCGAAGTTGGACGGCAATCTGCCTGCCAGCGCCTCTTGAAAACGTTCCGGTGAACCCGGCGTCGGCATCAGCATGTGCGGGATGGCCTGCCGTGCGACCTGCTCGGCCAGTTTGTACGCGGTCGATTTGCGGTAGAACGTCGTGCCCGCAATCAGCATCAGGTACAGATTGGGGTAGATTTTCACGCCCCACGGCGCTTCGCCGTATAGCCTGCGCCCGATGGCGGTCGAGAGCAACCACAATCCCGCCGCCTGATGGAAGATCATCGGCGTCTGGTTGCCCGTCGTGCCCGCCCATTTCATGTATTGCTCAAGCCACGATGGGAGCTTGTAATCTTGTTTGGCGGATTGCTCAACTTTGGGCGGTTGGCTGTCGGGGCTAACGCTCAGGTCAATCGTCCGTTTGATCTGTCGCGGTTCGGGACGCTCGACCAGCCCGCCGTAATGCTCCGGGTTGATGTTCAACCGTTCGGCGATGTCCTTGGCTAACATCGTGCCGCACACGTAACAATGACCGTATCCGGTGCGCGTGTTGAAGCCAAACGATGGGTTGCGGTCGCCGTTTTTGTGGCGTTCGGGATAGATGCAACGTCCGTGTAGCCAGTCACCGCGTTGCGTAAAGCCCTGCCCCATCAGCGTATCGGCGATGGCGCTAATCAGGCGCGGATTGATGGTCGCGCTTCCGGTCGGGAATAGTCCGGGTGCGGGTGGCCGCCATGCCTGCGGGATGGGTGTTTTGAAAGACTCAATCCAGTCCGCCAGTTCGGATAGATTTTCGACGTGCAGAATATCTTCAGCGCGTTCGACGACATACGGCTTGCCCGTCCTCGGATGCACGCTCGGCGGCGCGACCACCTGCCGACCATCGCCGCATAGCTCCAGATGACCGATCGGTGTATTCATCGCTTTGACGGATGGCGGCATGGTCTCCACGCGGAAGCACACATGCTTGCCCACGCCGCCGCCGGTCGCGACCGTATACGTCACGGCCAGATGCGGGAATGTGGCGACAAAGGCCGGATAACCCGCCGCGCCGTCGAGGTCAAGCACGACAAGGTTTTGTGAGACTTCACCGCACACGATACCGACATTTTTCAGGATGCCCTGCTTATGCCAGCCGTCGATCTCATCCGGTCTGGCACGGCGTTTTTGATAATCTGTCCATCCTATCGCCGGACGCTTGCCGTCCAACGGGATGACGCTCAGGTTCAGCGCGGCGTACATCTTCGCCGCTTCGATCATGCTTTTGGATTGCGCCGCCGCCACGATGGGCGGCTTGTTCGTGCTGTTCACGATTACTTTCTCCTATAGTTTGTAAGACATTTCGTAGACAGCACGGTCAGATTGATGTATTCTCAAGGTGTTCAAGTCAAGAAAATACATCAATTGCCGTGCCGCCGTTGCCGCTTAAGGTCGCGGCGGTTTGGTTTTATGCTGGACGGCGCGAGCCACCAGCTTGTGAATGCCATCTTCCGTCTCGATACCAGCGCCGACGCAGTATTCCAGCAATTCGCCTAACTCGTATCGCTCACGCAGGACGCGCTCCTGCAAAATGTGCATCATCTGCACGTTCAGCCAGAATGTCATGACGACTAACCGCTCGATGTAATCGACGCGGCGCTGAAACATCTTCGTGAAGTGCTTCCGGCTGGTGATTAAATCCTCCTGCTCATCCAGATACGCCCGCAACGCGGCGCGGACGATTTCCGCTTTCGGCAGGTCGCGCATGGCGGCGATCTGCTCAAGCCGGTTCTGCATGGCGGGCGTGACATGTACGCTCAGCCTGCTGGTGTAGTTCGTCTTGTTTTTGTCCGACAAGTTGCTGTACTCCATTTCGTCATACGATCATGATTTGCTTTGCGTTTTGTCTTGCTTTTGCATGGATGTGAGGCGCAACCAATGGCGCGTCACGTCCATCCGAGCAGGCGGCGCACGGGCGCTGGCTGTTCGGCGCGTCATCGTGGAACGTGGCGCGATAAGCCCCTCCGGCGTGTGAGGAGCGAGTTGATTAAACTCGCTACCCTTACGTTGTAATGGGTAGGGTGTCCCGCGTGTGCTACATACTTCGTATGACACGCCAACGCAACGCGGGACACCGGCGAACGGCTCGAGGCCGTTCGCGTCGGACGCGGCGAGATGATCTGGTTTCACAGGTCAATCTCCGGCGTGTAGATGTCAGCAAAAGGCGATGGCCGCTCCGCGTCCGACAGGCTTTTCTCGCGCAGAGCTTGTTCCAGCTCACGCAGTTGTCGCCACTCGTGGCCGAGTGCGCGATCCAGCACCAGCTCAAACTCACGGCGGGCGATATGGTGCAGGTTGTCGGGGCGATCCAAGCCGCCCCTATCGGTGCAGACTTGCTCACGATTCACGCGATGCGAGATGCGCTCGCCCACGCCGTTGTCGATCGTGCCCGCGACGAAGATATGCGTATGAAGATGTTGCATACCGTAGTCGTCCGATGTGTCGCGGTCGTGCAGGCAATACGAATACTCTGGCACGTTCAAGTCGCGGGCGATATGCCATTCTTCGATGGTGCGCTCCGTCACTTCCTGCGTGATCGACGCTCGCATATGTTCCGGTACCAGCGCCATCAGGTCGGGTGCGGGCGAAATGACCATGTGATGCGCCAGCACATACGGCCCGGCGAAGCGTCCAGCATTGGCGTACACCGTCTGCCAGCTCTCGCCGAGTCCGCAATCCGTCCAGCGCACATCCGGCTCGACCGGTCGATGATCGGGGCTTTCACGGTGCGACACGTACTTCAGCAGTTTCTTCAGGCCGCGATAACCGCCCTTTGTCGGCTTCTGATACTTCCAGTTGGGGATGATCGTCGGTTTGCTCATCGCGTCTTTTCCCCTCGATTTTCCGAAAGGTTTGACACGAAACCCCTATTTCGCGCTTTCCAACGCTTCCATTTCGCCTGTTGTTTACAACGATTTGAGCAGTACCGTTGTGGCCTGCCACCCAACGGCGACGGCATTGAAAGAGGCTGTCCACACACTACACACCGCCTTCCGTCGGTTGATGGCCGTTCGCGCTCATCACTAAAGGGCGCGGCTCGCCTTCGACCGCTTCTTCCTCCTGTGTTGGTTCTTCCTCGATGACCGGCTCGGCGTACCAGTTATCCGCTTGCAGTTCGCGGTAGACCAGCGCCCGCCAGTCGGCTGTCGTCAGTTCGGCGAGAGCATCCTTGCGGCGGTTGTTGGCTTTGCGGATGGAATCGCGTAGCGCGTTGGCGTAGAACTGCGTCCATTGCGGGTGGTTTTGAGGGTTAGCGGTCGCGGTCTGCCACAGATTCATCGCTTCCTGATAAGCGCGTTCGTTGGCGTGCCGCATCTCGATGGAGTCGAGTAGTTGCTCTTTGAGCACGTAGGCGGTACTGAGTACCAGTAGCGGCGGCGCGATAGCTTCCAACCATGCGAACGGGCTGTGCATGTGTCCCGGAAGCGCGAGCTGGACGTTGCCGACCAGCGCAATCGCGGTGGCGATGCCCATGCTGGCGTACAGCAAGCGCCGTGCGGCGGGAGTCGTGCCCATCGTCGCCAGTGCCAGCGAGAACACAACCTGCCCAATTTCGGCGGTTAACACAGTGGCGATTCCAACGGCGATCATCGCCAGATGATCCGGCACAGCGCCGCCGAATGTCTCCGAGCCGATGACGTACAGCCGGATGGCTGATGGCGTGAATGCCGCCAGCAGAAGCACGATGCACAGCAGAT
>REDR01000032.1 GCA_007693385.1 Anaerolineaceae bacterium
CGGCTTGCGCGTCAGCAGTCGCCTGCGCGTCTAACTCAGCCTGTGCGCGGACTTCGGCGACGACGGTCTGCGTGGCGCGGATGTTGTCGAGCGCGGCCTGTCGTTCGGCTTCGCGTTGCGCGTCGATTTCGGCCTGCGCATCGGCTGTGGCTTGCGCGTCTAACTCGGCCTGTGCGTCAGTTGTCGCCTGTGCTTGTTGGGTTGCGCTGAATGCGCCGATGTTGTCCAGCGCCGATTGAATCGCGGGCGCTCCGGCCTGCACGGTGGCGGCGATGTCGGGCGTCGGCGGCGGGGTATCGGTTGGCGGCAGAGTCGGTGTCGCGGTGGATGTCGCCGTCGGTAGCGGCGTGAATGTGGTTGTCGGCGTCGCCGTCGGTTCGGTTGTCGGTGTCGGCGTGAATGTCACCGTCGGGGATGGTGTGGCGGTGGGTGGTAACGAGATCGACACATCGAACGGAATTTCCAGCGTGGTTGATTCACCGCTTGCCATCTCCACGCGCACGCCGAGCGTCTGCTCACCTTGCGGCGCGAAGGTGTCAAACAACGGCAGATCAACCGCATAGGGCGCCTCGGCCACTGTCGCCACCGTCTCGCCGTCCACCGTGTACACCACACGCTCGACCGGCGTCTGTGCGTATTGCAGATCAACGCTAAGCGGCAAAGTCGCCGTCTCGTCGAAGATGCCGGATAGCTGGCCGCCTTCCGGCACGCCGATCACGCCGAACTCCGCCGGAAATGCCGCCACATCAAAGCGCAGTTCCGCCGATGTCGCGTCGCCGGTGTTGTCGGTGGCGTCCACACGCAGGAGCGCTTCGCCGGGCGGCAGGTCACGCGGATCAAATGTGATGCTCAGCGTGTCCTCGTCGCGGGCTTCGGTGAATAGTTCGGCGGGGCGCGAATAGACGACATCCACCGCTAGCGGCTGGTCGTCGCCGAGAATCTCGAACGTGAACGTCGTCAGGTCGTCCAGTGGCGCGTCCGGTGCGGGCGGCGTGCGGACGATGGGCACCGGAATCGGGGCGCGGAGCGTGGTACTGGCGACATTGCTCGCGCCGAGTGGCGTCGTCGCGCTCAAATCCAGCGTGTACTCGGTGCCGTCTAGCGGCACATCAGCATCTATTGTGATGATGTATTGTGTGCGTAGGCGGGCGGCGATTTCGTCGTAGATTTCCTCTAGCGTCTCCGGCGTCGGGCTTTCGTAGTAGCGCCCGTTTGTCGCTGAGGCTAGCGCTTCCAGATACGAGCGATCCGCGCCGAAGCCTAGCCCGATGGTATACACCGGCACGCCGCGAACCCCCGCCAATCGCAAGGACTCGGCGCGTGATGTGGCGCTGGCGGGCAGGATAGTGCCGGTTTCGCTGACGCCGCCATACTCCGCGCCATCACCTAGCAGAACCACCATGCGGCGCTCGGATGGGGCGTTCAGCGCTTGCTCGATGCCGAGTACCGCGCCATCATACAGCGCGGTCTGCCCGCCGAAGCGGAACGTGGCGATGATCTCGCGCATCAGCGCTTTGTCGTCGGTGAAGTCCTGCACCAGCGTCACGCGGTTGTCGAATGTCATCAGCGATACGGTGTCGTTTTCGCCCAGCGCATCGACGAAGCGCGTCGCGGCACGGCGCGCGGTGTCAATTGGCGTGCCGGTCATGCTACTGCTGGTATCAATCACCAGCACCACCGATAGCGGCAGATCGTCGTCGGTGATGTTGTCCACCGCGATGATGCGGGCGAATTCCGCCAGATCGCCGTCCAGCGTGAAATCATCGACTCCCAGACCGCCGACATGCTGGCCGAATGCGTCCTGTACGTTGGCGTTTAAGATGATGGTCGGTGCGTCAGTGGTACTCAGTCCACTGATAGTTAATTGCGGTTCGGGTGGGGTGATGTCGCCATCGTCGGACTGTTCCGACGTGATCGCGGCGATGGGTATGACGATGAAGAGGGCAAAGAAGATGAAGAAAACGCGCTTTCTCACGTGAATCCCCCTGATAAGAATCTAACTTACGCTATTTTCAAAAAAGACCGCGCCGCGCCGTCAATCGGTGCGGCGTCGTGATGTATACAGTGTAACGCGAATCCGTCACAAACAAAAATTTTACCTTCGGCGGGGCGTCATTTTCGGACGTTACGCATTGCGCCCCTACCGTGACGGGTTGCGCTTGATTTGCTATAGAGTAATATAAAGAGATTGTTATTGTTAGAGACGGTGTAAAGGATGTTTACATCGTTTATAATCGGTATGGATTACACGACAAATAAGGAGAGTAACAGATGCCTGTAGCCAGTGTGAACGGTCAGGAAGTGCATTATTCGGATAGCGGCGGTGATGGCCCGGCTATCGTGTTCTTGCACGGCTTCCTGTTTGACGAGAGCATGTTTGCACCGCAATTTGAGGCGTTGTCGCCGCAATATCGTTGTATCGCCTTCGATGCGCGGGGCTTCGGCCAGACTAAATGGGACGGCGAGAAATTCACGTTGTACGACACGGTGGCCGACTGCATCGCGCTATTGGATGAACTAGGCGTCGAGAAGGCGTCTTTCGTCGGCATGTCACAGGGCGGTTATGCGACTCTGCGGCTGGCGATCAAGCATCCGGAGCGCGTCAATTCGCTGGTGTTCCTCAGCACCTATAACGGCGTCGATACCGACGATGTGAAATCAATCTATCTTTCGATGCGCGATACATGGCGCGAACACGGCCCGGCGCCGGTGGTCGGTTCATTGCTCGATCTGTTTTTGGGTACGGTGGATGTCGCCGGTGATCTGCGGGCGGAATGGGAGCCGAAATGGTCGGCGCGTACCGGCGATGAAATCTTCCACACCATCAATAACCTGATTGAGCGCGACGCCATCGACGCCGAGCAGGTGGCGACGGTCACAGCGCCCGCCATGGTCATTCACAGTGAGGGCGATCAGGGTATCCCCATCGTACTCGGCGAGACGTTGTTCAATTCGTTGCCCAACGGCAAGCAGATGATCCGGATTCCCGACGCGCCGCACGCCGTCAACCTGACCCATCCGGAGCCGGTCAACGACGCGCTGAAGCGCTTCTTCGGTGAGTTCGCGTAGAGAAAATCGGGGCGCGATGCATTGCGCCCCTACAACACAAAACATAAAATTACCCCTTGCCAATCGGTGACGGTGTATGATATATTGTCGTCACCCTGCGGGTGTAGTTCAGCGGTAGAACGTCTCCTTGCCAAGGAGAAGGTCACGAGTTCGAATCTCGTCACCCGCTACGGCGAAAGTCACAGTGCAAACTGTGGCTTTTTTTATTCCCCGCGCCCAAAAATTTAACCGCAGTGAAAACTATTTTCAGCAAAAATGAAAATCATGTGACAAAATCGGAAAATGGTTTTATAATCCAACAAAAGTCACAGTATAGGCTGGTAAAGTCCGCTATACTGCGAGCATCAAACATCGACTAAAGCGATCTTAAAGGAAATCAAATCATGACTCATATTATCACCAGCCTGTGTTTGCGCGACGGCGCGTGCGTGGAAGTTTGTCCGGTGGAGTGCATCGTGCCCGGCCAGCCGGAAAACGAATGGCCGTGGTATTACATTGATCCCGATACCTGCATCGACTGCGGCGCGTGCATCCCGGAATGTCCGTATGAGGCGATTTTCGTTGAGGAAGAAGTCCCGGCGGATTACGAGATGGCCGAAGGGCAGGAGCGCGTCACGCCGGACACCAAAGAGCATGTCACCCATAGCAAGGGCGATGTCGTGGATTTGACCGAAGATATTCAGCCGAATTACGATTTCTTCTCCGATGGTCCCGGCTACGACGCGATGGACTAGCCATGTTCCGCTGATATTCTGGCCAGACGCTGAAAGCGTCCGGCTAAGCCTTTTTTAAGCCCCCTTAAGGGGGCTTTCGGGGCGATTTTGCGAGTGATTGCCGCCGTAGGCTTTTAGCCTGCGGCGAGGAATACAGCGGGTATTAAAACGATAGGGGCGCAATTCATTGCGCCCCGGAATTTATCGTAACGATATGCGCCGATTTTTTTAGTCGGCGTTTTCGCTTTGCGGGTCGGCTTGCTCGGCTTCGTCGCGCGGCGGGATTTCTAGCTCGACAAGCTGATTGAGCAGGTCGCGCAGGGCAGGCTCGGGCAATGCGCCAGCCTGATTAAACACGACGGTTTGCTCTTTGAACATCATCATCGTCGGGATGCTCATGATCTGGAAATACTGCGATAGGCCGGGGTTCTCATCGACGTTGACTTTGGCGATCCGTACCTTACCGGCGTATTCTTCGGCCAGTTTATCCAGCACCGGCGCGACGGCACGGCACGGCCCGCACCACTCCGCCCAGAAATCTACCAGTACCGGCAATTCATGGTCGATCACTTCTTGTTGAAACGAGTTATCTGTGACGTTGACAGGCGCCATCGTGTGTTTGCTCCTTGATTTTCATATCATTCATACCACTCTGACGCCGGATGAAGTGCAGACCTTACGCGATTCGTCTAATCGGATTTTCGGCGCTGTTTATCGTAGTACCGCGCCTCATCATGGATGAAATCTACCGCGCCGGAAATGGTGGCGTCGGGGAGCGTCTCCGGCGTTAGCGGCGCGAAATCATATATCACCATATCATCGTAAATCATCGTGATACCGACTCCGGTCTGCGCGTTCGTCTTGAGGTAAACGCAATCCGTCGTAGACCGACGCTGATCGTCCGGCGTCACCACCACATGGCGCAGGCCATCCGGTGCGGGCGGCGGCTGATGCTCGGCGGTGAAGATCAGATCATCGCGCCGATGTACGCTCCCGCGCCGCACCAGCCCCATCATCACGGTATCGGCTAGCTTGGCGTAGTTGGCTTCATCCAGCGCCCCGCCGACATAGGCGGCATCATAGCCCATCGCATCCAGCGCGATCAAAACCGCCCGCCCGCCGGTCACATCGCACGGCCACACATCCGGGGCGCACGACTCGCCGCTATCGACCAGATAATGCGGGGCATCCGCCCGCGCCCGCACGCGCTTGATGAGCGTATACAGGCGCGGCAAAATCGCCAGCCGCCCGCCGATGCCGTGCGTGTGCAGGATGACGATTAGCGGTTCTTCCATGTTGGCTTGCGCTTCTCGATGAAGGCGTTCATGCCCTCTTGCCGGTCTTCCGTGCCGAACAGCAGATAGAAATTCTTCTTCTCGTAGTTCAGGCCGTCGTTCAGGCTCAACTCGAACGATTGATTGATCGCCTCTTTGGTCAGGCGGGCGGCCACCTGTGACATACCGGCCACTTTCCGCGCCAGCGCCAGCGTCTCATCCATGTAGCGCTCGACGGGGAAAACGTGGTTGACCAGCCCGTAACGCGCCGCTTCTTCGGCGTTCAGGCGGCGATCTGCCAGACACATCTCCATCGCTATCGCCTTGCCGACGGCGCGTGTCAGCCGTTGTGTGCCGCCCGCGCCGGGCAAGATGCCCAGATTGATCTCCGGCTGGCCGAATTGCGCGGTTTCGCTGGCGACGATCATATCGCACATCATGGCGATCTCACAGCCGCCGCCCAGCGCATAGCCACTCACCGCCGCGATGATCGGCTTGTTGATGCGCGACATCCGCGACCAGTCGGTGAAGTCGTCGCCCAGCATCATATCTGTCGCGCTGGAATCGGCCATCTGTTTGATGTCGGCACCGGCGGCGAAGACGCGATCACTGCCGGTCAGCACGATACAGCCGATGTTCTCGTCGGCGTCGAAGGCTTCCATCGCGGTGAATATCTCGTCGGTGATTTGCCCGTTGAGCGCGTTGAGCGCCTTCGGGCGGTTCATGCGGATCACCCCGACGCCGCCTTCGGCTGTTTCTACAATGATAGTCTGGTAAGTCATTTTTCAAAGTCACTTTCTATTGAGATAAAACGGTCAAAAATGTGCGATTGTCAGTCGCGTTTGCAGGTTAAAAATAAAACGTATATTAGACGATGGGTTGTAGGGGCGCAATGCATTGTGCCCGATGTTTCGCGCCGTGTCGGGCGTAGCACAGTACGTCCCCGCAGATCATAGCGATAAATTGTCGATGATCTCTTCAATGATCTTCTTGAACGTTTCCAGACGGGCGGCGGAATCCAACGCGCTCAACGGGATAGTCGGGGCGCGGTCTGCCTGATCGGGCAGGAGGCCATCATCAGCCAGCGCGTCCAACGAAGCCAGCAGAGAGCGCCGCATCGCCCGCGAGTCGTACGGCGGGTACGGTAGCAGGTTGTTGAAATATACCTGCGCCGATGGCCGCCGCCGGTACGCCCACACCGAAAGCACGGTCACGGTTTCCGCGTCCGGCGCATCGACGGCGGCGCGTACATGAAAGCCGGGCGTCAGCCTGCCGCCGAAGTCCACAACCGCCACGCGCCGCCCCCAGTCGTATAGATCGCGGGCGATCATCGCCGCCGTCGCGCCATCCGGCAACTGCGCCATGTACTTGAAGAAATTGCGCTTATCCGGCACTTCGGGCAGGGTGCGCGGGCGCGGTGGGGACTGGCGCCCGCCGGTGCGCCGCAGATTGGCGACCAGTCGCCGGATGCCGCCGTCTTGATCGGTGGTCAGGTCGATATGTTGCACATCGACAATCGCCAGCCCGAGCGGTTCGTCGTCCACGCGCACCACGCGCAGAGGCTTGTTCTGCTCTATCGCGCTGAGCATCTCTTTTCGCACCCAGCGCGAACGCCGCGCCGCATGTGACCACACCAGCAGGAACACGTCACAATCGCGGATGCGCGTCTCGATCTGGTCGTACCAGCTATCGCCGGGCGTCACGCCGTCGAAATCCACCCACACGCGCAGGTCGGCGGCGGTCAGCGAGTCGGCGATTTCGGCGGTGATCGCGTTGTCGTCGGAGCTATGGCTGATGAAGATGTGCGTCATGCTGGCTACGCTCTCATCGTTGGGAGTCGATCAACTGCGCGGCGGCCTCTTTCGTCGGCCCCGCCGCGATCAGCGTGTCGCGCTCGCCTATCGCGCTGATGCACACCACACCGGCCACATCATCGCCGCACGTCAGCGCGTCCGCGCCATCTTCGCGCAGATAGTCGGTGATGAACACGCGCTCGAACTCATCGCGGGCGGATTCATCGTGCCATGTGATGCGCCCCAGCCACGCCACATCATCATCCGCGCCTTGATACAGCGCGTAGCGATCACCCATCCAACCATCGAGCGCGTTCATCGCGGCGCGCTGGCTGAGGCGGTGGCCGAGATATTCCGACAGGTAAAAGACGCCCAGCGTGCGCTCAAAAGCGGGCGTCCAATCGTCGAGTGCGTCGGCTTCGCGCAGGATGACCGGACGCGGCACGATGCCGTCGATGTACTTTTGCACGTCGAAAATCTGCGCCATCGACATCGGCGGATCGGCGAAGGCGGCGTCTACCAGCTCCCAGCCACCGATCAAGCGCAGGCGACTGACGAAATTCTGCCCGGCCAGATACGGCGTCAGCAGTTCGGCCTCCATGATGGGCGGCACGCTGGCCGGTAATTGCGCCGCGTCGGTGTCGATAGCCAGCGCTTCGATCAACAGGCGCGGATCATCGCGCACCGCCGCCAGCATGAAATCGGTCATCATCACAACCGCGTCGCCTTCGATCAAAGACAATAGCGCCATGCCCTGATCGATCTCGCCTTCCGGGACGGCGCTCCGTAGCGCTTCCAGATCAAAATGCTGATCCTGTAGCGCGTGGACGTATTCATGCACATACGTCACCTGCTCCAGAAGCGGCAATCTATCGCCCAACGGCTCGCCGCCCATCAAGATAACGTGCATGGCGCGGGATTCGGTGTCGTAGAATCCGGCCACCTGATCGCTGAGCAGGTCGATATAGGCCGTCCGCAGGTCGAAATCGTCATCCACAAAACCGAAAGCGCGATAGAATAATTCGACTGCGGCGACTTCTTCCGGCGTGACTTGCTCATCGAATAGCGCCTGAATGATGTCGCGCACTTCGTCGGCAGTCGGGAACACGCGCACCACATCGCGCAACGGCTCTAGCCCGCGCAATTCGACGGTTCGCGCCTCTAAATCTTCCAGATGGGCGACCAGCGCCGGGCTGATGTCGGGCGCGTCGGTTTCTTCTTCGCTCGCGTTGGTGGTGTGCGTCATCAGTAGAGCGATCAAGGCGATGAAAAGGGTGGTTAACAGTCGGTTCACGTCGTTATCTTCTCCGGTAGAAAGGTCGCGCCAAAAAACTTCAAAATAAAGCTTGTTGGCTGATTGAAAGCGAAAAGGTCAAAAGTTTTTTGGTTCTTTTTTACGAAAAAGAGCAAGAATCTTTACCACATCAACCAGACGGGACGCTCTGCCATCTGCCGGAAGGCAACGCCAGCACATACACCACGCCGCGCCCGCCAACATGCACCATGCGCCCCAGTGTGAAGCCCTGCACGCTGACGCTATACGGCGTTTCGTCGGCCACCGCCCAGCCCAGCGCGTTCTGTATGTCGGGATTGTCGCGCCATAGCTTGCCGAAGCCGCGAATCGGTTCTTGCAAGCCTGACGGCGGCGATAGGTTGCCGCGTTCGGGGTCGGCGCTCTCGTTGAACGTATCGTTATAGCGTGCCAGCCGCCCATCATCGTACAGCACGTAGATGACGCCGCCGGACGACTCGCCCAGCCATAGCATCGTGCCGCGCTCGAACGTCTGCACCGCGCCGGATAGCTGAGTCGGATTGGGCGGCGTGCCCAGCGCACAGCCCACTAATGCGCCTATCGTCGGGTACTGCGCGACCACACCGCCGAACACGCCGGGCGCGTCATACTGGCAGGTGGTCGGCATGGATTGGCCGGAGCCGGACGGGGCGCGGGTGCGTGGCGGGCGGTCTGTCGGTAGCACGATGGTCACTTGCAACGCCATTTCCGCCAGCAGATTGACCGCCTGCGGTTCGGTGGTCTCGGTGGGCGTCAGGCTGGGCGGGCGCGTCGGCGTGTCGGTGATGGTGTTGCTCGGTGTTGGTGTCGGCGCGTCCGTTTCGCCGTTGGCGTCGGGCGTGGCGGTGATCGTCGTGCCGTTTTGCGTTGGCGCGGGCGTATCCGTCTCCACTACCGGCGCGGGCGGGATACTGGTCGGCGTTTGTTCTGCGGTGGGCGAAGGATCAGCCGGTATGGTGGCGATGACCACCCGCGTCGGCAGGGCTTCATCGGGCGCGGCATCGCACGCTGTCAGCAAGCCGACAAAGGCGATCAGCAAAATAAGCAGACGGCGCATCCTGTTCAACCTTCCCTTATTGATCCGCTTTATTGAATACGGTTGGCGGGCGTCCCGCCTTCACGCGCTGGTCGGCTCTTTGACCTCCGATGAGAACGTCATGAAGGGGATGACCTCCTCATCTTTGCGCCCGGGATTGATGATTAGCCCGCCGTTATCGACATCGCCGAAAGCGTAAAAGGCGCGGGCGTCCTGCTCGAAGCGCTCTTTGATGACCGCATCTAGCGCGGCGGCGTCCGGCGAATGGGTGAGCAAGATGAACTCGTCGTCGGAAATGCCGATGAAATCATCCGGCGTGCCCATCTCGGCGATCACCTTCTGGATCAAATTACCGGCGTAATTCAGCACGTCATTGGCGGCGACGAAGCCGTACACGTCATGATAGGCGCGGAAGCCCTCCACCGTGTAGCCGATGACGGTGATCTCCGCACCGGCGGCACGCGCCAGCCGGATTTCTTCCTGCACCAGTGAGCCAGTCGGCAGGCCGGTGCGGACTTCGTGCAGGTTTTCCCGCGTGGCGCGGTTGATCGCGCCTTGCACGCGCAGTCTTAGCTCGTCGATGTCGAACGGCTTGGTGATGTAATCATCCGCGCCCAGTTCCAGACCGCGCACCTTGCTGGCGCGTTCGTCGCGCTGTGTCAGGAACAGGATCGGGATGAACTTGGTCAGCGCCATGCGCCGCAAGCGCAAGCACACGTCGTAGCCGTCCATATCGGGCAACATCACATCCAGCAAGATCAAATTGGGAAAACCGGCGCGGGCATGGGCGACCCCGTCCGCCCCGTTGTCGGCATGGACGACCTCATAGCCCTGTGATTCAAAATACATGACCAGCATTTCCGCCACGTCGTAATCATCTTCGATCAATAAAAGGCGCTGGTTGACCATCATCTCCCCCTTGTGGTTTTATTCGTCCAGCACAGCGCGGACGCGGAATTGGTCATCGCGGGATTGCGGCGCGTTCGCGGTGGCCGCCTCCGCCCCGAGTGGCTCGGCGGGTGCATCCTCACGCCACACATTGCTCAACGGTAGCACCGACGCAATCGCCGGTACGCCGGAAGTATCCACGCCTTGCAGATGTTCGAAATATTCCAGAATGTCGGAAAGTTGCTGGGCGTATGTACTGATTTCTTCTTCGGTTAATTCTAGCTTGGCGAGTTCCGCGATGTCGCGGACTTCCTCTAAAGAAACGGCCACAGGTCTACATCCTTCTAGTTGTACGACTGATCGGTATTCAGCGTGTCGCGGACACTATCCGGCCACGATACACCAACATTATAGCGTAAACAACCCAAACCGAAAATTAACGACTGGCGGCGGGACGCCTCGCATCCGCCGCAAACTCACGGCGCGGCGGTGTCGATGACGGCGAATTGCTCGCGGGCGAATCCCCATAGCGTCTCGCTGGCGTCGATGGCGTCGTTCGGTGGACGCACGACACGCGCCGTCTGTTGGCCGCCGTACCATTCATGACGCCCGTCAGCGACAGTGTACAATAGCACATCCGCCGCGCAATCGGTATAAATCGTCCGTTCGATCTGCGCTGAAATCGTCTGTATCTGCGGCGACGGCTCGCAGTCATTGCGCGCCGCCCAGCTTTCGATCCAGCGCCCGATGTCGGGTAGGCGCAGGCCATCAACGTTGATGCCGCGATAAGGCACGATGCTATCGCGCAGGCCGTGAATTGCGATCAACGGCACCGGCGCAGATGCCGCGACATCCGCCGCGCAAGCATCGAAGTTCGCTTCCACCGCGCCGCCGACGATGCCCACCGCCGCCACGCGCTCCGGCGCAGAACACGCGAAGCGCTCCGCCATGCCGCCGCCGTTGGAGAATCCATTGATGAAGACTCGTGCCGCGTCGTAGCAGGTCAGCGCGGCTAATTCGTCGAGTAGGTCATGCAAGAATAGCACGTCGTCAATATCATTCCGCCCGAATACGTTGACGTGCCAGCGCCCGCGAAAGCCCGCCGGAAACACCAGAATTGCGCCGTCGCGGTCAGCGATGGCCGCCCAATCGCTCAGTTGCATGAAGTTCTCCACAGTATCACCCAGCCCGTGCAGGGCGACGATCAACGGGGCGGGGGTGTCCTCTGCGATGTTGGGCGGGATGTACAGCGTATAGTCGCGCAGGATGTCGTCGGAGATGAGCGTGTGTTGGTGCGTGCCGGGTGGCGGGTTCTCCGTTGGGCAGATGGGCGGCGCATCGCCCAGAAGCAATAACAACGTGATCCACAAACCAAGCATAAAGCGATCCTCGTATGTTATAATCGCCTGTCGGTAATTGTAGCGTTAGGAAGAAACGGCGACAGATGGCGATTGATTACATCATTGATTACGATTGTATCCCTAAACAGACTATCGGCACAGACGGCATATTGCAACGCTTAAAAGCCCGCGAACGCGCCTATACCGTGATTAAGCTGTTCCGCGATCATGGCGACGAGCGCCCACCGTCAGAAATGGGCTTCGAGTTCGTGCGGCGCACGCCGGAAGGCGAAGAAGAGACGCAGGTCATCGTGGTGCAAGACCTATTAGACGAAGCGCAGGCGCTAACCCCGCTTGAGCCGCATTGCGCCGGATGTCCGGCCAATCGCACCGGCCAGCCGTTCGGCTGTATGGGCTTCGTCAGCTATCCGATCTCCGAGCAGGGCGAAAGCTGGCTATTGGATCGCCTGCCGGTGCCGGATGAACCGCTTGTGTGGTTGTTGTTGCGGCAGGTTGTCAAAGAATTTGAGTATGACGGGGCGAGCGTGCGCGAATGGCGCGAGACCGCCAACACGTTCTTTGAAGCGGCGGACGTTAAGGTGCGGCGTCTGGGCGAAGTGAAAGTCGATGCGAACCAGATGTTCGAGATTCTATTCGGGCGGCGTCCGTACATCATTCCCAAGCAGGCGGCGCTGTTGTTGCTGGTGTTGCGCGTCATCGAGCGTGATCTGGAAGCGGACGAAATCCGCGCTTTGAACCCCGCCCCCGCCGATGCGCTGGCACGCTATCCCATCACCATCACCGACGATGAGACCGACGACCAGACCGTGCGCGAACTGAAGGACTTCTTGCGGGCACTGTATACCGCATGGGCGCTGGATGTCAATTTGCTGATCGACGCATAAGCCGATGAGAGGATTGAGCCGACGATGAACGATAACAAGCGTAACCACCGCCCATCACGCCGCCGCCGTCCGTCCGGTTGGGATGGCGTGGCTGACTGGTACGATGGCTGGGTGGGTAAGGGCGGCAGTATTCACCATCGCAAGCTGGCGATTCCGTCTTTGCTGGCTTTGCTGGCGGCGCAGAAGGGCGAGCGCGTGCTGGACATCGGCGCGGGGCAGGGCGTTCTCGCGCCGGACATCGCCCGCGCTGGCGCGGCATACGTCGGCGTCGATGTCAGCGCCAGACTATTGGCCTACGCCCGCCAGCATCACGGGGCGCACGGTGAATTCATCGAAGCGGACGCCGCCCACCTCAGCCAATCGCCCGCCCTGCAAGCGGCCAGTTTCGACGCGGTGACGTTCCTGCTCAGCATTCAAGACATGGATCCGCTAGACGATGTGTTGCAATCTGCGGCGTGGGCGTTAAAATCAGGGGGACGCGCCGTTCTGTTGATGACGCATCCGGCCTTCCGCGTGCCGCGTCAAAGCGGGTGGGGCTTTGATGAAGGGCGCAAGTTGCAATATCGCCGCGTGGATCGCTACCTGACGCCGCTTCCGGTGCCGATGAAGCAACATCCGGGCAAGCAATCCGGCGTGACGATCAGCTTTCACCGCGCCATCAGCGATTACGTCAACGGGCTGGCCGCGCATAACCTGTTGATTGACCGCATGGAAGAAATTCCGCTAGGCGATCATAGCTTGAACAAAAAACGCGGCAAAGCGGAAAAACTGGCCGATGCCGAGATTCCGTTATTTATGGCTTTACGCGCCCGCAAGATAAGCGCTTGAGATCGACAATTGAAACGTGACTTTACGTGCGCGGCGTTTTGCGTTAAATTTAACGCACTCCCGATTCGAGTTGACTCTGTTTAACTTTCTGTTCATACAGGGTTTATTTGACAACTAATCGGGGGCTATGTTAACCTTATCGTGCGCCAATTGTTCATTTTTGAACAAACATCTGTGAGGTTTTTTTCATGGCTCTACAACAGTTTGCGCCCATCGCGGCGTTGATTATATTGGCGGTTGTTTTAACGTTCATCATCAGCAACATCTCGACCATCTTCGGCCCTAGCAATAACACATCGCGCAAGACCGCCCCGTATGAAAGCGGTATGCAACCGATTGGCGTAGGTATGCGCCGGATGCCGGTCAAATTTTACTTGATTGGCGTGCTTTTCATCCTATTCGACATTGAAGTGATCTTCTTCTTGCCGTGGGCGGTGGTCTTTCGTGATCTCGGGTTCTACGGATTGGCTGTAATGGGTTTATTCTTTTTCATACTGACTATTGGCTTAATATATGAGTGGAAGAAGGGTGCGTTGGAATGGGAGTAACACCGAAATTAGGCAATATGGGCGTCGTCACATCGACGGTTGAGGAAGCGGTGAACTGGGCGCGGACGGGCGCGACGTGGCCGCTTTTGTTCGGTTTGGCTTGCTGTGCAATTGAGTACATGAGTACACAGGCCGGTAATTATGATCTGGCACGCTTCGGCATGGAGTTGAACCGCGCCAGCCCGCGTCAGGCCGATTTGATGATTGTGGCCGGGCGCGTCACGCGCAAGATGGCGCCGGTGGTGCGCCAGCTCTATGACCAGATGGCCGACCCCAAGTGGGTGATTTCGATGGGAGACTGTGCATCGTGTGGCGGGGTTTATAACAATTACGCCATCGTGCAGGGGGTAGACGAGATCATACCGGTTGATGTGTACGTGGCCGGATGTCCGCCGCGCCCGGAACAGTTGATGCACGGCATCCTGACATTGCACGAGAAGATTCGCGGCGAGCGCATCTCCGACTGGGCGAGCTAATTCAACGAAATTGACCTGTAGCTGGCCGCCTGCTGGCCGGCTGTGAGGGTTTTAAGGATAGAGAAGCCGATGCAAATTCCAACACCATTAGACGCGGTAGAACATCTCAAAGCGCAGATGCCGGATGCGGTAGACGATGTACACATTTTCCGCGACGAGACGACCATCATCATCTTGCCGGAGAACGTGCCCGCCGTCCTGCGCTTCCTGCGCGATACGCCCGGACTGGTTTATAATTACCTGTCCGACATCAGCGCGGTAGACTATTATCCAGATTACAGCCGTCCGGCGCGTTTCGGCGTGTCCTATCATCTGTATGCCCTGCTATATAGCCGCCGCTTGCGCGTCAAGACATTTGTCGATGAGGACGAGAGCATCCCGACGGTCACGAGCATCTGGCCGGGCGCTAACTGGCTAGAGCGCGAGATCATCGACATGATGGGGATTCCGTTTGCGGATCATCCCGACCCGCGCCGCGTGCTGATGCCGAAGGACTGGGACGGCCACCCCCACCGCCGCGATTACCCGCTCGGTTACGAGACGGTGCAGTTCTCCTTTAACATCGAGGAGATCATGAAGCACAAGCCGTTCGCAAAAGAATAGAGTGATTGAGGATTTAACGTTATGACGGATATGATCGTAGGCGAAGAAACCCGCAAGATCGAGGCCAGTCTGGAAGAATTGCGCGGCCTTGTCACCGAACGCGCGATGACCGGCGAGACGATGCTCCTCAACATGGGGCCGCATCACCCCTCCACGCACGGCGTCTTGCGTCTTCTGCTGGAACTGGACGGCGAAGAGATCGTGACTTGCTTGCCCGATGTCGGCTTTTTGCATACCGGCATCGAGAAGAACATCGAAGATAAGACATACGAAAAAGGCGTCACGCTGACTGACCGCATGGACTATCTATCGCCGATGTCGAACAACATGGTTTTCTGCATGGCGATTGAAAAGCTGGTTGATCTGGATGTGCCGGAACGCGGGCAGGTGATCCGCGTCATCTGTCTGGAACTATCGCGCATCGCCAGCCATCTGGTGTGGCTGGGCACGCAGGCGATTGACTTAGGCGCGATGAGCGTGTTTCTGTATTGCTTCCGTGAGCGCGAGAAAATTCTCGATATGTTCGAGATGCTCTCCGGCCAGCGCATGATGGGGTCTTACTTCCGTCCGGGCGGCGTCTGGCGCGACCTGCGCCCCGAATTTCTGCCCGCGCTGGAAGCGTTCCTTGAGGACTTCCCGCGCCGCGTAGACGACTACGAAGCGCTATTGACCAAAAACCCGATCTGGCTGGATCGCACGCAGGGCATCGGCATCATCGAGCCGGACATGGCCTTAGCGCTGGGTTTGAGTGGCGCGAGCTTGCGCGGTAGCGGCGTTAACTGGGACATCCGCAAGGCGACGCCATATAGCGGCTACGAGAAATATCAATTCAACGTGCCATTAGGCGAACACGGCGACGTGTATGATCGCTTCCTGTGTCGCATCTACGAGATGCGCGAGTGCATGAAGATCATCCGGCAGGCGGTCGATAATCTGCCCGACGGCGCGTTCCGTTCCGATGATCGCAAGTTCGTGCCGCCGCCCCGCCGTGAACTGGGGCAGAGCATGGAAGCGGTGATCCATCACTTCAAATTGTGGACGGAGGGCTTCAGCGCTCCCGACGAAGAAGTGTATGTCGCCATTGAAAGCCCGCGTGGAGAGATCGGCTGTTACCTGCACGGCACCGGCGGCAATAAGCCGCGTCGCGTCCGCTTCAAGACGCCATCTTTCATGCACATTCAAGCGCTGGAACACATGGCGCCCGGCCACTTCATCGCCGACTTGGTGGCGATGATCGGCAGTGTGGACATCGTACTCGGCGACTGTGACCGCTAGGGCGCGTCGCCATCAAACAACGTATTGACGTTTGACCGGAGACAAGAAGATCGGATGAGTGGTATGGCAAATCCATTAGCGGACAAATACGCGGATCGCATCCAGAAACACATGAGCAAATACCCCGACAAGCGCTCGGCGGTGATGCCTTTGCTGTACATCGCACAGGAAGAATACGGCTGGCTATCGCCGGACGCTATCGTGCAGGTCGCTGAAATCTGCGAGATGGACCCGACGCAGGTCAAATCCATCGCCGGTTTTTATACCATGTACCGCGAATCGCCGAAGGGCAAATACTGGCTTCAGGTTTGCACCGACCTGCCCTGTGCGTTGAAGGGTGCTGACCAATTTCATCACGATCTGCTGGCGCATCTGGGCATCGAAGAAGGCGGCACGACCGATGACGGCATGTTCACCGTCGAGCATGTGATGTGTTTGGCCGCCTGTGACCGTGCGCCGATGTTGCAGTGTAATTTTGGCTATGTCGAGAATCTGGACATGGACAAGATGAAGGAACTGCTGGACAAATGGCGCAAAGAGGCCGAAGCCTACGCTAACGCCGACTGAGACACGGATTTATCGTAATTTTTTGAGAGAGAGAACCCGACATGACCCATATCATCTTACGTGAAAAAGATGTGCCCAATATCCGCGAGCTAGACGTGTATCTGGCGAACGAAGGCTTCGACGGGCTGAAGAAAGCGGTCAGCATGAAACCGTCGGAGGTGATCGACGAAATGAAGCGCTCCAACCTGCGCGGGCGCGGCGGCGCGGGCTTCCCCACCGGCATCAAGTGGAGCTTCATCCCGCAGAGTGAGCCGGTCAAGTACGTGGTGGTCAACGCTGACGAGAGCGAGACCGGCACGTTCAAAGATCGCCAGATCATGGAGAATAACCCGTACCAGATGATCGAAGGCGCGTTGATCTGCGCTTACGCGATTCAGGCGACGGCGGTCTATATCTATCTGCGCGGCGAATTCTGGGACATCGCGCATGATCTGGACGAGCGTATCGAAGCCGCCCGCGCTCAAAATCTGGTCGGCGATGACATTCTAGGCAGTGGCTATTCCTGCGAAGTGTATACGCATCTGGGCGCGGGCGCGTACATCTGCGGCGAGGAGAGCGCCTTGCTCAACAGTCTGGAAGGCTTGCTCGGTCAGCCGCGTGTGCGCCCGCCATTCCCCGCGCAGAAGGGCGGCGGCCTGTACAAAGAGCCGACAGTCGTCAACAACGTGGAGACGCTGGCGAATGCGCCGTATATCCTGCGCGTCGGTGGCGAAAAATTCGCTGAACTGGGCACGCAACAAAGTACCGGCACCAAGGTCATCTGCGTGAGCGGCCACGTCAACAAGCCGGGCAATTACGAGCTAGAGATGGGCAAGCACACCTTCCGCGACTTGATCTTCGAGATGGCGGGCGGCATCCCGGACGGCAAGGGCATCAAAGCGATTTTGCCTTCCGGCGGCTCCGGGCCGATTGTTCCGGCGACGGATGAAGTGCTGGACACTAAATTGACATACGAGGATTGCCAGAGCATCGACACCATTCTCGGCTCGGCGTCGGTGATGATTCTGGATGAGACCGTCGATATTACGTGGGCGGCGTCTAAGATGACCAAGTTCTTCAAGCATGAGAGCTGTGGCAAGTGTACGCCGTGCCGCGAGGGGACGTTCTGGCTGGATAAAGTGATTGACCGCATCCTGCGCGGGGAGGGCAAGCGGAGCGATGTAGAACTCATCAATAACGTGGCCGCCAACATGCAGGGCACGACGTTGTGCGCGTTGGGCGACTTCGCCGCCAATCCAATTCTGGCGACGATCCGCCACTTCCCCGAAGACTTTTACGCCCACGTAGACGGCGACGACGAAAAAGCGCCGGTCAAGGCGGCGGGCGATTAATCGTGCTAGCGCGGCGATATGATGACTGATTCTGCGGACGAAAAGCCGACGGAAACGGTTGCAGAACGGGGAATGTGGGGAAACTTCCGGCGATGGCTCGGACGGGGCGAGGACGACCTGCAAGATCGGCTCTTCGCGCTGGATGACGCCATCGCGCACCATCCCTCCACAGCGATCAATTACGTTTTAAGGGGTGAATGTTACCTGCAAATCGGGTATAACCAACTGGCCGAACGTGATTTTGAGCAGGCGCTCGAATTGGGGCGGTCTGCGTTAGCGCGTTCAGCGTGGGGCTTCGGCGCACAGGTCGCGCAGGATCGCGCCGTGCGCGGGCTACGAATCGCCCGTCGCCGTTAATCGTCAATCTGCTAGCGCATTGTGAAGGTGTTTAGTCTGGCTTTGGACGCAGATAAAATTGTGTGGAGAGACTGTAAATGTCCGACAACATGGTGAAAATCATCATTGATGATGTAGAGTATGAAGTCCCCGCCGGTATGAACGTGGTGGATGCCGCTAAGTGGCACGCCAGCAACGACATTCCGGTATTTTGTTATCATCCCAAGATGGAACCGGTGGGCATGTGTCGCATGTGTCTGGTAGAGATGGGCACGCTCCAGCGCAACCCGGAAACCGGCGCGGTGATGACCGACGAAGACGGCAACCCGCTAGTGCGCTGGTTCCCCAAGTTGCAGACCGCCTGCACGCAGGTCGCTACCGATGGCATGGTGTTCCGCACCAATACGCAAGCCGTCGTGGATGCCCGCGAGAATGTGCTGGAATTTCTGCTGACCAGCCACCCGCTTGACTGCCCGATTTGCGATAAGGGCGGCGAGTGCCCGTTGCAGAATTTGACGATGGCGCACGGTCCCGGCGAAAGCCGCATGAATTTCTCCGACAAGATGAAACTGGATAAGCACGTCCCGCTTGGCGATTTGATCTTCCTTGACGAAGAGCGCTGTATCCAGTGTGGGCGCTGTGTGCGCTTTCAGGATGAACTGGTCGGCGATGACGTGCTGGCCTTCCATGAACGCGGGCGCACGTTACAGATCATCACCAACAGCGACCCCGGCTTCGATACGTATTTCTCCGGCAACACCACCGACATCTGTCCGGTGGGGGCGCTGACGACTGCCGACTTCCGCTTCGGGGCGCGGCCATGGGAACTGACCGAAGTGCCCAGCATCGACCCGCACGACGCCGCCGGTTCGAACATCAGCCTGAGCGTGCGCCTTGACCGCGATTTCGGCGGGCGGGCGATGATTAAGCGCGTGATGCCGCGCCAGAACGAATATGTCAATGAGTTGTGGATTTCTGACAAGGCGCGTTTCGGCCATCACTTCACCCGTAGCGAAGACCGCCTGCAAAAGCCGGTGGTCGATGGCAAAGATAGCGACTGGGCGACGGCGATCAGCACGATTGCCGGTCTGCTGGAAGGCGCGGACGGCGACATCGCGGCGATTGCCGGTAGCGGCATGAGCAACGAAGACCTATTCGCCCTGCGGTCACTGGTGACCGCCAACGGCGGCAAGCGTCTGGGCGCGTGGCCGACCACCCACACCGGCGCTGATCTGGTGGCGGCGGTGGGCGTCGGCGTCGGCACGAATTTGAGCGATCTGGGCGCGGGCGATGCGGTGTTGATCGTCGCCAGCGACCTCGAAGAAGAAGTCCCGATCTGGCGTCTACGGCTGAAGGGGGCGCATGATCGCGGCGCGTATGTGGTCGTCGCCAACGCCCGCAAGACGCGCATGGACGATTTCGCGTCTGCTACGCCGCGCTATCAGGCGGGCAAGGCCGCCCACTGGCTGGACGGCATCGACAAGGCCGATCCCGAAGTCGCCAAAGCGCTCAAAGCGGCGCAGAACCTCGTCATCGTGGCCGGTGCGGAGGGCTTGACGCTGGACGGTAGCCGCGCCCTGATGCAATCCGCCGCGAACTTCCTGATCGATTCCGGACACTACGGCAAGGCCAACAACGGCCTGATGTCGCCGCTTCCGGGTCCGAATGGCATGGGCTTGCATTATGTCGGCTTCACGCCGGAAGTCACCGCCGACATCGCGCAGAACCCGCCGAAGGTGTTGATCGTCGCGCAGGCCGAAATCCTGTCCGATGATCCGTATGCGCGGGCGTGGCTGGATAAAGTGGAGACCATCATCAGCCTGAATCTATTCCCCGATGCGGTGGCGGATATGGCCGCTATCGCGCTCCCGATTCAGAGCTTCGCGGAGCGTGACGGCACGTTCACCAACGGCGAGCGCCGCGTCCAGCGCTTCTACACCGCGCAGGGGCCGATGGGCGATGCCCTCCCCGCGTGGCAGGCGCTTTCGCGCATCAGCGAACACATGGGGCAGGGCAAAGCCAAAGCATCCGCCGCCGCCGTCATGGTGATGATGAGCAATGAGCTTCCCGCCTTCGAGGGGATGCGCTACCGCGAACTATCCCGCACGGAGCGCCAGTTCCCCGACATTAGCGGCGATGATATGTACTACGGCGGCACCGCCTATCAGAACAAGGGCGGTCTGGGTAAGGTCATCCCGACGACGGCGGAGCAGGGCGAGACGCCCGCCCGCGCTGATGTCAGCTTGCCGCCGGTGCTGGAAGTCGGTAAGGGGCAATTTGTGGTATTACCGGCCACCCGCCTATATAATCTGGAAAGTACGTTCCGCCCGTCCACGCTGGTACACCCGCGCATCATGTCGCCCTTTGTGGAAGTCAACGCGGCGGATGCCGCCCGTCTGGACATCAACAACGGCGATGTGGTCGAGGTCAAGTTGCCGGATGTGTCGGTACGGGTGCGGGCGTCGGTGAATGGCGGTGCGCCGGAGGGCGCTCTGGTATTGCCGCGCCATTTGACGGACGACCCCACGCCGATGACCGTGGCCGTCGGCGAGATCGCCAAAGTATAGCATGTAGTGGCGGGTGATCGGTCATGACGATCCATCACCCGTATCGGTTGGTTTGAACTGTGTCGAGGATATAAACATGCAAGATGCCGTACAGCAAAGCACGACAAATCGCGTATCGACTATCGACATCACCGTGTTTCTGGTCGCCGCGTTGTTACCAGTATTTTTCATCTTCATGCCGTGGTTCGAGGGGTATCCGGCCATCAGCTATCTGGTAGACCTCGCCGCGCCGGAGGGCTTCGGCTTCGACACAGCGTTGATGTGGCTGTTGCCGTTGTCGATCACCGGCATTGTCACGTTTGCCCTGTGGGGGGCGGCGGATGTCCACGCGACCAGCTTCACGCCGCGTTTTGTGGCGGGCTTCGCCGGTCTGGGATTGCTCTATTTCGTGTCCGTCCTGCTGGGGCTGGGCTTCGATTCCATCGGGCGCTTCTCCCAGTTCACGCTGATCCCCATCAACACATTTGACAGCATCACCACCATACGCGGCGGGGCGAGCTTCCTGCCGTTGATGATCTTGATGATCTTTCTGGTGTTGCAGGTCGCCTATCCGCGAGAGGTCGGCGAGCGTCCGGCGGGCGAAGAACCGCCCCTGATGCTGGGCTTCATCCCGATGTTGCCGTTCTCGGTGGGCTTCTTCATCGCTAATTTCGTGCTGTTCTTCATTCTGGCGAACTGGGGCGCGGTGCTGAACGCGGGCGACAGCGTGCTGTCATTCGCTTTTGATCGCAACCGTGTGATTGATCCGGTGATGTGTGCGGATTCGACGGGCTGTTCGTTCGCCCATCCCATCGTGTTCACGCTGATCGTGCTGGCGGTGGTGATTACCGGCTTCGCCTACACCACGCTGTTAGAGCGCAAGCTGATCGCGTGGTTCCAACAGCGCTCCGGGCCGAATCGTGTCGGGCCGGGCGGCTTCCTGCAACCGGCGGCGGACGGCCTGAAGCTGATCTTCAAGGAGAACATCCTGCCATCACAGGCCGACAAGGGCGTTTATCGCATCGCGCCGATGCTGAAAGCGATCCCGACGCTGGTCGTGTTAGCGGTTATCCCGATGGGGCCGGATATTGTCATCCCGTGGTTTGATGGCAACTGGTATCAAGTGCCGCTAGTGCTGGCTAATCCTAGCGTCGGCGTGTTGTTCCTGCTGGCCGTGACCAGTATTTCGACTTACGGCGTGGTGCTGGCGGGCTGGGCGAGCAACAATAAATATTCGATGCTAGGCGGGATGCGTGCCGCGTCGCAGATGGTCAGCTACGAGCTGAGCATGGGCATCACCTTCGCCGTGCCGGTGCTGATCGCCGGTTCGATGTCGCTGGTGACTATCGTGCAAGATCAGGGCGGCCTGTTCGTCAACTGGTACGTCTTCCAGAACCCGTTAGCCGCGTTAATCCTGCTGGTTGCGCTGGTGGCGGAGACTAACCGCGCCCCGTTCGATCTGCCGGAAGCGGAACAAGAATTGACCGCCGGTTACATGACCGAATATAGCGGTATGAAATTCGCGCTGTTCATGATGGCCGAATATCTCGGCATGATCGCGGTGAGCTTCATCGCGGTGACGCTGTTCTTCGGCGGGTATCATGACGGCTTCGGGCTGGTGGACTACATCCCGATTTTGGGGCCGCTGGTCATTGGCGGTAAGGTCATCCTGTGCTTGATCGGCTTCGTGTGGTTGCGTGCGACTTTGCCGCGCCTGCGCTATGATCGCCTGATGATGCTGGGCTGGAAGGTCTTGCTTCCGTTGGCGTTGCTCAGCGTGGTGTGGACGGCGGTAGCGGTGGTCGTCGGCGAGACATTCGGCACGACGGCTTACCTGATCGCCTCAAACGGTCTGGCGTTGCTCGTCCTGCTCGGCTCGATCATCTTCTTAGGCCGTCCGCAACCGGAAGACGAAGGCGACGACATCGAAGATGATGCGGTCATCACCGGCGAGCGTGACGGGCTGGCTTGGGGTATCCTGACGCTGATCGGCGGGCTGATCGCCGTGCCGATGGCGCTATATAACCTGACCGCGCCGTTGATCGGCCTGCTGTGGGCGGTGGTCACGGTGCCGGTGCTGGCCTTGTTCAACATCGGCGAGAACCGCGAGCGCTTCCGCAGTGGTCTGTTGACCGTCGTCGAGCCGCTAGCCGAACTCGGCCCGCCGGAGGAAGAAGCGCCCGCGCTGACCGCCGGTGACGATCCGCAGATCGAGGCGGGCGAGGACGCCGACGCGCCGCAGTTACAAGACGGTGAGTAATTCAAGAAGGGTTGTAATTTTATGAACATCATCAAGGGATTTGCCACAACGTTCAAACATCTCCGCGAGGAGAGCATCACCTTGCAATATCCGGAGCAGGTGCGCCCGTTTCAGGAGCGCTTCAAAGGGCGGCATCACCTGCGCCGTTACGACAACGGGCTGGAGAAGTGCATCGGCTGTTCGCTGTGTTCCGCCGCGTGTCCGGCGGACGCTATCTGGGTAGAGGCCGCCGAGAACAACGACGAACAGCGCTTCAGTCCGGGTGAGCGTTACGCCAAGACGTATGAGATCAACATGCTTCGTTGTATCTTCTGCGGCTATTGCGAAGACGCCTGCCCGACGCAGGCCATCGAACTCGGCCACGAGCATCAAATGAGCTTCACGGATCGGCGCGATTCGATCTTCACTAAAGAGATGTTGATCGACGCGGTGCCGGAAGGCGGCCAACCGACGCCGCAAAAAGTCGAGGCGGGCGCGTTTGATCGCGCCATCCCGGACATGCCTGATCCGAAGTAGTTTTACCTTTTTTTGGGGGAAACGCCGGAGTCATTGTACTCTGGCGTTGTTTGTGTTAAACTGCACAACCGTTAAGCGAACACCCGATAGGACATGCACAAATGTCGATAGAAGTCGTTTTGTTCATCGTTATTGGACTGGTTGCCCTGTTTTCTGCGGGGATGATGGTCGTCGTGACCAACGCGGTACACAGTGCGCTGTACCTCATCTTGAACTTCGCCTGTGTCGCGTTCCTTTACCTGTTGCTGGATGCGCCATTTCTGGCGCTGGTGCAGGTCGCCGTGTATGCCGGTGCGATCATGGTTTTATTCCTGTTCGTCATCATGTTGCTTGGCGCGGAACGTACCTTCCGTGAGATGCGTCAATTCAAGTGGCTCGCGCCGCTAACGCTGACGCTCTCGATCTCATTTTTCATCGTGTTATTTCTGGTGATGGATCGTGGCGGCATGGATGACCTGACCGTGCCACCGGACGCGCCGATGTTGCGCGTCGTCAATACCACGCCGGACTTCGTGGAGGCGGATTTCTTCCTCAATGGCGAATTATTCGCTGAGGGCGTGCCGTTTGGCGGCACGACAGACCGCCACAACGCGCATTTCCGCGAGGTAGAACCCGGCGACTATACGCTGGGCATCGCGCAGGCGGGCGGGGAGGGGCGTCCGTTGCCATTGGGGACATTCAGCATCGCGCCCGACGAAGCGCTGACCTTGCTGACCTATGGCATCATCGGTAGCGGCATCAACCCCACTTTCTTGACCATTCCCGAAGACATCAACTATTACACCGAAAGCGGCGGGCGGACGGTCATCGTCAACGCCTTCGCCGATCAACCGGTGAGCGTGGTCGATGCCGGATCGAACCGACGGCTAGAATCCGGCGAAGCGGCGAACGCGCCGTTGATCGTCGCCGGTCTGGGCGTGGGTGAGGCCACCGAGATGGCGCTGGAGCGTACCGGAAACCGGAATTGGGTCTTTGTCGATACCGCCGCCGACGGCACGCCGACAGATCGCATCATCGGGCGCACCGATCAGGCGTTCAACATCCAGCAAGGGCACACGAACCTGTTCATTCTGGCGCGTGATCGTGATGGCGACACGCTGACGCCGGTTGTGGTCACGGTGCAAACGCGCACCCTGCCGCAGTTCGGTAGCGCGGAGGCCATCGGCCAGACGCTATTCACCGATTACCTGCTACCGTTCCAGCTGGTGGCGGTGCTGTTGCTGGCGGCGATGGTGGGCGCTATTGTGCTGACGCAACGGGCGGACATCAAACCGAAGCCCGGACGCCCGACGCGCCGCAAGGTGAGCCGTCCGCTGACCAGCGTCATCGCGGCGCAGACAGGCCACTCTATCGCCGCTAGCGATGACGACGAACCACAGGTCGAAGTTCCGCCCGCGACGGGTGACTAATGCAAGCCAGAGAGGAAAGTTCGCATGGTCGAAGTTGAAGCCTTTATTGTCCTCAGTGCCGCCCTTTTCATTCTGGGCGCGATGGGCGTGGTGCTACGCCGGAACGCGATTCTGGTCTTCATGTCGGTGGAGTTGATGCTGAACGCCGCGAATCTCGCGCTGGTGGCGTTCGCGTGGCACTGGGGCGGCATGGATGGGCACATTTTCGTTTTCTTTGTGATTACAGTTGCGGCGGCAGAGGTGGCGGTCGGTCTGGCGCTGATTGTGGCGATCTTCCGCTCCCGTCAAAGTATCAACATTGACGAATTACACTTGATGGAAGGGTAATGTCGGCGCGACATAACCGACAAGGCATCTCGTTGAAGGGCTTGATCTTATGGAGAATCTAGCGCAAATCGCACCGTTGATTATCCTGTTCCCGGCTATCGGCGCGTTCATCAATTTCTTCTGGGGCGCGAAGATGGGAGAAGGTGCGTCCGCGATGGTGGGGACGGTGGCTTCGGGGTCGTCATTTCTGGTGGCGCTCGGCCTGCTGGCCTACTTGACCGGCAACGGATTTAACCCGGCGGTCATCAATCCGCCCCTGCTGGATAGCTGGATACGGATTGATTCAGTCGGATTAGATATATCGTGGCAAACGCGGGTGGATACGCTCAGCGTCAGCATGACGTTATTCGTGACGTTCGTCGGCACGCTGATCCACATTTACGCGGCGGGTTATATGCACGGCGACCCGCGCTTTTCGCGTTTCTTCGCTTATCTCAATATGTTTTTGGCCTTCATGCTCATCCTCGTGATGGGCAATAACCTGCTGATGATGTTCGTCGGCTGGGAAGGCGTTGGATTGTGTTCTTATCTGCTGATTAGCTTCTGGTGGGATAAGCCGGGCGGCGAAGGCATCGCCAACAGCAACGCCGGACGCAAAGCGTTCATCGCTAACCGCGTCGGCGACTTCGGCGTGCTGATAGCGATTTTCCTGTCGTTCTGGGCGTTTGGCACGCTGGATTATTACAAGCCGAACGAAATCCCCAACCCGCAAGTGAGCGCGGCGCATCTCGAAGAAGAGACCGACTCCAGTCGGGTGTTCTACTCCTTCGCGGATGAAGATGTGGAGATGTCGCAGTTGGGCATGTTCGGGCAGGTGGCGCGTTACGTCCGCATCGACGAAGCGGCGTCCGTGTCGCTGGATAACGCCCGCACCATCCTGAATCAAGCACGCGGCACCGGCGATGAGCAACTGATCGCGCAGGCCGAAGCCTTGCTAGAGACCACCCGCGCCGAAGCGGACGCCAACCGGCCACAGTTCAACATCGGCCCGGCGACGTTCGGCATCGGCACACTGTTGACGCTCATCACGCTGTTCATGCTGTTAGGCGTGACCGGCAAATCCGCGCAGATACCGCTTTTCGTGTGGTTGCCGGATGCGATGGCCGGGCCGACTCCGGTCAGCGCCCTCATCCACGCCGCGACGATGGTCACGGCGGGCGTCTATATGATGGTGCGCTCTAATATCATGTTCCATCATGCGGAACTGACATCGATCATCGTGGCGCTGATCGGCGCGACGACGGCGCTGGTGGCGGGGTTCATCGCCATCGGCCAATTCGACATCAAGCGCGTGCTGGCCTACAGTACCATCAGCCAGCTTGGTTTCATGGTGGCGGCGGTGGGCTTGGGTGCGTATGTGGCGGCGATGTTCCACATGATAACCCACGCCTTCTTTAAGGCTCTGCTGTTTTTGGGTAGCGGCTCGGTCATTCACGGCATGGAACACGGACATCATCACGTCCACCTGCACGACGCCGACCATCCCGAAGCGGTCACGCATGACTCGCACGACGACGACGGCTTCGACCCGCAAGATATGCGCTATATGGGCGGTCTGCGCGAGAAGATGCCGGTTACGTACTGGACATATCTATTCGGCACGATTGCGCTGGCCGGTATCTGGCCGTTCGCCGGTTTCTGGTCGAAAGACGAAATTCTGCTGGATGCGTGGTATGTCGGCTTCGAGAAGGGGCTGTTTCAAGGCTTCATCGTGCTAGGCTTGCTGTTCGCGGCGGCGGCGTTCACCGCGTTCTATATGTGGCGTCAGATCGAGATGGTATTTCATGGCAAACCACGCCACGAAGCCGCCGAACACGCCAGCGAAAGCTCCCGCTCTATGACGATCCCGCTTGTCATTCTGGCATTCTTCGCGCTGTTCGTCGGCTTTATCAACATCCCGAGCGGCATCGGCTTCCCGTTCACGTTCGGATTAGAAGGCGTGCTGGGCGTGCATCTGCTGGGTGACTTCCTTGAGTACAGCATCTTCGCGGAGGCGTTCAACCTGTTGACGTTCAACGCGCTGATCGCGATTCCGGCGCTGGCCGTCGGCATCGGCGGCATTCTGGCCGCGCGTTCGGTCTACGGCGGCGGTAAGGCGATTGACGCGAGCGGGCAAGACCCGCTACAGGCCGACCCGAACACCGCGTTGGTGTGGAACGTGGCCTATGCGCGGATGTACTGGGACGAGATTTACTTTGCGCTGATTATCAATCCGTATATCCGGATTGCTGATTTCCTGTACGAAGTGGTCGATTGGGGTTTCCTGCACGACTACTTCCACGATTCCGTACTGATACGCGGCTATCGCTCGATGGGCGATCTGCTAGCCCGTCCGTTTGATCTGGGTATCATTGACGGGGCGGTGAACGGTCTGGGGTGGTTGGCTGGCCGCATCGGTGGCGGCCTGCGCCTGACGCAGACCGGTTATGTTCGTACTTACGCCGTTGCGTTGTTGCTTGGTGTCGTAGCGGTCATCATTTTGATGCTACTGCCACTGATTTAATTGGGGAGCAAAAAACATGCCTGAAGCACTCTCAGTTGGTTCGAGCTTATCCTTGACCACCATCACGCTTTTCTTGCCGATGGTGGGTTTGACTATCCTGCTCTTTATGAACGAAGAGAAGGATAAAGACGCGATCAAGTGGACGGCGTTCGGCTTCACGATTGCCACGTTCATCGCTTCGCTGTTGATGGCCTTTAACTTCGATGTCAACGATGCCGGTTTGCAGATGGCACAGCGCAACGACTGGTTGCCGCAACTGGGCATCAGCTACTTCGTCGGCGTTGATGGCCTTAGTATGTTGATGGTGTTGCTATCGACGATCATCATGCCGATTGCGGTGATGGCTTCTTTCCGCGCTGGCGTGCTGGAAGAACGCGGACGTAGCAAGCTGTACTATATCTTCATGCTGTTGCTGGAATGGGCGATGATCGGCGTCTTTGTGGTGCAAGACCTCATCATCTTCTACATCTTCTGGGAAGTGACGCTGGTGCCCATGTACTTCTTGATCGGCATCTGGGGCGCGGAGAACCGCGTGTATGCCGCCGTCAAGTTCTTCCTGTACACGATGGCCGGTTCGATTTTGATGTTGCTGGCGATCCTGTACGTCGGCAACGCGGCGGGCACGTTCGCCGTGCCGGAAATCATCGCCGGTGTCCAGAGCGGGCAATTGACCTTCGTCATGGACGGCGTATTCAGCGAGCAATCGTTCCTGTTCCTCGGCTTCTTGATCGCGTTCGCTATTAAAGTCCCGATCTGGCCGCTTCATAGCTGGTTGCCGGACGCACACGTGCAAGCGCCGACGGCTGGCTCGGTTGTTCTGGCCGGTGTCCTGCTGAAGATGGGTACGTACGCGATGATCCGCTTCAACCTGCCGATGTTCCCCGAAGCGTCCGTCACATGGGCGCCGGTGGTGGCCGGTCTCGGTGTCATCGGCATCATTTACGGCGCGTGGGTGTGCTACGCGCAGACCGACATGAAGAAGCTGGTCGCGTATTCATCGGTCAGCCATCTCGGTTTTGTGGTGCTGGGTATCTTCTCGCTGACGCCGCAGGGCATTCAGGGCGCGACGATCCAGATGATTAGTCACGGTATCAGCACCGGCGGCTTGTTCTTGATGGTCGGTATGCTGTACGAGCGCCGCCATACCAAGCTGATGGCGGCCTATGGCGGCATCTGGAAGGCGATGCCGGTATTCGGCGGTATCGGCCTGATTATCTCGCTATCGAGCATGGGCTTGCCCGGCTTGAATGGCTTCGTCGGCGAATTCACCATCTTGCTCGGCGCGATTGGTAGCGGCGTGCTGGGGATCGGCTTCGCGCTGGTCGCCACCGTCGGCGTCATTCTGGCGGCGGTCTACATCCTCAAGATGTTTCAGGCGATTTTCATGGGCGAGCTAGACAAAGAAGAGAACATGAACCTGCCGGACCTACACTGGCAAGAGATCGCGGTGCTGGTGCCCATCCTGCTGTTGATCTTCTGGATCGGCCTACAGCCGTCGGCATGGTTCGATATGCTGGACGCGACGACGGCCAGTTTGATCGCAGGGATTGCCGACTTTGCGCCGGAGATCATCGTTCAGGCCGGTTCATAAGCGCGGCATAGGGGAGTCTCATGATTGATGTTCCAAGTATTGCAGACCTGAACCTGACCGTTACGTTTCCGGCGGTGTTTCTGGCGCTGTTCACGATGGTTGTGCTGATCGTTGATCTGTTCATCCCGAAGGATCGCAAAATCCGCACCGCGCACCTGACGCTCGGTGGGCTGGTGGTCGCCTTCGTGTGGAATGTGCTGGTCTTCGATAGTAACCAGACCGCGCTAGGCGGCATGTACATCGCGGATTCGTTCAGCGGGTTTATCAACTTCATCGCGTTGACGGCGGCCATCATCACCTGCTTCCTGAGCGTGGACTACCTCAAGCGCACCGGCATCGAGCAGGGCGAGTTTTACTCGTTGTTGCTGTTCTCGACGGCGGGCGTGATGTTCATGGGCGCGGCCAGCGATTTGATCGTGGTATTCATCGCGCTGGAAATCCTCAGCATCCCGCTTTACGTCATGGCCGCTATGCGCTACCGTGACGCGAAATCAGAAGAAAGCGGTTTGAAGTATTTCATTCTCGGCGCGTTCGCCAGCGCGTTCTTCCTGTATGGCGCGGCGCTGGTCTACGGCGCGACGGGCACAACCTCCCTGCCGGAAATCTTCGCATCAGTGGAGGGCATCGTCGCCACCGATAGCGGGGCGCGGTTGTATCTGGTATTGGGCGCGGCCTTGATCTTCGTCGGGCTGGGCTTCAAAGTGGCGGTTGTACCGTTCCATATGTGGACGCCGGACGTTTACGAAGGCGCACCGACTCCGGTCACCGCGTTCATGAGCGTGGCGGCGAAGGCGGGCGGTTTCGCCGCGCTGTTGCGTCTGATGGTCATCGCCTTGCCGGAACTGACGGCCAATATCGGCGACACCATCGCCATCTGGCAGACCACTATCGCCATTGTCGCCGCCGCGACGATGATCTTAGGTAATTTCGTCGCCATCGTGCAGACCAACGTCAAGCGTATGCTGGCGTATTCGTCCATCGCGCACGCCGGTTACATCCTGATGGGTGTGGCGGCGGTGGGCACAATCGGCGTCGCAGAAGAAGCCACCCGCGCCGCGTTGATCTACATGCTGGCGTATACCTTCACCAATCTCGGCGCGTTCGCGGTGGTGATGGCGCTGGAAAAGGACGACGGAAGCGGCACGCAGATTGCAGACTTCAAAGGACTCAGCCGCAGTCGGCCTTTGCTGGCGGTGATGATGGCCTTCTTCATGCTCAGCTTGACCGGCGTGCCGACCACTGCCGGATTCATCGGCAAATTCTTGCTGTTCGGCGCGGCGCTGGAGGCCGGTCTGGTTCTGCTGACGATCATCGGTGTGCTGACGAGTGTGGTCAGCGCGTACTACTATGTGCGGATTATCGTCAATATGTATCTGGAAGACGGCGAAGGCGATCCGGCGGAGGGCGCGACGCAATATCTGAATTACGCGACCTATGCCGCGTTTGCCGGTACGCTCATCATCGGCCTGTTCCCGTTCCTAGCGGTCAATCTGCTGGATACGATGATGATTGCCGGTCTGTTTTAGCGGCGGCTGATAAACACTTTCTCATGCTATACCCGAATCCCCTCCTGTTGCCCCGTCGGGTAGCGAAGGGGATTTTGTTGATTGATGGATTGATGATTTTTCTTCGTTCTTTTTTCTGTAGAAAAAAGAACCAAAAAAGACTTTTGCATTTGTTCAAAAGTCCCTGCCAAAAGTTTTTGGTCTCACCTTTTTTCAAAAAGGTGAGAAAAAAGTGACAAGAATCCTGTCTAATGTATGATGACGCTTGATCGCCATACGTATATCGGCTGTGCGTTGCTGGTGTTGCTGGTCGCCGCTTGCCTGCGCCTGTACGGGCTGGGCACGTACCCGCCCGGCCCGCACTACGACGAAGCCGCCAACATCCTCATCACGCGCAGTATCGCGCTGGACGGCGCGAATATGTTCCCCATCGCCCCCAGCTATCAAGGCCGCGAGAGCCTGTATTTTTACATGGCCGCGCCGCTATTTCGCGCTGTGCAGGCCGGTGATTTCACCCTGCGCGTGACCAGCGCCTTCAGCAATCTCATCACCATAGCCGCCGCGATGACGCTGGGGCGGCTGATGTTTGGTGGGCGGCGCGGGCTGGTCATCGGGCTGGCGGTGGGCGTCAGCATGGCGATCTCATTTCACATGATGTTCATGGGGCGGCAGGCGTACCGCGCCGTCACCCTGCCGATGATGCAGGCGCTCGGCTTGCTGTTCCTGTGGCGCGGATTGTATGCGCGGCGCATGACGTTCAGCGCGTTGTGGCTGGCGCTGGGCGGCGCGTTCAGCGCGGGGGCGCTTTACACGTATATGTCGTCGCGCCTGTTCCCGTTGTGGCTGGTGCTGGCCGCGCTGGTCTTGCTGTGGGCGGATCGTCATTTGTGGCGGCTGAGACTGGCGCAGGGGGCGGTCTTTTTCGCGGCGCTGGCGCTGTTCGCCGTGCCGATGGCGTCCTATGCGCTGGATAACCCCGACATCTTCCTGCAACGGCTGACCGAAGTGCAGGACGGCGAAGTGACGGTCACGCTGGCGGAGAGCGTCCGCCGCCATGCGCTGATGTTCTTCATTGAGGGCGATTACGGCAATCTGCGCTATAACATCCCGGGCAGGCCGTACTTCACATGGATCGAAGCGCCGCTATTGCTGATCGGCGGCTGGTTGGCGGTGCGCGGGGCATTCACGGCGCGGGATGGGCGGCGACGGGCGGCGTATGCGTTGATCGCGCTATCGCCGTTGATGATCGCGCCGAGCGTGGTGGCGGTGGCCGGATTCCCGCCCAGTCACATGCGTTCGCTGGGCATGGTGCCGCTCATCTTCTTGATGGTTGGCGTCGGCGCGGCGTTCGTGCTGGAGCGCATCAAACCGCGCTGGATTCTGCCCGCGTTGCTGGCTGGCTTGCTGATCGGCGGCGGCGCGGTGGGCTGGCAATACGCGCATTGGGCGCGGGGCGCGGAATTATTCCGGCAGGCTGACGCCGATCTCGCAGAGGCGGCGCGCTGGCTTGACGAAAACGCGGCGGATCGTCCGGTTTATGTGGCCGCGTTTCATCGTCAGCACCCGACGATCATCGCGCTGTATGATGGCGCGGTGACGTGGTTGGGGGCGGATAGCTTGATCTTGCCGCCGCCCGATGTCGAAGGCGTGGTCATCTTCGCGCAGGCGATCACGCCGCCCGCCGCGTGGCGCGACTATCTGCAACCGATCCCCGCCGACACGATACCGTCCGCCAGCGATGGCGTGACTCCGGCCTTCGGCGCGTATACCGTGCGCGGCACGCCGCCGGAAATCCCGCCCTCTGCGCCGTCTAATCGCTACATCACGCTGTTGTCGGCGTCTGCTCCGGCGATCACGGCGGGCGAAAGCGGGGCGCTGACGTTAGTCTGGCACATTAACGCCGACGTGCCGTTCTATAGTTTGCGTCCGGTGGTGCGCCTGCGCGATCCGTCCGGCGTTGAACTCGCGCTGACTGACCCCTTCCTGCTGGATACGCAGACATGGCGGGCAGGGGAGACGATCATCCAGAATATCCGGCTAGATGTGCCATCGGCCACGCCGCCCGCCGACTACGCCATCGAAATCACATGGGTGGATCGGGCGACGGATACATTCTTGAACAGCGTCAACCCGGATGGCACGTCCGCCGGTATCGTGATGACCCTGCCGGACGTGGTGCGAGTCGTCGCGTCCGACATCGCCCCGAACATCCGCCCGCCACGCGGCGAAATGGTGACGGTGGCTGACGGCGTGACGTTGCTCGGCTGGGGTGGCTTCGTCGGGCGCGATGGCGACATGCCACAGTATCGCGGTGGTGAGCGCCTGACCGTGCCGCTTTACTGGCAGGCCAGCCCCGCGTCGGGTGAACGCGCCGACGTGACCGTGACGGCGCGGCTAGGCGACGACATCCCATTGCCAGCGCTGACGTGGGCGCATCCGCCCGCCCGTTGGCGCGATGGTGAAATCAACCGCGTATATGCTAGCTGGTCGCTTCCGCGTGATTTAGCGGCGGGCGATTATGCGCTGGTGCTGGAAGCCGGAACATTAACGCTGACACTCGGTTCTATCCGCGTGGACGGCCAGCCGCGCCTGTTGACGCCGCCGCCGGTGGCGGAAAGAGTCGGCGCGGTGTATGGTGACGAGATCGCGTTATATGGTTATACATGGACACAGAACGGCGATTCGTTTACGCTAGAATTGGTGTGGCACGCGCTCCGGCCACCACAAACCAGCTACACTGTATTTGTGCATCTGGTGGATTCGGCGGGGCAGATTCTTGACCAGCGGGACGCCATCCCGCAAAACTACGATTACCCTACGGATTTATGGGAATCTGATGAGTATGTGCGCGATGTATACGTATTTGACCGCCTGCCCGATGATTTAGACGCCGTGTTAATCGGTTTATATGACCAATTAACAGGGGGGCGGCTCTATGTTTCGCCGACGCCGGATGGCATAATACATGACTACATACCAATTAAGATTCCTATGAGAGAACGTTAACTTGTTAAACTTAAATCATCTGTTATAATAACGTTATTGTGAAATTCCCAACAAAGGTCAGAAAAAACTTTGCGTAAAAGTATCCAGGTGGATGGTGATATTCATATCAGTTTAGCGGGTGAAGATGCGGAAGATTGGACTTTGCAAGCGCCCCGCGTCGAAGGTTACGTCATCGGGCGTTCTGACCCTGATAGCGAGTACGCCCCCGACATCGACCTGACGCCGCATCACGGCCTGGATTATGGTATTTCGCGCCGTCATGCCGCACTCGTCGCTTATCGCGGCGTGGTGCATGTGGTTGATTTAGGCTCGATGAATGGCACTTACATCAACGGTGAGCGCCTGTCGGTCAATAGCGCTTATCCACTTCATGAGGGCGACCGTTTGAGTATCGCAAATTTAGATTTGTTAATCATATAGTAAGTTAGCATTAGATTGAGAGTGGTAACATGATGCAAGACAAGATTCAACAAGACAATGACCTGCTGTTTGACGGTTCGGTGTGGTGCAACCTTGATGTTGCGTTACGCAGTGTAGATCAAGCTCTGCGGCGACGTATTCGCCCCTCAGAGCTGACCGTCATCGAGTGGTATATCCTGCGAGCGCTGTACGAAGAAGACGGTCGGCACGCTTCGGAACTGGCGCGGGCTGTTGGTCGGGCGGCTACGTCCTTCACGCCTAATCTGGACAAGTTGCAGTCCAAGGACTACATCGAACGCCGTCCGGATGCCGCAGACCGTCGCGCCGTGCGTATCTTCCTGACGCAAAAAGGCCACGATGCCCGCGAGGAAGTGCTGGAAAATGCGGTGAAAGTAGACCGTGAAATGCGTGAATTGTTCGACGCGGGCGAATTCGCCGGTTTCGAGACGGTAGTGCGCGGTCTGCAAATATTGGATAATTTGGGTTGAAAGAAACCCTGACGAGCAACAATCGCAAAGAGGGGGACGGCGGTAGTCGTCCCCGTTTTTTGTATCTGCTACCCCAGCATTTCGACCATCTTCTTGCCGGTATACAGCCCGCTTAGATAAGCGCCTTCGACACGCGGCCCGCCGAACGCATCCCCGGCCAACAGAAGCGGCGCTTCTGCCTGTGCGTGCATGTAGCGGTCAGGGTATGTGACCAGTGGCCGCGAATAACGCCAGCGCTTCAGTTGGCGCTCTTTGATCTCGGTATCGTCAGTGATGAATATTTGTAGCTCGGTCTGTAGCGAATTCAGAATGCGCTCGTCGGGTGCTGTCCACATCTGGCGGCTGAACTGCTCACCCGCCTGCAAGGTGATGAGCGTCGCGTCCTTGCTGATGCCCTTCTGCTGGTTATCGCCCACCCAGATCACGTTGGCATTGCGGCGCTGGATCGCGCCGGGGGAGGGTAGCGTGGCGCGTCCTTCCACCCAGAACAGCCCGCACAGACATTCGGCGTAGGTGATGCGTGCCAGTTGCTCGAAATCTTTGTCGCTCAACGCTGTGGCGCCCGCGTCCAATATCGCCATGGATTGCGGCACCGGCGCGGTGATAATCAGCGCGTTACTGGTGTAGATGTCGCCTTCTGAATCCTGAAAAATCCAGCCCTTTTCGTCGCAGGTGGCGGTGACGATGCGCGTATTGACGCGGACATCCTGCAACGGCTCGGCGATGCGTTTCGCCAGCGCGTTCATGCCGCCGCGTGTCGCATAGCGCGGGTTGCCTTCGGCGGGTTCGGCTAGCAGACTGCCGTCGCTGAAGCCCTTCGACCACTCAAACACCAGACCAGAACGTACCCAGTTATCGACTTTTTCCTGAAATTCGGCTTCGCGCACGGTGAAGAACTGTGCGCCATGATCGGCGACGCCCGGCCCGACGCGCCGTGTCGCTAGCCGTCCGCCGACGCTACGCCCCTTGTCGATGACTGTTACGCGCTTTCCGGCAGATTCTAGTTCGTTGGCCGCCGTCAATCCGGCAATACCGGCTCCGATGATAATGACTTCGGCGGTTAAATTTTCTCTATCGCTCATCTTCTGTCCTCTGCTACTGATGTCTGGATGAATCCCAATGTTTCAGCGCTTGCTCGTCTATTCGTGGCTGTCGCCTGTTTTGCGGTCAGCACGTCCGCGTTCCGCCGTGATATGTGCGGCGGTTCGCTTATTCTCGCACAAAAATCGTCAGAATCCAAAATATTGGCGTGTAGTCCAGTGACCTTAATATACTATACAATCGGTCGAACTTCTGCTAAAATATGTCATATAAAGGGAGTGACATGGGTTCGACATGCAGGGCTGATGTCACACTGCAAGTCGCGGCGCCTGTCCGCGTTAACAATGGGCTAGCACAAGATAAGTGCCAACAACAATACTCCGGCTTATGCCTACGCCGCGTAAAAGCGGTTAAGCTAAGTCGCTAGCCCAGAAGAGGCTAGCCGTCCGCTCCAGCCGTCGTTACTCGGGTGGTTAAACGGGCGTCATAAAAGGTAACGTGCGACCTCGCTTACGCCGATAAGGTGGGGCCAAGACTTTCTCGGCTAGCGTCCGGCGTACCGCGTCAGTTGGGGCTACCGGATAGCGAAATTGAACAATTGACTAAGCTTGTAGACGTGTGTCGTCGATCTGTGTGGACCCCGGTTCGATTCCGGGCACTTCCACAAATCTCACAGACCTTGCCTTGTGCGAGGTCTTTTTTTGTGCGACCATACCGCATTATGATGAGACACTTGATGATATTCCCACTGTTGATGATGATGGCGTTGGCCGCCTGCGATAATGTCGCCACCGGCCAGCAGACGCTGGTCGCGTTTGAAGAAGGCATGGAGACGCGCCGCGCTAACTTGAACGCCACCGGCACCGCCGAGATCGAAAGCGTCCTGCTGACGCTGGACGTATCGCAGACGCGGCTCGCCCGTGCTCGTTCACAGGGCGGCTTGCTAGCGGCCACGCTCAGCGAACGCGGCATCGAAAATCAGGTGATCGCCACCGCCACGCCGGTTGAATTTCGCGTTGAGGCGGCGGACCCGTTCGGCGACCTTATGCGCCAGCGTGAGGCGACGCAATCCGCCCCCCTAGCCGCGCCACCGGCCACGCCTGACCCCGCCGCCGCGCCGACGGATGTACAGGTGACGCCATTCGCTACCGAGACGCTAGAACCGGCCAGCCAACCAACGCCGCCGCCCACCACACCGCCGAGCTTCCCCGACAATCTGCGTGATGTGGTGCTGGCTTCGTCGCTGGCCGATAACGACTGCGCCGCGCAAACCGTGACCGCCTTCGACACTACCGCGCCGCGCCTGTACGTGGTCGCCCGCGCCTTCGACATCACGCCGGGCACGCGCATCTCGTCTGTGTGGCTACGCGGCGATGAAGTGCTAGCCAGCTTCGATTTCACGCCGGATTTCACCATCGACAATGCTTGCATCTGGTTCTTCGCCGATCCATCCGACTTCGACTTCACGCCCGGCGATTACACCGTGCAACTGCAAATAGACGGTGAATTAGCCGCGCCGCCCGTCGATTTCCCGATTCAAGCGCCGTAATGGGCGCATCTTGTAACGATGCAGGCAGGGCAAAAGCGAAAAGATTCTGATCTTTTCATTTTCAATCAGCCAATAAGCGCTATTCTGAAGTTTTTTGGCGACCTCTACGAATCAGAGACCCTTTTTCAAAAAAGGTAGTAAAAGAAATCTAGCAGAAAGCAAAACCAGCATGATAGGTAACGGTAATTGGTGGCGTTATATCCACGCCGACCCCAACAGCAAAAAACCGCAGGTGACGTGGCCGCTAATCCGCCGCGTGATGGGCTATGCGCGGCCATACCGCCGCCAGATCATCGGCCTGCTGGTGTTGATCTTGCTGACCACCGGACTCGGCTTGATTACGCCGTTGATCTTCCGCGACTTGATCGACACCACGCTACCGCAAGGCGACACCACCCGCTTGAACTGGCTGGCGCTGGGGCTGGTGGCGATCCCGATTATGACCGGCGCTCTGCGCGTGGTACAGCGCCGCCTCAACGCGGCGGTGGGCGAAGGCGTCATCTACGATTTGCGCGTGGCGCTGTACGATCATCTGCAAAAATTATCTCTGCGCTTCTTCACCAACACGCGCACCGGCGAGCTAGTCAGCCGCCTGAATAACGACGTGATCGACGCGCAACGCGCTATCAGCAACACGATTGTCGAGATCGTCACCAACATCATCACCGTCGCCGCGACGCTGGCCGTCATGCTGGCGTTGGAATGGCGCTTGACGATATTGGGCATTCTGGTTCTGCCGTTCTTCATCGTGCTGGCGCGACGGGTGGGCGCTGTCCTGCGCGAGATCGCCCGCGATCAGATGCGCTATAACGCGCAGATGAACGCCATGATGAACGAGACGCTCAACATTAGCGGTAGCCTGCTGGTGAAGCTGTTCGGGCGGCGACGCTTAGAGGTCAGCCGCTTCGATGATCGCTCCGCGAAGGTGCGCGACATCGGCGTTCAACGGGCGGTGATCGGCGCTCAATTTCTGGTGATCGTCGGCCTGATCGCCGCCGTCGGTACCGCGCTGGTCTACTGGGTGGGCGGCCATCTGGTACTCAGTGGCGAATTCACTATCGGGACGATTGTCGCCTTCGGCACGTATCTGACGCAACTTTACGGCCCGTTGCAGGCGTTGACCAATGCGCCGGTGGAATTCGCTACATCGGTGGTCAGCTTCGAGCGCGTGTTTGAAGTGATTGACCTGCCGCTAGAGATCGACGAGAAGCCGGACGCGCAAGCGCTGGGCGACGTGCGCGGCAAGCTGGAATTCGACGGCGTGACGTTCGCCTACAGTGTCGATCCGGCGCTGTTGCTGAGCGACGTGGAGCGCTACGCGGAGGACGAGATCACGCTGGACGGCCAGCAGAGCGCGGGGACGGTCAAGACGCAGGCGCGAGAAACCGCGCTAGAGGATGTGTCGTTCGTCATCCAGCCCGGCCAACTGGTGGCGCTAGTCGGGCCGAGTGGCGCGGGCAAGACCACCACGACCTACTTAATCCCGCGCCTGTACGATCCGACGCAAGGCCGCGTGTTGATCGACGACATCGACATCCGCGATGTGACGCTGGAATCGCTGGCGGAGCAGATCGGCATGGTGACGCAGGAGACGTATCTATTTCACGACACGGTGAAGAATAACATGCTGTACGCCCGCATGGACGCCACAGCAGAGCAGATCGAAGCGGCGTGTCGGGCGGCCAACATCCACGACTTCATCGCCGCTTTGCCGGAAGGCTATAACACGGTTGTCGGTGAGCGCGGGTATCGTTTGAGTGGCGGCGAGAAGCAACGGCTGGCGCTCGCCCGCGTCATCCTCAAAGACCCGCGCATTCTGGTTCTGGATGAGGCCACATCTAGCCTTGATAGCCAGTCCGAAGCGTTGATCCAGCAAGCGATGAAGGCGGTCATGGCCGGACGTACCAGCATCGTCATCGCGCATCGCCTGAGTACCATCCTCGCGGCGGATACCATTCTGGTGATGGATCGCGGGCGCATCGTGGAGCGCGGCACGCATCAGGAATTAATGGCACAGGATGGCATCTACGCCGAATTATACGAGACGCAATTCAACAGCCAGCGCGAAATATTGTAGCAGTCGGCGGGATTCAATTGTGTGGCCTCTTGCCCTCATCCCCTGCCCCCTTCTCCCAAACGCTACGCTGGGAGAAGGGGAGAAAACCATGCTTTGAAGTCCCTCTCCCAGCCGCACAGCGGCGCTTGAGAGAGGGATTTAGGGTGAGGGCAACGGCGACGCGGGCGGGATTCAATTGTGTGGCGGCATCTGGTACAATAATCGCAATCTGATAGATGGATTGGTTGACCGGCCTTATGTCTTATTTTAAGCGCATCCGCGACGCGGTATTGAACGCCCTCAGCATACAAGCATCCCAGCCAGAACCGGAGATTGACCCTATGGTGAAACGTGCTTTAATCGTCGGATTGGGGAATCCGGGCAAGAAATACGAGAATACACGCCACAATTTCGGCTTCTGGGTGGTGGACGAACTCGCCCGTCGCTGGGGCGCGGAATCCGCCAAGAAGGAGCGCAAGGCGATCATCGCCGACGCCACCATCCGCGAACGGCGCGTCTTGCTCGCCAAGCCGCAAACCTTCATGAATTTGAGTGGGGAGGCGGTGCGGGCGCTGATGGATTTCTATAAGATCGACGTGCAAGACCTGATCGTGATTCACGATGATCTGGATACGCCATTGGGCGCGTTGCGCCTGCGTAAGACCGGCGGCGCGGGCGGTCAAAATGGCGTGCGCAACATCATCCAGCACACCGGCACACAGGACTTTCATCGCGTGCGCTGTGGTATCGACAGGCCGCCGGGACGGATGCAACCATCGGCTTACGTATTGCAACCGTTTCACGGCGACGACATCATCACCGCCCGCAACATCGTAGACCGCGCCGCCGACGCGGTGGAGACGTGGCTGACCGACGGCATCGACATCGCCATGAACCGTTACAACGGCACATTAGACGAAATCCCCCGCTAGCAGAGAGCGCCCGCCCATGCCCGACGATGACCGCACGGAAAAAATGCTGGTGATGGCCGTCGATGACGACTGGCTGAACCGTGAGCTACTGGAAGGTCTGCTGACTGTCGGCGGCTGGCGTCCGTTGCTGGTGGCCGCCAGCGTTGAGGCGGAGGCGATAGCCGTCCGCGATCAGCCCGCCGTCATCCTGCTCGATGTGCGGATGCCGGAGCTAGACGGCTACGCGCTGTGCGCCGCGTTGCGGGCGAATCCGGCGACGCGGGCGACGCCAATCATCCTGATGAGCGCGGGCGCGGTCACGGCGGAGAGCCGCCAACAGGCGCAAGTCGTCGGCGCACAGGCCATCATTGAACGGCCATCAGACGCCGACACGCTGACCGCGTGCATCCGTCAGGCAATCAATCCGCATGAGGTGACATGATGCTGGGCAGAAGTTCGAGTATGTCATCGCGCCCGCGCCCATCCGGGGGCGGCACGCCGTCATGGTTGGTGTTCCTGCTGGGGATGGCGCTGGTCTTCGGCGCGTATTACCTGTATCAAGGTCTGCGTGATTACGCGGCGGCCACCGGCATTAGCGGGCAAGCCACCCGCGAAGCGGCGACGCAGGCCGCCATTCTGGAGCGCCCCAGCCCCACCCGCGCCAGTGGCGCATCGACGGGCGGCAACACCCAGCGCAATACCGGCGACGCCTCTCAGCCGCAATCGGTGGTCGAACAGCCGGTCATCACGCTGACGCCGGTGCCGGAATGTCAGGATTTCATGATTACCGAACGCGCCAACGTGCGCGACGCGCCCAACACATCCGCCGGTGTGGTAGACATCTACGAGCCGGGCACGACGGTCTGTGTGCTGGGCGTCGCTGATGAAAACGCCGACTGGTACTTGATCGACATGAACCCGATCAGCCGTCGTGTGGTGGCGGTGTACATCTTCAAGGATTTACTGCGTGCCCTCAACCCGACGGCGACGCCGACACGCACCTTCACGCCCGCGCCCACCGTCACACCACTGCCAACCGAGACGCCGAGCATCACGCCATCACCGCGCCCGACCCAAACGCCCGATCCCGACGCGACGGACACCCCGACGCCGACGCCCACCATCACGCCGACGATCAGCTATCAGAGCGCGTGACGCGGCGCTTAACCGCCGGTGATTTCGTCCAGCAGGGCGCGGCATCCGCGTTCGACCAGATCATACACCTCATCGAAGCGGCCATCGTAGTACGGATCAGGCACTTCGATCTCGCGCACCGTGCCCGCCTCATGCGCGTAATGCAGGAACATAGCGACTTGCGCCCCGTCGTCCAGCGTGTAGTGGGTGCGCCCGCGTTCGGTCTGGATGTCGGCCATCCGCAGGATGTTGGCGAAATTGCTGTTGTCCATCGCCAGCACATAATCGAACGTTTGCAAATCGGCGGCGCGAAATTGACGCGCACGGCCATCATAATCAACATCATGCTTCTTCAGCACGTTCAGCGTGCCACGATGGGCGCGTTCGCCGGTATGATAGCCCGCCGTACCTGCCGAATCGACGCGGATTTTATCCGCTAAACCGGCCTGTTTGACCATGTGGGCGAACAGGCCATCGGCCATCGGTGAACGGCAAATATTACCCAGACATACGAATAAAACGCTGGTCATTCGTCTTTTTCCTTTTTCTCGTCCTGCTCATCTTCATCTTCGTTTTGATCTGCTTGATCGGCTGTGGCTGTCGCGGTTTCCTCCGCCGTCGTGCTGATGCTATCTTCCGGCCTGTCGTCGTCCGCATCCGCATCCGTAGGGGGGGCGGCGTCTTCTGGTGCGGATTCTGGCGGCGCATCGTCGGTGCTGACCGGCGCGGGTGTGATCGCTACCGGCGGGGCGGCGGGCGCTGGCTCTGTCGTCCGCATGGAGATTTTACCGTCGATGAACGCGCCTTCCTCCGTCGTCAACGTGGTGGCGGTGATGTCGCCCCAGACGCGGCCAGAACGTAGTAATTGCACCTTGTTGCCGGTGACATTGCCGCGCACCGCCCCCGCGATGGAGATATTTTGCCCGTCGATGTCGGCGTAGATGTTGGCCGTCTCCCCGACCAGCACATTGCCGGAGATTTCCAGCGTGCCGGTGAACGTGCCATCCAGCCGCAGGTTGCCGTCGCTTTTCAGCTTGCCTTCTAATATCGAGCTAGGCCCTAACACCGTCTCGAAGCCTAGCGGTTGCTGGGTGATTGCCGTCGGGCGCGGTGAGATATGCACCGGCGGCGGATTGGGCGCTTTTTGCGCTTCTTCTTCGGCTTTGCCACGATTGCCGAACGGATTACCGAATAGTGATGTCATCTCAAACTCTCTCCTGACATGATCTCTTGCGGGGTACGTCCGGCATCGGCGCGGCGCTATTCCCCCCGATTGTCCGCACACCAGCGTACACCCTTTCTGGTATTCAGAACACTGTGCGGCTAAAATGGTTGTGCGGCGTCAATCGCTAAACTATGTTAATATGATACCGCAACTGGATCAAATCATTGGATCGGGACGGTAAGCTATGACTACTATCTGGAATTTGCCACGCATTGAGATACGTTCACTTTCGGAGATCAAAGAATCACGCCCGACGGCGCTATTGACGGGCAAGACAGCATGGGGGCGGGTCCATTCATATCTGGGATTGCCGCTTGTCGTACAGGCCGAGCCGACCAACGCTCGCCGCAATTACATGGATAAATTGGCGGAAGGTCTGCCGGAGCAGGCCGAAGTCGTGTACGGGGTGGGCGGCGGTCTGGTGGCCGATGTCGCCAAGTATATCGGCTGGCGGCGCGGGTTGCCGGTTGTGCTGGTGCCGACGGTGTTGAGCGTAGATGGCTTCTTCACCGCGCTGGTCGCGGTGCGCGAAGAGGGCACCGTCGGTTATGAGATCACCGGCCCGGTGGATCGCGTGGTGATTGATTGGGATGTGGTCAGCACCGCACCGGCGCACTTTCGCGGGACGGGCATCGCTGAAATCCTGAGCATGGTGACCGGCTTGATGGATTGGCGCTACGCCGCCGAGCGCAACATGAACACCGCGCAAGAGCGCTTTCAGCAATGGGCGGCGAGTCTGGCGGCGGGCATCGCGCAACAGGCGTTCAAGATCGCGCCCGGCGTCGGCGAAGGCCGCGTCGATGCATTGCGTAACCTGCTCGACTTGATCTGCGTGGAGGTGCAGTTGACCAATCAGCTCGGCCACAACCGCCCGCAAGAAGGCAGTGAGCAATATTTCGCCTACGCGATTGAGCCGCGAGTGGCGCGGAATGATCGCGGTGTGCCGTATGCCGACTTGATCGGCCCCGGCATCATGCTGGCGGCGGCCTTGCACGGGCAGGACGTGCGCCCCATCCGCCAGACATTGCTGGCCGCCGGTATCCGGCTGGGGCAATTACGCACCACCGACATCATCGACACCTTGCAGATGCTACCGAATTACGTTCAGCGCCATGACCTGCCGTATAGCATCCTGCACAATACCGAAATCTCACGCGAACGCGCCGAAGCGCTGGTCGCACAGACCGGCCTCGATAGCGCCTGAGCGCTGACACCGCAACACGCATAAACGGCATCATCAACGCATAATGAACAGGGGGCAACAATATGATTCACTTCGGGACAGATGGCTGGCGAGCCGTCATCGCGGATACGTTCACGTTTGAAAATGTGCGCTTTGTATCGCAAGCAGTGGCGAACTGGGTGTTGAAGATGCCCGACGCCGCCTCCGGCACGCCGGCGATGGTGGTCGGGCATGATACGCGCTTTTTGTCGGATCGCTTCGCGGCGGAGACCGCCCGCGTGCTGGCCGCCAACGGCATCACCGTCTGGCTGACGCGCACCGACGCGCCGACTCCGGCCATCTCGTACAATGTGCTGGAGAAAAACGCGCTGGCCGGGGTGGTCATCACCGCCAGCCACAACCCGCCGCGCTACAATGGCTTTAAGGTCAAGGCGCGTTATGGTGGTAGCGCCACGCCGGAGCAATGCAACCAGATTGAGGACGAGCTACAGCGCATCTACGACGACGAGAACGCGGTCAAGATCATGGATTTTGAGGCGGGCGTTTCCGCCGGTCAAATCCGCGTGTTTGATCCGTCATGGCTGTATTACCAGCACCTAACCGAACTGGTCGATTTAGACCGCATCTCACGCGGGGAGCTATCCGTCGTGGCCGATGCGATGTGGGGATCGGGGCGCGGGGCGATCACCAGCATCTTAGCCCGCACACGCTGTCGCGCATACGGCATCCGCGACGTGTTGAACCCGGGCTTCGGCGGCATCCACCCGGAGCCGATGTTGCGCTACCTCAACGATCTGGTGGCGACGGTTCAGCGCTTGCAGGCGCATGTCGGGCTGGCGACGGATGGCGACGCGGATCGCATCGGCGCGATTGACGCGCAAGGCCATTACATCGACCCGCACCATATCTTCGCGCTGGTCTTGCGCCATCTGGTCGAGAATAAGGGCTTGCGCGGCGAAGTCGTCAAGACCATCTCCACCACGTACATGATCGACGCCATCGCCAGCAGACACAACCTGCCCCTGCACGAGACGCCAGTCGGCTTCAACCACATCGCCGACTTGATGCTCTCCCGCGATATTCTGATGGGCGGTGAGGAAAGTGGCGGCATGAGCATTCGCGGCCACATCCCCGAAGGTGACGGAATCCTGATGGGCTTACTGTTGCTGGAGGTGATGGCTTTTTGTGAAGCGCCGCTTCATGAGCTGGTCGCCGATTTACAGGCCACCTATGGCCCGGCGCATTATGAGCGCGTGGACGCCCACCTTGAGCGCCAACTGCCCAAGAAGACCGTCGTCGGGCGGCTGGCGGATAGCGCCCCGCCGGTCATCGCGGGGGAAACCGTCGAGCGTGTGGACACACTCGACGGCGTGAAGTTTTATCTGCGTGATGGCGGCTGGTTGCTCATCCGGCCAAGCGGCACCGAGCCGACGCTTCGCATCTATGCGGAGGCCGCCGCGCCGGAATACGTCCGCGCCCTGATCGACGCGGGGCGGCAGATGGGTGAGGCCGCCGTCGCCGACGATTAGCGTCCGTTTGTGATCCGCCGCAACAGGCTAAACCAGAATGGCGCTCCCTGTGCGGCGGCGATCACCGTCACGCCTAGCCCCATCAGCTTGGCGATGATGAGTACCAGCGTCTCGTCGAATGGCCCGTTGAAGAAATTCCACAGATTGCGCGAGTTGCGGTACGGATCAGCCATGCCCAGAGCGCGGTGACGTTCGGCCATTTCCGGCGTCACCGCCTGCCATGACCATGTGATCGGCAAGCCGAGACTGAGTAGTTCGCTTGCTGTCTGCTGAACGGAGGCGGCAGACTCCGCGATGTCGTCCGGCGTCGCGTCCTCCGGCAGTAAGATCGGCGCATCGGCTTCAGCCTCAAATTCCAGCGCGGCCATCACCACCGCTTGCCGCAGGTCGTCATCCTGATATAGCACGTTGGCGATGTGCAGGGTGTCCACGTTGAATAGCAACGTCAGCACGATAGCGACTACCACCGAGATTCGCGCCATCTGCCGCGAGAAGGCTTCGGTCAGCCGTGCCATGCCGTCATCGAACCAGTCCATCAGGCGATTCTCGGCATCCTCAACATTTCTGGCGGTGATGAGTAGCGACTTCAGCGAGCCGCGCATGTGCGCGTTCTGAATCTGCTCGATGCCCTGCATCAACACCGCCAGATCGCCCTGATTGTAACGTAGCTGGGTGATGAGATGGTCGAAGTCTTCCAGCGCGCCGCGCAACTGTGCGGCTAAGTTCTCGTCGGGGATGCCGTCCACCAGCTTGAGTAATTCGCGGAATGATGCTTCGTTGAAGTTGGCGCGTAATTGCTGGAAGGCTTCCCGCGCTAGCGATTTAGCCTCCGAGTTGGGGATGCGCTCAAAAACCTGTTGGATGCCATCGAATAGCCGCTTTTCCGCTTCGCTGATTAAGATGCTTTTGATGGCCTGTACGAAAGTGGCGGGCGGAATGTGGCTAATCCGCTTGTCCTGCCCCTCCTCCAGATCGCGCAGGATGTCGCCTTCGTCGTTGCTCTGCGCGGTCAGTTTGTGCGGGTCTTTCGGGTCTACGATGCGGATGAGGGGATGCGACAATACGCGCCTCTGCATGTCCTCATCGACGATCAACTCGACCAACCCTTCGCGCAACATCCTTGAGCGCAGGCTGAACAGGCTGGCGATCAGATTGTTGATGAATGTCACCAGAATACCCATCAAGCTGTACACGAAAATCAGCGCGATCACCACACCGATCACGGATGAATCCAGCATAGAAGTTCCCCCCTTCGGTTATCACTGCGTTTGTCTATGTCTCCATTAAACAGCAAAGTGCCTGATCGCGCTAGTCGGGGCGCGGGCGGTAGCACGCTACGTCCCGACAGATTGCGCCCGCACCGCGCTGACGTGTGCCGCCGCTTGCGTCCGCCGGAAAGGATATGCTAAAATAACGTCAAGTAATCATTTGGCCTACGGAATTGCCGTAATCGTGCAAGAAGACGTTCCCGAACGATCTCAGTATGTCCTCCCCACGCATGACCGCCTGTGCGGACTCGCGGCTTCGGCCTGTTCGCTTCTTTCATCTATCGCCCATATTGCCCATCATCAAAAAAGGAAGAAACGCGCTTGAATAGCTCGCTGATTATCCTTTTGTTGCTTCTATTTCTGGTCACGGTGCAAGCCGTCATCACTGGCTCGTATGCCGCGCTGATGAACGCACGTACCGGCGCTCTGCGTGATCTGGCCGCCGACGGCGATAAACGCGCCTTCCGCCTGCTGACGCTTCTGCAGGCCAACACCATCACCATCACCTACTACACCGCTAGCACCCTGCTGAAATTCGCATTGGCGGCGGTGGCATGGACGGGAATCGACGTGCCGACAGTCGCCGGTTCCGTCGCTCTCCTGCTGTTACTGGCCTGCATCGTCATTGTGCTGGGCGATACCGTGCCGGAAGCCGTCGGCTCGACACATGCCGATACGTTGCTGTACGGCGCGGGGCGCGTCATGAACGCGGTGATGTGGCTGTTCAAGCCGCTTGTCAGCCTGCTCATCCGCTTTAGCCAGCTTATTTCAGCGCTGTTCAACAGTAACAATCTGGTGAACACCGTCACCGAAGAGGAAATCATGACGCTGGTCGATGCCGGACACACCGGCGGGACGATTGAAGACGAAGAGAAAGAGATGATCTACTCCGTGCTTCAATTGAGCGAGACGCACGTCCGCGAGATGATGACGCCGCGCATCGACATCCGCGCGGTTGGCGTGCATCATACGCTCGATGAAGCGATGGACGTTTTCATCAGTACCGGCCTATCGCGCATTCCGGTTTATGAGGACAGCATCGACAACGTGCGCGGCCTGCTGTACGCGAAGGATATGTTATCGCGCTGGAAGCAAGATCAGGCGACCACGATCAGCGCGGTGATGCGTCAGGCGTACTTCGTGCCGGAGACCAAAAGCGCCGACGAGTTGCTCAAAGAACTGCAACAGCGCAAGGTTCACATGGCGATTGTCGTCGATGAATACGGCGGCACCGCCGGATTAGTCACCATTGAGGACATCATCGAGGAGATCATCGGCGATATACAGGACGAGTACGACCTGTACGAAGAGGACGAATACGAGCAGACCGGCGAGCATGAATACATCGTCGATGCCGGTATTGATCTGGATGACTTCAACGACCTGCTGGATTTGAACCTGCCCACCGAAGATAGCGACACGCTCGGCGGCTTCATCTACACGTATTTCGGGCGCGTGCCAGAAGTTGATGAGGAGATTGACGGCGATAAGCTATATCTGCGCGTGATGTCGGTGGATGGCCGCCGCATCCGCAAAGCGTATGTGCGCCGTAAGTTCGCCGGAGACGTTGAAATTGAGGACACGCCGCCCGCCGAGCCGGACGCCTTGCCGGAAACGTCAGAGGGGAAATCGCATGACGCCACATGACGACATCGCCGGGTTGATACAGACAGCTATCGACGCCAGTAAAAACGCTTATGTGGTGTATTCCGGCTATGCGGTGGGGGCGGCGCTGGTGGCGGCGGATGGCCGCGTTTTCACCGGTTGCAACGTGGAAAACGCCGCGTATCCGGCGGGCGTATGCGCGGAGCGCACCGCGCTGGTGAAGGCGGTCAGCGAAGGGTGCCGCGAATTCGTCGCGGTAATTGTCGTGACGCGGGGTGGCGGTGCGCCGTGCGGCATCTGCCGTCAGGCTCTGGCCGAATTTGCGCCGGATTTGCGCGTCGTCATCGCCGATATGGACGGGCGCGTGCATCACGATACCACCCTGCGCCATCTGTTGCCGTTGAGCTTCGGCCCGGCTGATCTGGAGGGCTGATGTCGCGCTCGCCGCGCAGTTTTCAGACCGCCGCGCTGGTACTCAAGCGCCGCGATTTCGGCGAAGCGGATCGCCTGCTGACTCTGCTCACGCCTAAACACGGCAAATTGAGCGCCATCGCCAAAGGCGCACGCAAGCCAGCCAGCAAAAAGACCGGCCATGTGGAGCTATTCACCCGCGCCGAGATGCTGGTCAGTCGCGGGCGTGACCTGTTCATCGTGTCGCAAGCGGAGATGAGCCGCCCGTTTTTGTTCATGCGCGAAGACCTCACACGCGGCGCTTACGCCAACTACATCGCCGAATTGACCAACCGCCTGATATTGGACGACGAAGCGCAGACCGGCAATGCGTTTGATCTGCTGGAATCGGCGTTCGGCTGGCTGGATACGCCGGAAGATGAGCCGCGTCTGGCGGTGCGCTACTTCGAGATGCACATGCTGGACGACGCCGGATTCCGCCCGCAGTTGACCGAGTGTGTCGTCACCCATCAGCCCATCGTGCCGCAAGATCAACATTTCAGTTTCGCGGCGGGCGGCGTGGTCAGTCCGGCGGGGGCGGCGGCGATGGCCGATGACCTGACGCCGGTCAGGGTGCGCTTGCTCAAGCTACTGCGTCACCTTCAGCGCAGTGATTACGCGGCGGTGCGCTCATTGACCATCCCCGAAGACCTGCACGCCGAAGCGGAGCGCTTCATGTACGATTACATCAGCTATCTGCTGGAAAGCCGCTTGCAGTCGGTGGACTTCATCCGGCGCGTGCGCCGCGCCCGTTGATCGCCCGCTAAATCCGTGAATCTTCGTCGGCGAATTCGCCCAGCATGTATTGTTCTTCTTCGCTCAGTTCGGCCTTCAGCAGAAGATCGCGCCGCCTGTCCCATGTGCGCCGCAAAGCTGAACGCCGCCGCCAGCGCTCGATCCCGGCGTGGTTGCCGTCCTGTAGCGTCTGCGGCACGCCCAGCCCGCGATAGACCGCCGGACGGGTGTAATGAGCGCCTTCCAGCAGGCCGTCGGCGTGGCTGTCGCGCTCCTGTCCGCCCTCCGCGCCGAGTAAGCCGGGCACATGGCGCAACACCGCATCAATGACCACCATCGCCGCCAGCTCGCCACCGGTCAGCACATAGTCGCCGATGCTGATTTCGTCAGTGGCGGCCAACTGCCGGATGCGTTCGTCGAAGCCTTCATAGTGGCCGCAGACCAGCACGAGGCGCGGATGCGCGGCCAATTCCACCGCGACATCGTGCGATAACAAGCGCCCCTGCGGTGACATCAGGATCACCGGCACGCCGGACTCGCCGCCCAGTACCGCCTCCACTGCGGGCACGACCACATCGGCGCGGAGTACCATGCCGCCGCCGCCGCCATACGGCGTATCATCGACCTTGCGGTGTTTATCCGCCGAATAGTCGCGGATGTCGTGCGCGTGGAAGTCTAGCAGATTGTGGTGTCGTGCTTTCCACATCATGCTTTCACCCATCACGCCGTCGAACATACGCGGGAATAATGTCAATACGTCAATCTTCATCAACCGGTTAACCTCTCACTAGAAAAAAGCGCCGCGCTTGATATACCATTTTAGCAGGCGCGGAAAACATCGCGCCCGACGGAGCGCGTCCGATTAAATCGCGCCTGAATCAATTGCGTTTCAGGTGAACATAGCACGAATTCGTAGCCGGAGGATAAATTCATTTTGGACATCACACAGAGGCGTCTGCACGCGCTGGAACGCCACATTCAACGGCTAGAGCGCGGCATCGAGCGCTATCAGGCGCGGAGCGAAGCGATCACACGCCAGCGCGTCACGGTGTTCATCGGCGGGGTGGTCGCGTTTGTGGCCGCCGGTGCGACGCTGGGGCAGACCGCCGCGTGGCTGTCGGCGCTGGTCGCGCTGATGATCTTCGGCGGGCTGGTGATTCAACACAATCGCATCAAGCGTATGCAGTCACTATTCGCGGCGATGCGCCGCCTGAAGCGTGACTATCGCGCCCGCGTGACGCTGGATTGGTCGGGATTGCCGCCGAGCATCGCCGACGCCAGCCGGACGCACCCCTTCGCGTGGGACATCGACATCACCGGCGATTACAGCCTGCATCGCCTGCTGGATACCTGCACCACACGCGGCGGCGCGGATCGTCTGCTGGGGTGGTTGCTGGCTTCAACGCCGGAACCGGACGCCATCGCCCGCCGTCAGGAACTGGTGCGCCATCTGATCCCCCTGCGCGGCTTCCGCGAACGGCTGGCGCTGAAATCCGTCGGACGTGATGGCCGCCACGCAGAGGCCACCGCGCAAAAATGGGACGGCCAGCCGTTGCAAACATGGCTAGAGGCGCACACCGCCGCGCCCACCGTGCCCGCGCTGACGGTGATCGTGCTGGCGGCGCTCGCCGTCGTCAATATCGCGCTGTTCATCCTCAGCAGTCGCGGGGTGATTCCGCCGTTGTGGTTGGCGTCTTTCGTGCTGTATGGTGCGCTCTCGGTGCGCGTGTGGTCGCGTTTTGGCGGCCTGTTCAGTCAGGCGATGGCGCTACAATCGGCGCTCAGTCGCGTGCAATCGGCCTTCGCCCATCTGGAAACGTACCCGCACAACGGCGCGATGCGGACGCTGTGCCAGCCCTTGATCGCTGACCGGCCATCGGCGCACCTGCGGCGCATCGCGTGGATCGTCAGCGCGACCAGCATCCAGCGCAATCCGGTTATATGGATCATGCTCAACCTGTTCATGCCGTATGACGTATTCTTCGCGTACTGGCTGGGGCGGGCGCGTGGCGATCTGGCGGCGCATCTGCCGCGCTGGTTGGATGTGTGGTATCAGGTGGAGGCGCTGGGGGCGCTGGCGACGTTCGCCTATCTGCATCCGGCGTACACTTTCCCGCACATCAGCGACGCGCCGACGCTGACCGCGCAAGGGATCGGCCATCCGTTGATCCCGCCGGATGAGAAGATTTGCAACGATTTCACGCTGGACGGATTAGGGCAGGTGGTCGTCATCACCGGCTCGAATATGTCGGGCAAGAGTTCGTTTTTACGCACATTGGGGCTGAATATGGCGCTGGCTTATGCGGGGAGCGTGACCGATACCGCCGAATTTCATCTCGGCCTGTTCCGGCTGTTCACCTGCATCCGCGTCACCGATTCAGTCGTGGATGGCATCTCGTATTTTTACGCGGAGGTCAAGCGGTTGAAGGCGTTGCTGGATGCGCTCCACGCGCCGCACGATTACCCGCTTTTCTTCCTGATTGACGAGATATTCAGGGGGACGAACAACCGCGAACGCTTGATCGGCAGTGAGGCGTTCATCCGGGCGCTGGTCGGCGCGGCCAGCATGGGACTGATCTCGACGCACGATTTAGAGCTGGTGCGGCTGGCCGACGACATCCCGCAGATTCACAACTACCATTTCCGCGAACACATCGAAGCGGATCGCATGGCGTTTGATTATATCCTGCGTGATGGTCCCAGCCCGACGACGAACGCACTTAAAATAATGATGATAGAAGGCTTACCTGTGGGTGATAGTTCGTCCTAATTGCTTGAATTCCGCGTCGAACACCCCCATAATGAGATCAAAGGGACAGGACAAGCATGATAACAGACATGATGGAAAAATACGCTGTTTGGGTGCTATTGTGTTGTTTCTGCGTCGGGATGACCTCAGCCTGTAACTTGACGGCCAGCGCCCCGCCGCCCACGCCCGACCTACCCACCGTTCGCTTCGTCGCACCGGCCAACAACGCCCGCATCTTGCAGGGCACGGATTTGACGGTAGACATCTTCGCGGAGGATACCGGCGTCGGCATCGCCCGCGTTGAGTTTCGCGTGGATGGCGTGCCCGTCGGTGACGGTGGCCCGCCGCATTTTGGCGTTGAGCATCGCTTCCGCGTGCAGATGAATTGGCTGGCGGGAGGCATCGGGGCGCATGTGCTATCCGCTATCGCCTACCGGCCAGATGGCACGCCCAGCGACGAGACGTTCATCGTCGTGGAAGTCGTCGAAGCATAATATGGAGCATAGAACTCATGACTTACATTCAGCGCATCGACCACCGCCCCAGCGCGGAAAATCTATCGTCCGATGAAGAGGCGCGGCTGGCGCGTATCTTCGACGCTTACGGCGCGGAGATGGTGGCTAGCGGCCAGACGATACGCTGGGAGCATCTGGAAGCGGTGGAAGTGGTGGTCGCGCCGCACATCGGCGGCGTTAGCGGTTGGTTCGTCAAGCGCGTTTTGATGCGCGGCGAAGAACGCTATCACGTCGGCCTGTATTACGGCGCGGATGAGGCGGTATTGCCCAACATTAGCTGGGACATGGCGCGGTATGTCCTGCACATCATCGCGTTTTACGCGCCGCAACCTGTTGAGTATACCGGGCCGGAAGGTCTGGTCGATCTGACGGAGATTTAACGCGAGATGCGGCGGGCGTGGCTGTGTCTGGCGCTGTTCGGCGGATTGCTGGCCGCCTGTGCGCCTTTCATCGCGGCGGACTCCGCGCCGCAATCGCACGAAGAAGCGGTGATCGTCGCGCCGCGCTCCGAATGGGGGGCGGTCTATGCGTTAGGCGTCGCGGAGCAGGGCGACGCGCCCGCGTTGATCGTCGGCGCGGAGTCGATCATCGCGGTGTGGGTCAGCGCTGATGAGCGCGACACGTACCATACCCTGCGCCGCATCAATACCGCCGACGGGGCACCCGGCGCGGTCAATCGCCTGCCCATCGTCACCGCATTTCCACGACACTATCAGGCCGCCCGCGCCGCACAGGGCTTTCATCATCTGCTGTGGCTGGATGCCGATCCACAAGAGCCGCTCGCCGGTATGCGTCTGTGGGCACTGCTGATCGACAACACGCCGGACGCCACACGCGGCGCATTCATCGCCAACGATCACACGATTTATCATCACGCCCTCCTGCCGGGAGATGACGGGACGCTATGGGTGTTTTATAGCGCCGCGCCGATCTCCGAGCCGACCATCTACGCGCAATTCTTCGATTCGGTCAACCGTCCGCGTTCGCCGGTGGCGCTGGTCTCGGCGGGGGAGCGTCCGGCGGCGGTGCGCTTCGCTGATGGCACGCCGCGCCTGTTCTGGCAGAGCGTCACCGATGGCACATTGCGGAGCGCGGCGTTCGACGGCGACTCGCGCCCCTCTGCCGAACGCGGTGAAGTCGCTCTGCATGTGACCGCGCCCGCGCTTTCCGCCGGTGATTTTCTGGAACATTTGCACGTCGCCGTCGATGCGACGCACGTTTACGCCTTCTGGAATATCAGCCACCATAGAGGCGCGTTCGCGGCGACGTGGTATGCTACCGCGCCACAATCCGCGCTCGATGACTGGACGACGCCGCGCCGCCTGACGTTGGATAGTGTGGCGGATGTGTCGCCGGATGTCGTGCTGTCGTGGGCGTCTCCGGCAGGGGGCGTCCCGTCGGCGGATGGGTTGCCGGTGGCGGTGGCGGCGGGCGATGAACTGGGCGTCGTCACCCTGCGCGGCGGCGCAGTCGTCAGTTATGAGGCCGTCGCGCCGTTGGATGCGCCCGGCTTGATCGGCACGCCGACCTTGCACGCGGATTCCGCCGGACGGTTGACGCTGGCATGGGCACAGCCCGCGCCGGATGGCGCTCACTTATACATCGCGCAACAGTAACCCGGCGCGGCATGTCTTCTACTACACGAACAACGGCGCCATTTGCTGTTCCTCAATCATGGCCTGCATCACGTCATCGGATGGCCGTCCCTCAAATCGGGCGGCGGCGTCCAGCACTTTGGGGAGCAGGTGAATATCGCCCACCGTATTCAAGAAAATCCCCTCCTGCCCGAGTACCCAATGCACCGATTTATCAATACTGCTCTGGTCGGTCAGTGGCTCGTACCATGTCGCATGTTGACTGCGCTCCTCAGGCGGGTAGGGGCGGCGCGTGATGGCTTTGATGGTCTGTACGGCGACATTGCGCTCCTGTGATAGGCGCAGGACTTCGGCGAATCCTTCGGCGTAGACCGGATTCTGCATCATCAGATAGTTGTAAGGCAGTAACACGCTGTCGAAGTCGTAGCGGTCTAAGCTCTTGCGATGCATACGGGCAATCGCCACGTCATGCCCCGTCACGCCGATGTAGCGTACCAATCCCTGCTCGCGTGCTTCAATCAGATATTCCAGCGCACCGCCTTCACCCATAGCGATCTGCCATTCTTCTTCGCCAACCAGATAGTGCATTTGAATCAGGTCAACGGAATCAACGCGCAGGCGTTCCAACGAACGCAAGAATTCTTCGCGTGCTTTGGCGTAGGTGCGTTCGCCGGTCTTGGTCGCTAAAAAGAATTGATCGCGGTATTGTGCCATCCACGGGCCGAGTCGCTCTTCAGCATGACCATAGCTCGCGGCGGTGTCGATATGATTGATGCCATATTCAAGCAGGACATCTAGCGTCTGGTCGGCTTCGGCTTGTGTGACTTCCCCCAGCGCGACAGCGCCGAAAATCAGTCGGCTACTGAGATGGTTGGTGCGGCCAAATGGTTGACGAACAATGCTCATGATGCGGCTCTTTCTCTACTGATAACTGTCAGACGGGTATTCCCGTGTGGTATACGCCATAGCGCATAGTCTCATTATATCTCATGTCGTCTTTCGACGGCACAACAGTAATCAGAAATACCCCGCGTTTGCTTTCAAACGAGGTTTGATTATTATGTCGGGTAAGGTATAATTGATTTTCAAATGTATTTTTAGGCTTTATGCTGAATAGTCGCCCGACATTTTCGGAAAGGAGGCATGTGCGGTCTGGTGAGGGGAAGCTGGACGGATGCACAACTTCTATGAGCGCCAACACACAAGGGGCAGAGGGTAAGGACGAAATGGAACAACCGACACCATCTGCCGAAGAACAAGTGAACGCAACACCCCCCGTTGAAGCCGAAGCCACACCTGCTGAAGTCGAAGCGGAAGCCGTGCCTGCCGAGACTGAAGCCACATCTGCGGAAACTGAAGCGTCAGCCACGCCCGCCGAAACTGAAGCCGAAGCCGCGCCCGCCGAGACTGAGGCGTCAGCCGCGCCTGCTGAGATTGAAGCCGAATCCGTGCCCGCCGAGACTGAAGCGTCAGCCGTGTCTGCCGACGATCCGCCCGCACGCTTTAAGCGCGGCGATCTGCTGGAAGGCACGATCGTCAGCACCGCGCCCACGCTGATCGAAGTTGATCTGGGTGATGGTGCGCAAGGCATCGTTCCCGGCAAGGAGCTAGACCGCCTGCAACGGGACGTTATCGGCGACCTGAACGAAGTCGGCGCGACGGTGACGGTCTACGTGGTTAATCCGCGTGACCATAACGGCAACGTCGTCCTGTCGATCAACCGTGCCATTGAAGAGCTAGACTGGCGCAAGGCGTCCGAATATAGCGGCAGTGGTCAGGTCTATGAGGGCAACATCGCCGGTTATAACAAGGGCGGCTTGATTGTCCGCTTTGGCCGTTTGCGCGGATTCGTCCCGCAGAGTCAGATTGGCGATGTCCGCCGCCGTCAAATTTCCGGCGAGACGCCCGAAGAGCGTTATAGCGGCATGGTCAACGATCCGATTTTCGTCAAGGTGATGGAAGTCGATCAGAAGCGTAACCGGCTGATCCTGTCGGAACGGGCGGCGGCGCGTGAAGTGCGCGAACAGCGTAAGAGCGAATTGATCGAAGAGTTGGAAGTCGGGCAGGTGATCGAGGGTAAGGTCGTCAGTCTGGAGGACTTCGGCGCGTTCGTCGATGTCGGCGGCGCTGAGGGGCTGGTGCATCTGACCGAGATCACATGGAAGCACATCACGCACCCACGCGAAGCGCTGAGCGTCGGCCAGACCGTCAAAGTCGAGGTCATCAGCGTAGACCGTGACCGTAAGCGCATCGGCTTGAGCGTGCGCCGTCAAGAGGCCGATCCGTGGGACGAGGTGGCGACGACTTATCAGGTCGGCGATCTGGTACAGGCGGTCATCACCAAGATGACCAAGTTCGGCGCGTTCGCCAGCTTGACCGACGCGGAGGAGATCGAAGGTCTGGTGCATATCTCCGAATTGTCGGAAGATCGCGTCGCGCATCCGCGTGACATGGTGACTGAAGGCGAAAAGCTAACCCTGCGCGTGGTCAAGATCGACGTGAAGAATCGCCGGCTAGGGTTGAGCTTGAAGCGCGTCAACTCTTCGGAGTATCTGGATCGTGACTTGCAAGCATTCGTGGGTGGCGATGCCACCGGTGACGACGAGTCGTAGATGCGGCCTGCGGTGCCGGTCAATTGCATATATTGAGGATAATATCAGGGGGCGCGTGTTATTCGTTTGCCCCCTGTTTATTTCGCGTTTCTAACCAAGTGCTGATAGAAACGCAATGCGTTGTTCGGGCGTGTATGCTATGATAAGATCGTAAGTGTGTTCGTTTCTCGCCATGCTTCCCGCAGACGCGATAAACGGACACGAACGACGAATAGACATGCAACGTCATAGTGGCGACGGAGGTAATCAACCGTGCCAAGCAAAATGGAAAGATTCACACAAAGAGCGCGACGTGTGCTGAGTCTGGCGCAAGAAGAAGCTGAACGGATGCAACACAACTATATCGGCACCGAGCATCTCCTGCTGGGGCTGATGCGTGAAGATGGTGGTGTTGCCGGGCGGGTACTGCGCGATCTTGGCCTTGACCCCAAACGGGTTGAGGAGCTGGTCGAACGCCTGACCCGTGCCGCGACGCGCACCGCGCCGGTACAGCTTGATCTGTCGCCGGGCACGAAGAAAGTGCTAGAGCTAGCCATCGACGAAGCCCGCCGCATGGGACATCATTACATCGGCACCGAGCATCTGTTACTCGGTCTGGTGCGGCAGTCGGAAGGCGTCGCCATTGATGTACTGAAGCGACTGGGCATCAGCCCGGAGGAAATCCGGCGGCAGACGCGCCGCGTCCTCAACGAAAGTCCGGTACAGCCGCAAAGCTCCGCTAGCGAAGAGAAGCGCCTGCCATCGCGCCCGCGTCCGGAAAAGACGCCGCTTGTCGATCAACTGGCGACGGATTTAACCGCGCTGGCGGCGGACGGCAAACTCGATCCGGTGGTTGGACGCGAGACGGAAATCGAGCGCGTGATTCAGGTGCTATCGCGCCGCCGCAAGAACAACCCCGCGCTGATCGGTGAACCCGGCGTCGGCAAGACCGCCATCGTCGAGGGACTCGCCCAGCGCATCATCAACGGCGACACGCCCAAGCCGCTTCTGAATAAGCGCGTGCTACAGCTTGATGTCGGCTCGTTGGTGGCCGGGACGATGTATCGCGGTCAATTCGAGGAACGCCTGAAGCGCGTGATCGAAGAACTCAAGTCTAGCGACGCCATCCTGTTCATCGACGAAGTACACATGCTGGTCGGGGCGGGTTCCGCCGGTAGCAGTGTGGACGCGGCCAACATCCTCAAACCGGCGCTATCTCGCGGCGAATTGCAGTGCATCGGCGCGACCACGCTCGACGAGTACCGTAAGCACATCGAGAGCGACGCCGCGTTAGAGCGCCGCTTCCAGCAAATTCTGGTTGAAGAACCGTCCATCGAAGAGACGGTTGAAATCCTGCAAGGCATCAAACAGCCGTATCAGGATCACCACAACGTCGAAATTACCGACGACGCCATCCAGCAGGCTTCGCAACTGTCGGCGCGTTACGTGCCGGATCGCTTCCTGCCGGATAAGGCTATCGACTTGATCGACGAGGCCGCCGCCCGTCTACGGATGTACAAGAGTCCGGAAGCGGCACAGGTGCGCCGCGCCGAAGATGACCTGATGGACATTGAGGACGAGTTGAATCTGGCGGTTGAGAATGGCGAAAGCGAAGAGCGCCTGCAAAGCCTCAACACGCTGAAGCAGACGCTAGAGGAAACGCTGGCCGAACTCAAGTCTAACTGGAACGAAGAGACTAACCAGCCGCGACTCGGCGCGGAAGACATCGCCGAAGTCGTCGCCATGTGGACGGGCATTCCGGTCATGCGGATCGCTGGCGAAGAAACCGCCCGCCTGATGGAGATGGAAGGCGCTTTGCATAAGCGCATCATCGGCCAGCACGAAGCCATCGTCGCCATTGCGAAAGCGGTACGCCGCGCCCGCGCCGGACTCAAAGACCCGCGCCGCCCGATTGGTTCATTCATGTTTCTCGGGCCGACGGGCGTCGGCAAGACCGAGCTAACGAAGGCGCTGGCCGAATTCATGTTCGGCAGTGAGGACGCGCTGGTGCAACTGGACATGAGCGAGTTCATGGAGCGTCACTCCGTCGCCCGTCTGGTCGGTGCGCCGCCCGGATACGTCGGCTATGAAGACGCCGGACAACTGACGGAGGCCATCCGCCGCCGCCCGTATAGCATCGTGGTCTTTGACGAGATCGAGAAGGCGCACCCCGAAGCGTTCAATATGCTGTTGCAGGTGATGGAAGAAGGCCAATTGACCGACGCTCGCGGGCGTCGCGTGGACTTCCGTAACGCGATCATCGTCATGACCAGCAACGTCGGCGCGGATACCATCAAGCGCGGGACGCAACTCGGCTTTAACGTGCCGGTTGAAAAGAACGAAACCGAACGCGCCGAATACGATGAACTGCGTAAGAAGGTGATGGACCAACTGCGCCGCGCCTTCCGTCCGGAGTTCCTGAACCGTGTGGACGCTTCTATCGTGTTCCGCCCGCTATCGCAGGAAGAAATTCAGCACATCGTTGATCTGGAAATGAAGAAGGTCAGCGAGCGCTTGATCGAACACGCGATAGAACTGGATGTGACCGACGCGGCGCGTGCGTGGCTGGCGACCAAAGGCTATGACGCCGAATACGGCGCTCGTCCGCTACGCCGCTTGATCCAGAACGAAGTCGAAGACCGGCTATCGGATGGCATCCTGTCGGAAGAATTCACCGTCGCTAGCGTCATCCGGCTGGACGTGGACGCCGAAAACGACGTGTTGACGTTCTCACAATTGACCGAAGACGAGTTAGAAGCGCCGGGCGTCTAAGCGCA
>REDR01000014.1 GCA_007693385.1 Anaerolineaceae bacterium
AGTGTTAATCTGCCGATTCCGCCGTATAAGAAAATACCGCGCACAACGTCGGCGCGGTATTTTCGCTATCTACACGCTGACGACGCGGGCGAAGGTGCGGCGGATTTCGGCTTCGGTGTCGTCGTTGGTGCGGGCATCCGCACGGATAGGCCACAGCACCCGCCGCCGCTAGCACGCTTCGGCGGTCAGTGTCTTTGCGCTTGAGGACGGGCAAGAAGCGATTGAGCGCGTCTAGGATGGCGCCGCGCCAGTCATCCTAGTAAGTCATCAATTTCTCCTAAGTTATCTTAATATTTTATGTTATAGGGGAAGTATAGCATATCGATGAGATCACGCTGTGTTGAGAGCCTAGCAATTCGCCCTGTTAGTGCAGAAGCTGTCTGATGGTATCCCGCACCGTGCTGGATACCTGTTCTGTGCCATGAACAAGGTCATCAAGTAGCGGCGGAATATCGATGCCGAAGGCGTGCAATCTTGCTTGCACGACGCCCCGATTGTCACGAACATGCAGACGCGTAACGCTAGTGGACGACAAATCAGCAGGATACAGAATCAGCGCCGATGGTAGTGTAATGGCTTCGGCATTGCGGAAGGCATAGGTATACAGAAACGTCTGGTAGATGTCGCCCTCATGTAGCTTCTTTGCATCATATCGCTTGTACTTGGCATCGATGACCAGACTCAAATTGCTTGCGGTTGTCAGCAAGAGATCAGGGCGCAGGCGCTTGTATGCTTGATTACGTTCAGCATCCCAGATATGGCCTGTAGCGGTCAGTTGCGCTTGAATCTCTATCGGTTCATGTCGTAAGACATGGCGAACCAGCACTTCGACGAACTTCTCGAACAGCGGGTTCATATCCAGCAGAAACGCAAAGCCACGAAAGTTGCCTGCCGCCAATACGTCCTTGGCGTTTAACCCAGCCAGTATGATCCAGGCGAGCGCATGTGCCTCTTTGTAGCGTGCGTTGAGGCGATTGTAGGTCATATCGGCACGTACAGCTTGCCAGTTCTGTTCAAGCGGCTGGCTGACGGCTGAAAATGTGTCCAACAGCCGTTGGATACGATTTCGGACAATGGGATGCTGGACATATCGACGGCACAACGCAAGGGCGGTGTGCAGGATGCGATTTTCAATCACGTTGGCGTGATGGTCATCATAGCGGCATTCGAGCCGGTTCACCTGTCCGTAACGCCGCCGAATCTGATCGGTGAAACGCAGACGCCCGCGGACAACAGGCAGATCATCCTCTTCGACGATATAGCCATGTAGCAAGCCATCTCTAGCGATAATTGTACAGGTATCAGCCAGTAGAAGGGCGACGAGATCAAACAGCGACATATTTGTATCACGCAGTTCATAATCGCGTTTTGCGCGGTATCGCTTTAAGCGATCCAAACCGCCAGCAATGAGTAGCATTCGCATGATATCAATGTTGATCAGCTTTGGACGGATACGCAGTACAAATGCCTCAAACCGCACAACACCAATCCAAGATGATGCTTTGATGTACAAACCATCGCGCATCTCGCGGATTTCAACGCCGTGCAAAGTCTGTGCCAGCCGTTGGTCATCTTCGGATAGTGAGACATCTGGCAGAAAGGCGTCTCCCCATTCCGGTAGCTCTACAGTCGTCATTATGCTGACCCTGTGGCTGATGTGAACTCGGCTAGCGCTGATACAAGTTTTTCATCGTCGTGCAAAAGATCAGCATGTAATACCGCATTTTCCACATCAATCAGTTCTGTGCCGATATATGCGGCCAGTTCTCCGTAATCGTCATAACAGTATTCTTGCAACAAAGGCAAGACTTCCTGCCGGAAACGACGGGCGAATTCCGAACCATCGCTGATTGGCTCACCATCGTCCAGAAAGAACGAATGACCGATTTGCTTTTCACGTCCCTGCGTGCGGCTGATACGAATGTTCAGCACGTTCAAGAAATCGTAGAGATCAAGTACGCCGTCGATTTGTGCCCCACGTAGTAGATCGAGTTCAGGCATTACTTCAATGAAGCCAAACCGTCGCCGAAGTGCGGCATCCATCAATCGAATACTGCGATCTGACGTGTTCATGGTGCCCAGCATGTAGACGTTATTGGGAACGCTGAACGGCTCTTTACTCTGGGGCAGTACCACCGGAATACCGCGTTTGTCGCGCTCTAGCAGAGTGATAATCTCACCAAATACTTTTGCCAGATTTGCGCGATTAATCTCATCAACGAGAACAAGATATTTGCGTTCTGGATTTGCCCGAGCTGTGGCACAGACGGTTTTGAAAAGACCATCTGCTAGGCGCAAGCGCAGTCCTTCGCCTGTATCCTGCGGACGAAAACCCTCGATGAAATCTTCATAACTGTACGATGGATGGAAGGTGACCAGCGTCAGTTGGTTCTGGGTATCCGCCTGTGTCTCGGATTGGTCGATATAGTCCTCGATTTTCGGGTCGCGCTCAGCGAGCAAACTCAACAGGTAGTCAGCTTCTCTTTCTTCCAGCTTGAACAGCGTGCCCTGACAGCGATTGTAGATCGGTTCGGACTGATTAAGCGTTGAATCTTCGGTCAGTTCCGCATAAGTCAGACCTTTTTCAACACGATGAACGGGTTCCAGCGTGATACGTGGATCACCCTCTTTACCATGTAGTCCTTCGGTCACTCGCGCCAGCGCGTAGATGCGCTTATCTGGAGCAGCAAGATACCCGACTACCAGATCGCCGGGCTGAACCAGCGGATAATTGCGCTTCAGGCGACCATACTTGTACTCAACACTACCATCCGTAAACAGATTATCCCAATGCCACTGTTTGGGATTCGCCACAACCCACCAGACGCGACGTGGCGTTTGTCGAGCTGTGAGATCATTCAGTGTGCGTCCGTTGGAGCGTGCCAGCCACCATTCAGCAAAGCGCAGTGCATGATAGGTTTTCCCTGTTCCCGGTGGGCCGTGCAGGATGACTTGTCCCTTACGTTCGAGCGCATCGGCGATGGACAGAAAAAGGCTGGATGGCTTCTGCTCATCGGGCGGAACATCATCCTGCCGCTTCTGAGAATAGGTCTTAATGCTGTCGTCCTCGCGTGGATCATTCCACTCGTACAAGCACCGCATCAGTTCGCCGGTCGAGAATTGCTGTGCTTCGGGGAAGGCGCGTAATTTCCGATGCAAGCGACGGTTCAGAAGAATGGATGATAACCCCTTCAGGTCGGACTCGTCATCACCAAGTAGCATCAAAAAGTGTTTCATGTGTTGCGGAGCCACGATGGGGATAATGTGATCGGGATAGTACAGGTAAAGCGATTTCAACTTCGTGCGGCTACCCCGGTTGAACAGATATTCCTCATTCATCTGCTCCCAGTTCTGGCCCTCTGCAAGCTCGAATATTCGCATAAACTCGCCATGGATGGCTCCCCAGGCTGTATCCTTGTCTGGATAGGCGCTGAGATGTTTCCAGTAGCCGTCGCTGTGATAAAAAATCATGTGCTTGATGGCAGTCGCCCCGCCAATGTTGACGATATTTTTCGTGCCGAACTCCAGCCACCAGCAGTACACATCCTCACTGTTGCGGCTTTGTCCCAGTGCGTAATCTTCAAGCGTCATTGTCTGCCAGCGTTCGAGCGGAAAATGTTCCAACATTTGCTCGCGTTCACGCTTACCTGTCTCGAAATACTCACGATGCGCTTCAGGATCAAATTGTCGCAACGCTTCTTGAAAGTCAGTCATATCAGTTTCTCCATAATTTCCCTCACCCCAGCAACGCCCGCAGAGCGTCCAGCCGCCCGCCAGCATCGGCGCCGCGCAGATAGTCCAGCCAACGGAGCGCGTCACGCTTGACTCCCGCCGCGTCACAGATTGCCAGCGCGGAGCGATAATCGCCCATCGCCTCATCCAGCGCCCCGCCGGAGATGAGCGCCAAGCCAGCACGCGCTAACCCGCGCACGTAGAGCGCACCGTACAGTCCCGGCGTTTTCGCCAGCAGATCATCCGCCGCCACCACCGCCGACTCGAACGCCGCCCGCGCCTCATCCGTCGAACCGCGCCGCAGATGCACGACGCCCGCCACCACCGCCGCCGCGTGATTGTTATCGGGGACATCGTGTGCCAGCGCTTTCGTGATGGTCGCTAACGCGGAGTCGTCATCGC
>REDR01000013.1 GCA_007693385.1 Anaerolineaceae bacterium
GCGAATAGATCGCGGATGAGCAAGCCGTCGGCCAGCCCGCCCATCACGATGATCTTCATGTTCGCGCACACCTTGCCGACCTTCTCTACTGCGCTCAGGATGTCCTGATTGTGTACCCACTCGCTCAACAACACCACATCCGGGCATTCGGCTTCAACCGTCTTTAGCAGGTCATCCATACATCGCGCCGTCCCCACCACCTTAAAACGCGAACCCGCCTGCAATACCGTTTGTGCCCCTTCAATCATCAAATCGGCATCATCGGCCAACACAATTCGTTTCATTCCTCTAGCTCCCTAATCAGCCCGTACTCTATCGCCGCCGGAATCAGTCGCTCGTTGATCGTCACTTTCAACGCCGACCGCAAGCGACTGCGCGAGCGATGCACCGTGCGCTCCGTAGTTTGCAAGTTCAGCGCGATCTCCTGCGTCGTCAGTCCCCGATTCAAACAGTGCAACACATCCATATCCATCGCCTTCAAACCCAGCGCATCCGTCCGATCTTGTCGCAAATATAAATCCGTCGATGCTCGCGGCGAAATATAGCGCTCACACTTCCTCGCGCTCTCCATGCACGCCAACAATGTCGTCAACTTGCAGTCCGCACGATAGATGAATGCCTGCACCCCATGCGCGAATAGCCTCTGCAAATACCGGTGACTCAGCTTTTGACTCAAGATCACGACGATCAAATTCGGATAACGGTCACGCCAACCGGTCAATACCCCCCACAGATCGCCGTGTGACACACAGCCATCATTCAGTACCACCGCTTGAACATGCTTCCGCTCTAGCGCTTTCTCAAAATCGCTTACCGCCGCGTACGCCCCCGACAGTTCCCAGTTCGGCAAACTACCGACCATACTTTTCAGCCCGTTCCGACTCAATTCATCGCGGTCGATGACTGCCAGCTCCAGCATTTTCATCCTGATTCCCCTATCGTTTGATATACTCAATAGTGATTGCTCTCGTGCGATGTGGCAAGCAAGATGGCAGGAATTGCACCGCCGGTTGTCAGCATTTGCTACAACAGCCGCGCCGATTGGATGTTTTCAATGTTTCGGATCGCACTATTTACATTATATTTAAGTTGTTTTTATCCGCAATGTTTCAGTCTAGTGAATGAGGCGCATCGATGAATCCTTACCTCCCCCTTTCACAGCAGATCAACTTGCTGTTTGAGTACATCAAGAAACCCGACCGGCAACCCTACACCCTCAAAGAAGTCAGTCAGGCCACCGGCATCAGCCTCCCTTCGCTCAGCCAGCTTCGCAATGGTCGCAGTGTCAACCCACAGCTGACCACCCTCCGCGCCCTGTGTCGCTTCTTTAACGTACCGCTCAGTTATTTCGACTGTACCAGCGAAGAAGCTTGTCTGGCGCTTATCGCGCAGGGGCGTCCCGATCATACCGGTGACGATCAGGTTCATTTCATCTCCTCGATGGCCGCTTCGCTCTCACCACAGGGGCAACGCGATTTGCTCACCATCGTCAAATGGGCTCACGCCGCTGAACAGTCTCTCAAACTTGGTGATGATCTACCGCTAATGCCCAGAATTCAGGATGATGACGATGATTAGCCCCTCTCGACAACTGCTCATCTTGCTACGGGAAGGCATCGACACCGACGGGCACAAGCACAACATGGCTAGCCTCGCCGCCAAAAGCGGTTTAAGCGCTCAAGCGCTAGCCAAGATGCTCAGCGGCAAAACGCGCTCACCCCGCCTGCTCACCATACGCGCTGTCTGTGCCGTCTACGCACTCCCCATCGATTACTTCGATTGCGACACCGAAGCCGCTTGCCGCGCATGGCTTGAGCGCCATCACCGCACCCGTTCACCCCTCATCGCCGAGATTGCCCGCATCGCCGATCAACTCAGCCCACATCACCGGCACAGCTTGAACGCCGTCATTCGCTGGCTGGACGCCGGTACATCCTAAAGCATCAGCGCAAACACGACCGATACCGACGCCGCTCCGGTGCATACCCCCAGCAGAACTTGACGGTATGTGGGGTGGCGCATCACCAACCGCGCCCATCCCACCAGCACGGTCATCCCCGCAACAGCCAGCCAGACGATAGGCGTACTTTCGCCAATCGTTTCACCAGCAAGCCATACGAATCATCCAGTTGACCGGCTTCTTGAATCTCCGCGTAAAGCCGACGACAGCGCGGATCGTGTTCCAGAAGCAAGCCGTAGTCCAGTATGTTGATCGTCGCCCGATAGATCGCCAGTTCCAGTTCCGACATGCGCACCAGCGCCAGCGATGGCCGCCGCGCGTGCTCCGTCGCGCCCACACTTTTCAGCACATATCGCTCCAATCTGTACAGCCGCCAATACTGATACAACCGTAGCGGCGTATGTAGCATCAGTAGCCAGCGATTCGGTAGCAGTAAGAAGAAAAACGCCACCGCAGCCGGAAACAGTAGCGGCGTGAACACGCGCTCCAATGTCACGATCGCATCGACATCAATGAACACCAGACCCGCTTTAATCACATTCCCCACCGCAATCATGCTATACACGCTGTAGCAGAACACGATCCACTGTTGTTTGGCCTTCATACCGACCACGTGTTCCCGTTCAGCCAGCAGTCGCGTGCCCGGAATGAACAACGTCAACGCCGGAATCAGCAGAAAGAAATCACGCACCCCCACCATCACATGCCGCCGTAGCGTGCGTTCCTCAACCAGCAACATCGACGGGATACTCAATACCCCGATCACGAACACCGCATAAAACACCGTGTCGATGTAGCTCACACGCCGCAAGACATCGCGTATCAGGCGATAGTACAGATAGAACCACAGCACCATCCCGAAGTATTTGAGGTAGAACGCCAACGGCCAGTCGTTGAAATGCGCATCAAGCCGTTGCTCACGCGCTTCGCCGTTCAACGAAAACACCAGCAATGCCAGCAACATTTGTAGCCAGACCGACAAGCGGCCACGATTGTCTAGAAACCCTTTTCGCACCGCTTCTAATGCCTGCCATGCGAAAAGCGACCACAGTAGCAGGAAAATAAGCCCCATCACTTTTGCAAATCATCCGGATACTTTGCCGCATACGGCAACCCATCGACGTAACGTGCCAGACTGCGAATCGATGTGCCCGTCCGCGTCAACTCGGATAGACGATCCGCCTTCACCACCCGCCTTTGTAGCAGTTCCACAAAATACTCCGCCTCTTCTTCAAACGCATTGCACCGGCGGTTCACTTCGCGCATCCGCAAATGCCCCCTCATGGTTTGCGACGGCGTTCCGGCGGCTGTCAGTTCACGCAACATCTCCGCTGGCAACGAGTCGCGGATCGGTTGTCGCGGATGATCCAGTAGCATATGGGCCACTTCGTGCAGGCGGATGTGCGTCTGGTGGATGGGATGGGTGCGCGATTGATAGATGATGAAATCCACTGTCGCCATCTCCAACCACAGGCCGGAGATACCCGCAGAAAACGGGAACGACTGGCTGATGATCGGTCGTTGGCGTAATTGTTGGACGTACACGATGAAGTGATCGATGTCGAAAGCGGTGAAATCGTAGTCCAGCCCGGCAAAACACTGTTGAACTTTTCGACGATCCATTCTGTTAGCAACTTCTTTCTCATTAAGTTACGAACACGATTTCTTCAACAAGCCTACAGATGACGTGATCCGCCCTATCTCGCGTGCTTGTCTCATTTAGTTATAAAGCCGTTTGCCCCCTTTTCATCATTTACTCATCATTTTGTCCGCTTTTGCCCTCTGATATGTCCGTTTTTTACCGCCAGCTTTTCCGCATCCTGACATCACCTACCCGTCATCCATGTTAGCCTCAAATCAGTGATCACACAAAACGGAGGCTAACACATGCAATACCCTTCAATCATCCGGAGTGCCGCTCATGTCATCTGAACATCTGCTCACACCTACCGATCGCTACGCACTAGCGCGGGCGCTGGTCGGCATGTCCTACGACGGCGTGCCGCTCAGTCCGATCACCGCTCTGATACTGGCCCATCTCGATCCGGCACAGCCGGACGATGTGCAAATCCTGCGCCGCGTACTCGGCCAGCAATTGATGCTCGATATTCTGCGCGTTGACCCGCAAAGCCCGCCACCGGAGACGCCCTTCCGCAGTAC
>REDR01000060.1 GCA_007693385.1 Anaerolineaceae bacterium
TTTTTATTGATCGTGCGCTCCCCGTTTGTCTTACTCTTTGTCTTGAGGTCGGTCTTCATTGTAGTCGTGCGCGTGGTCGTCATGGTCATGATCGTGACCGTCGAAAGACCAGACCGGCACACACAGCGACGCTATCGCGTGGTTGATGCTATCATCGGCTTCAAATAACGGCACGATGCCTTCTTCAAAGCGCATCCCGTTCGAGAACACGATGTCGGCGTTGGTCATGGCGATGACCTGTTGCGGCGTCGGCTCGTAAACGTGCGGGTCGGCGTTGCGCGGCATGATGACCGTCACATCGGCGGCGTCACCGGCCACGCGCTCCACCACGTCGCCTAGAATCGAAAATGTGACGACGACGTTCAGCCGTTCGTCATCGCTTTCATCAGCTTGCGCCGGTACAACCATCAGCGCCAGCAATAGCATAAAAGACAATATAACCCGTTTCTTGAACATGCAATCCTCCGTAAATCGGCTTGAAATGATACTGTGTCTCATTTAGTCTAGCAGGAGACCGCATCGTTTTCAAGCGCAATTCCCGTGTAAAAACCGCGCTTCGTCTGGTATGATAGGCCGACCACGCGAACGAATCATCCGCGCTGATGCGGACGATAGAATCTATTAGAGAAAGTTACCGTGATGGCACAGGATAGACTGCAAAAATTGATGTCGCAGGCCGGGATTGCTTCCCGTCGCGCTTGCGAGAAGATAATCGAACAGGGGCGCGTCAGCGTCAACGGCAAACCGGCCACATTGGGCGATAAAGCCGACCCTGAGAAGGACGAAATCTATGTCGATGGCGAGCGCCTACGGCTGGATAACGTGGAGCTGGTGTATTACGTGGTGAACAAGCCGACGAACGTGCTATCGTCACCGGCCACCGCGCCGGGCGATGAGCGCCCTACCGTGCGCGAGATGATCCCGTATGACGGGCATCTATTCACCATCGGGCGACTGGACGCGGAGAGCGAAGGGCTGATGGTGTTGACCAATGACGGCGACCTGACCAACCGCCTCGCCCATCCGCGCTACGAACACACCAAAACATACAAGGCGACGGTTTACGGCGAAGTCAAGCCGGAGACGCTGGAAGAATGGCAGAACGGGCTGTTCATCGCACCCGGCGACAAGACCGCGCCGTGCTTCGTCAAAGTGCTGGACTCCAACTCGCAGACCACCACGCTTCGCATCGTGATGATCGAAGGCAAAAAGCGGCAAATTCGCCGTATCGCCTCCCTGCTGGGGCATCCGGTCAAGAAGTTGATGCGTACCCACATCGGGCAATTGGGCGTCGGCACGCTCCGGCGCGGCGAGTGGTATCTGCTCAGCGCGGAAGAAGTGGCGTTCATGTCCGAGCCAGCATGGGAGCTGGACTTCATCCGCAAGCGTCGGCGCAGTCTGCGCGATGAGAAGAAGCGCAACCGGCGCAACTGACGGAGGCGGGCGCATGACGGGGGAGGCGGCAGAATTGGCGCGGGCGCAATCGCGCATCGCGTGGCGGCGCTGGCTGATGCGCGGGTTAATCCGCACGGTGGGCTATACGTTGCTGGCGCGGGTGACATCTACCGGCAAGCAACACATCCCCGATGATGCGCCCTGCATCCTGATGATGAGCCACATCTCCGCGATTGATCCGGCGGTGTGCATAGGCGAAATCACCAACCGCTACGTCATCCCGATGACCAAAGTCGAGAACACGCACAACCCGCTACTGCGCCTGATCGTGTGGTGGTGGGGGGCGTATACCGTGCGCCGCGAGACGGTTGACCGTCGCGCCCTCACGCAATCCGTCGATCTGCTGAACGCCGGTCAAATGCTGTTGATCGCGCCGGAAGGCACGCGCCACCCGCACGGGCTAGGCGAAGGCAAAGACGGGCTGGCTTTCGTCGCGGCGCGGACGGGCGCGGTCATCGTACCGGCGGCCATCAACCACACACAGGACTTCATGCGGCGCTGGAAGCGTCTAAAGCGGGCGCGTGCCGACATCAGCTTCGGGCGGCCTTTCCGCTTCAAGACGGCTGGCCGTTCGCGCATCCCGCGTGACGAACTGCGGCTGATGACCCGCGAAGCGATGTACCAGCTCGCCATCACCCAGCCCGACCCCGCCCTGCGCGGCGTCTATAGCGAAATCGACAACGCCACGACGACCACGCTAGAGTTTGTTTAACTCGATTCTGCGCCGATTCTGTGCTACCCTCTAGCAGGATGAGTTTTTGATTAACGTAAGAGGGCAGAGCCGATGAACCCCCAACAAATTCAGGATGTGCTGGATCGCGTGCTATTGACGGTTGATAAGCCCGGGCGCTATGTCGGCGGCGAATACAACAGCGTCGTCAAGGACTGGGACGCGGTGCCTTTCCGTGTGGCGTTAGCCTTCCCTGATCTATATGATCTGGGTATGTCGAATCTAGGCATTATGCTGTTGTATCACCAGATCAACAGCCAGCCCGATCTGCTGGCGGAGCGCACGTTCTCCCCATGGGACGACATGGAAGCGGTCATGCGCGAGCGTGAAATGCCGTTGTTCTCGCTGGAGACTAAACACGCCATCGCGGAATTTGATCTGCTGGGGATCAGCGTGCCGTATGAGCAGTTATACACTAATGTACTCAACCTGATTGATCTGGCCGGTCTGCCGCTACACCGCACCGAACGCGACGAGCGCCACCCGTTCATCATCGCTGGCGGGCACTCCTGCTATAATCCCGAGCCGCTGGCCGATTTCATCGACGCCTTCGTGATCGGCGAAGGTGAGGAAATCGTGGTAGAAGTCGCCCGCGTGCTGAAGGATTTGCGCGGCGCGACACGGGCGCAACAACTGTCTGCGGTCGCCGCTATTCAGGGCATGTACGTGCCCGCCTTCTATGATGTGGCGTATCATGATGATGGCACCGTCGCCGCGATCACGCCCAACCATCCCGCCGCGCCGGAGCGCGTGCTCAAGCGTATTGTGACCGTGCTACCGCAACCATTCACGCAGTTCATCGTGCCCAACATCGACACGGTACACAATCGCGCCCCCATCGAAATCATGCGCGGTTGTACGCGGGGCTGTCGCTTCTGTCATGCCGGCATGATTACCCGTCCGGTACGCGAACGCCCCGTCGCCGAAGTCATGGAAGCCATCGAGTCTATCGTCGAGCATACCGGCTTTGAAGAGATCAGCCTGTTGAGTCTGTCGTCGTCGGATTATGTGTACGTGGACGAACTGACCGACGCCATCTACGCAAAATATAAAGGCAGTGGCATCAGCCTCAGCTTGCCCAGCCTCCGCATCGAATCCACCAGCGCCGACCTGCTAGACAAGATCGGCGATACACGCCGTAGCGGGTTCACCTTCGCGCCGGAAGCCGCCACCGAACGGATGCGGAACAAGATCAACAAATACGTGCCGGACGAGCAAGTGCTACAGACGGCGCGTGATGTGTATTCGCGGGGGTGGCGTACCATCAAATTTTATTTCATGATCGGCCATCCCGACGAAACGCTGGAAGATGTGCAGGCCATCATTGATCTGTGCAAGGCGGTCTTGCACGAAGGCCGTAAGATTCTAGGCGGCAAAGCCAATGTGAACGTCGGCGTCAGCACGTTCATCCCCAAGCCGCACACGCCGTTCCAGTGGGTGCCACAGGATTCCACCGAGCAAGTTATCGCCAAGCAACGCCTGCTCAAAGACCAGATTCGCGGCGCGGGCTTGCATCTGCGCTGGAACGATGTGCGCTCCAGCGAATTTGAAGGCTGGCTGAGTCGCGGTGATCGGCGTCTGGGCGCGGTGATCTATCGCGCATGGCAGAAGGGCGCTCGCTTCGATGCGTGGATGGATCATCACGATCATTCGGCGTGGCTTTCCGCTTTTGAGGAGGTCGGGCTGGATACCGAATTCTACACGCGCCGCCAGCGCGGACTCGATGAGATATTCGCGTGGGACCATATCGACGTAGCCGTACACAAGAAATTCCTGCGCGAAGATTATCTGATGAGCCTTAACGGAGAGACGCGGGTCGATTGCCGTGACCGATGCTTCGCGTGCGGCATCCTGCCCAAGTTCAAGGAAGCCCGCAGTCAAACGGAAAAGATGGCGTGGGAATGCCCGCCGGTTCAGCCGATCCGCGAGCGCCAGCAAGAGCGCGTCGCCAATGTCACGCTGATTGATCTGCCGAATTAACGCTCTGCACGGGTGATGAAATGAGCCAAAATATGCGAATACGAGTAACCGGCGGGCAGGCGCTCAATGGCACATACCGGCCATCGGGCAACAGCAACGCCGCGATCATGTTGATCGCCGCCGCCATGCTGACCGGCGAAACATCAACACTGCATAACATACCGCAGACCACCGGCATCGACTCCATGCTGGCGATTGCCGCACGACTGGGCGCGACATCCGCCCGTTCTGCGGACTCCGCGCAGACGCTCCGCATCGAAGCGGCGCAAATCCTGCATCGCGTCATCACCAGTGAGGAGACAAGCGGCTTCACCGGCGCGTTGCTGTATCTCGCGCCGATTCTGGTGCGGCGCGAATTCGCCCGTCTGGAAGTGGATTTCCCGTTGAATCGCATCCGGCCACATCTGGAAGCCCTGCGCGATCTCGGCTTTGATGTGGTCAACGTCGATGGGAGCGTGGAGGTTCGCCCGTCGCGCTGGGCTTATAAAGACGTTATCCTGACGCAATCCAGCGTGACCGCCACCGCTATCGTGATGATGCTAGCGGCCTGTTTCGGCAAAGAGACGGTCATCCGCAACGCGGCCAGCGAGCCGCATCTGCAACAATTGGCCGAATATCTGGAATTGATGGGCGCACAGATACACGGCACGCGCTCCAACGTCCTGCACATCTTCGGCAAAGAGGGCGACCTGAACGGCGTCGATTATCACATCGCCACCGACCACATCGAAGCGGCCAGCGTCGCCGCGATGGGGGCGCTGTGTGGCGGGCGCGTGCATATCGTCGGCACACAGGCGAAACACATGCGGATGATCGACAGGTTTTACCGGCGGCTGGGTATCCATCTGGACATCGCCGACGGCGACATCTTCGTGCCACAACATGATGTGTTGAGCGTCTCCAACCGTGAGGAAGACGTGGACTCCTCCATAGAAACCGCGCCGTGGCCCGGCTTCCCGTCCGATCTGGTGGCGATTGCCACCGTCATCGCTACGCAGGCGCGGGGCACATCGTTGATCCACGAGAAGCTATATAACAATCGCCTGCTATTCGTGGACAAGCTGAAATCGATGGGGGCGCAGATCGTGTTGTGTGATCCGCACCGCGCCATCGTGATGGGCAAGCATCCGTTGCACGCCATCTATATGGATTCGCCGGACGTGCGAAGCGGGCTGGGGATGCTGGCGGCGGCACTGGTGGCCGATGGCGAATCGGTGATCGACAACGCGCAGGCGCTCCGCCGTAGCTTCGATGGCGTCGTCACCAAGCTGACCGCGCTCGGCGCTCAGGTCGTGATCGAAAGCGCCTGACCATGCTCAAACAAACACATATTCCGCGCCAGATCATCGAGATCGACGGCCACCCGACGACGCACGCCATCACCGGCGGCGGCGATGCGGTCTTGCTGTTGCACGGCTGGGGCGTCGAGATCAGCATGGTGTGGCCGCTCGCCGCCAAGCTAGCGGCGCTGGGCTATCGCGTTTACGCGCTAGATTTGCCCGGATTCGGTGATACGCCACCGCCGCCTGTCGTGTGGACGGTGTTTGACTATGCCGCGTTCGTGCGGCGTTACATGGATGCTGTCGGGCTGGAACGGGCGCATCTGTTCGGCCATAGTTTCGGCGGGCGACTGGGCTTGATACTAGGCGCGGAGCATCCCGAACGGCTGAATAAAATGGCGCTGGCGGGGTCAGCTGGCCTGCGCTCTGCGCCGCCGTGGACGGCGCGGGCACGACTCAGAATGTATAAACTATTTCGTAGCGGTCTGCAAAGCGTTAGGCTATCCAAACTGGCCGAAAATTTACAAAAATGTTACAATGAAAAATATGGTTCGGCGGACTTCAAAGCGGCGGAAGGCGTGATGCGCCAGACATTCGTCAACGTGGTGAATCAGGATTTGCGCGATTATGCCCGCCGTGTGGCGGTGCCCACGTTGCTGATCTGGGGCGCGGACGATGCCGACACGCCGTTACAGCACGGGGAAATGCTGGAGCGCTTAATCCCTGATGCCGGACTGGTGGTGTATCCATCTGCCGGACATTACGCCTATCTGGAGCATGTCCAGCAGACCGCGCAGGCCATCCACGCGCTTTTCGGCTCTTCTGAGAGTTGATTCATGGCTGGTCAGGTGGTTAGGGTTTTTCTATCTGCGGGGACAGGTGTCAAATTTTGCGGAAAGCGTTACAATGTGCTATCATCATGATGTAATGTGCGTATCAAAAAGTACAACAATATAACACGGTGAATCATGGCAATTTATACGCGGAACCCGATGCACAACAAAATAAAAAATAGTTTGAGGTTTTCTGCCGTGCCTAGCGTCCTGATTGTTGACGACGATCAAGTGAACTGTACATTGGTCAAACATATCTTACAACGTGCCGGTATTGATGTGATGTTCGCCTACAACGGCGACGACGGCATGAGCGCCGTCGTGCGTGGTGGCGTTGATCTGGCGATTGTCGATGTTTTCCTGCCACAGCGTAACGGCTCGAACGGCATTGAATTGGTGCGCCAGTTGCGCCAGAATCCGATGACGGCTGATCTGCCGATCATCAGCCTGACCGCCGCGCCCACAACCCAACTAGAGCGCGATGCACTGGCCGCCGGTGCGGATATGTTCCTGACCAAACCCTTCAATCCGGAGCAACTGACCTGCGTTGTACATCGTTTGCTCGGCGTGAAGCCGTAGTGAACTGACGTTAAGCGGGTCTATGCCTCACCGCGTTCGCGGCGGTTGGGCATCGTGTGGAAATCATAATCATCAAGGTGCATGGCGTATTTGTGAATCTGCACGTAATGATCGCCTAGCGCCATTTGTTCCAGCACATCAGACGGGCGCAGGTTGCCGCGTTCGCCTGTCGATAGATGCGCGATCAAATCCCCCGAATCATCAATAGACAAATCGAGGATCATCGGACGTAGATCATAGGCGGTTTTGCGCCGTTTGCGCTCCACGATCTTGACGATGCGCTCACGGGCGAGGATGTCGTCAATCCGCGCTTGCAAGGTTTCCGGCGCGAGGCCATCGACAAAGCGCACGCGATACTCGGCGCTCCGTACCAGCGTCTGCAAAGGCGGGCCGTTGGCCGGGACTTCCTGCACGCGGTACACCGTCAGGCCATCCGGCGCGACAGCCATGATTTGCTCCGGCAGGCCGTCCAGCGCGGGCAGGGCACGATCTAGCGCGATGTCGATGATCTCGCATTCGCTAGTGATGCCCAATCCCAGCGAGGCGGCGAACTGGATGCGCGGGCGCGTGTTGAAGCCTTGCGTGTACAGTACCGGCAACTTCGCCCGCCGCAGGACGCGCTCCCATACTTTGGCGATGTCGATATTGCCCACATATTTCAACGCGCCGAATTTGCCGAATGTGATGTGCAGGCGCTGGATGATCGGTGTCTCGTGTCCCACGATTAAATCTTGCCCCCTGTCCGGACTAGGGTAGAATGGACTGTAAGTTGTAGCGATGCTATTTTAGCCGCGCTCTTAGCAACATGGAAGCCAGATGAGCCACAGACCACCCATGCCCGACGATCCACCGCCACCGGCGCTGACCGCCCGCGCCGAATATCGGCGTTATATGCTGGCGATTGCGCTGGTTGGGGCGGGCTTCGCCGCGCTGATCGCTATTCCGGCGCTGTTGCGCTCGCCCGCGCAGACGCGCATCATCGGTGATGTGGCGTTGATCTGCTTCGGCCTGTTGCCGTTATTAATCTGCGGCTTCGCGTTTTACGCGGTGTTGATGGCGGCGATTTTCGGCATCAACACGCTGGAGCGTGGCGGGCGCGGCGGTTTGCGCGGGGTGCGGCGGCGCACCTATCGCCTATCGCAACAGGCGGACGAAACCGGCGAACAGATCAGCCGACGTAGTATTGACATCGGCTCGCGTTTATCGAGCTTAGATCGCATATTTGAACGTTCCGACGAGGACAAGCATGAGTCAGACACCGAGCAATCAAAATAACGACAACTGGAAGAATCGCGTCTACGTCAACGGGCTGGTCATCGGCGGGGTGATCGGTCTGGTCGGGGCGTATTTATACGCACGCGCCGCCGAAGAAGACGCCGGACGGAATGGCGGCGTGCCGACGAAATTACAGACCGGCCAGATCATCAGCCTAGCGCTGACGATCCTCAGTTTGATCCGGCAAATCGCCGAGACGGGCAAACCGAAGAAATAATCGCATCTGCGCTTGTCGCGCACGGGACATCACGCCAAGTTGTTAAAAGTTGTGTCCAATTGCTTGACAAGTTCTTTTATTCACGATACAGTCTTCTTAAATGCCGTGTGTTATTGCGGCGGTTATGCAGGGTTAACAATCCCCGCTTCTGGCGGGGTTTATTGGCTAATTTTGTATGCACCGCACGCGATAAACAGCACAGCAAGTTGTCGGATAAATAGTCGATGAGGTGAGACGCCTTGCTAGCCTACCGGGTACAAGCAGGGCTTAACTTGTGCGTATGACTGTCACGATAATGACCCAAAAAGAAGAACTACAGGCAAAATTGATCCAAAAAGGGCGTCCGCAGGGTGTCATCTCGTTTGATGATATTCTGGCGGTATTCCCGAACATCGAGAACGATGTCATGCTTCTCGATGAAGTGATGGATTCCTTGATGGAAGCCGGTATTGACGTGGTATCCAGAGAGGACGCCCGCGCCATACAAAAAGAGGACGATCAGGAAACAGACGACGACGACACCCTGCCTGATGAGGCCGAGTCCGTCGATCCGACGGCTGAGGAAGAAGAAGACGAAGACCTCGGCGGGGAAAACGAGTTGAGCCTGAGCGAAATCATGGATGATGCGGGCTACCGTCAGGCGCTCGATACTGATGATGTCGTCGGGCTGTACCTGAAGGAAGCTGGCCGTGTGCCGTTGTTGACCGCCGATGAGGAAGTCTCGCTGGCGAAGCGCATGGAACGCGGCGATCAGGCGCGGGAACATCTGGAAAATTACGGCGATTCCCTCCCGATGGATGATGTCTATGACCTGAAAGACGCGGTGATTGACGGCGAGATGGCGCAGGAGCATCTGGTACGGGCGAATGCGCGGCTGGTTATCAGCGTCGCCAAGAAGTACATCGGGCGCGGCGTGCCCTTTCTGGACTTGATTCAGGAAGGCAATATCGGCTTGATCCGTGCGACCAACAAATTCGAGTACCAGCGCGGCCACAAGTTCAGCACGTATGCGACATGGTGGATCCGTCAGGCGGTCAGCCGTGCGGTGGCCGATCAAGGCCGCACGATCCGCGTGCCCGTCCACATGGGCGACCAGCTTAACCGGATGCGCCGCGTTCAGCTCAATCTGTTGCAAGAGCTAGGCCGCGAGCCAACCATCGAAGAATTGGCCGTCGGTATGGAGACGACCCCGGACAAGGTGGAAAACCTGCTGGAAATCGCCCGCCGTCCGGTCAGCCTAGAGACGCCGATTGACGACGAAGGCGACTCCACATTCGGCGATTTCGTGGAGGATGTCAACAGCCCCGCGCCCGCCGAAGAAGTCGCTACGCACTTGCTACACGAGCAATTGCAAGGTGCGCTGGATCGTCTGCCGCCGCGTGAAGCGCAGATTTTACGCCTGCGCTACGGTCTGGAAGATGGCCGTGTGTACACGCTGGAAGAAGTCGGCCAGACCATCGGCGTGACCCGTGAACGTGTGCGCCAACTGGAAGCGCAAGCGCTCAACCGCCTGCGCCAGTCCTCCGCGCATATCATCCTCCGCGATTATCTCTACGAGGAGTAAATCGCGTGGCGCGGTCCGCAGATGCGAAAAAGACGCGCAATAAAAACGCCCCCTTCCCGTGGTTATGGCCGGTGCTAATCATCACGGTGGGGGTGTTACTGCTTCTAGATAACTTCCTGCTTCTGGGTGATTTCAACGCCGTTGTGCTTTTGCCGTTGTTGCTGGTGGTGGCCGGTACGCAAATCCTACTGCGCGGCGACCTTCTGCCGTCCGGCGATTCGTCGGCGTTCGGCATCACACGCGGCAGTGTGGAATCCGGCACGCTGGAAATCAGCGCGGGCGGCGTCGATGTGGCGCTGTATCCGTTGAGGGCGGAAGGCCGCCTGATCGCCGGACAGTACGCCGCCGGTTCGCGCCCGCATCTCGACGTACACGATACCTATTCGCATATTCAGATGAACCGCGCCGATACCGCGTGGTATGCGATGTCGGATTGGTCTGTCGGGCTGGCGAAAGACCTGCCATGGCAATTTCTGGTCAGCACCCATCTCGGCCAGATTGACGCTGACCTGTCGGAATTGGTGGTGCATGAGGCCATCCTCAGCAGTGGTATCGGCGACATCCGGCTGGTTTTACCGCGTGAATCTTTCAAGACGCTGTTCATCCGTTCCGCGTTCGGCAATGTCCACATCGTCACGCCGCCCGGATGCCGTGCCCGCGTGCGCGTGGAAGGTAGCCGCGTATTCCGTGCGCGGCATGACGAATATCGCTATACGCCAGTCGAGCCGAACCTGTTCGAGTCCACCGAGTACGAGGCGGACGCGCCGACGGTCAACGTGGTGATACGCGGCACGTTTGGCGATGCGTATTTAGTCTGATTTCTCCTGCACTTCTTCGGCCTTCTCGTCCGCGCCGTGATTTTCTTCAGCTTTCTTCAACGTGCTGGCGCTCAACAGCGTGAAGCGGAAATGCCCGCCGCCGCCCGCCGCGTTATCCTCCGCCCAGATGCGCCCACCGTGCGCCTCGACGATGTGGCGGCAGATCGCCAGCCCTAGCCCGCTACCCTCGCCGCCGGTGCGCGAAGAGTCCATCTGATAGAAGCGCTCGAAGATGCGGTCTACCGCGTCCGGTGGCACACCCGGCCCGTTGTCTAGCACGCTGATTCGCACTTCGTCGTCGCCGTTGCGGGCGTTGATGGTGACTGTCTCGTTTTTTGGCGACCACTTCAGCGCGTTGTGAATCAGATTGACGATGACGCGCTGGATCAAGTCGCGGTCACATAGCACGCGCAAACGCTCCGGCACATGGCGCACCAACCGCACATTATTCGCTTCGGCGCGTTCCCGCATACGCTCCATCGCTTCGTCGATGATCTCCACCAGCGTATAATCGACCAGCCGCACGATAGCCTGTCCGGATTCGATCATGGAGAGGTCGCTCATCTCCTGCACCAGCCACAGCAGATTATCCGTTTCGCGGGCGATGTCGCGCAACGACTGAATGCTGTCTTTGCGCTTGGGCTTGTCCTGCTCGTGGAATACGCCGTCGATAGTCAGCCGGATGTTGGAAATCGGCGTGCGTAGCTCGTGGCTGATGTTGGCGACCATATCGCGGCGGGCGCGGTTCAGCCTGACCAGTTGTGTGATGTCGCGCAAGGCGAGGCCGATCAGGTGGTAGCCATCGCGCCGGAAAACTTTCGTCCGCACGCGATACGTGCGATCGCGCACATTGATCTGATCTTCAAGTTCTTCTTCTTCGTTCGCCAGCGCATCATCGACGATCATTTCCAGTTCCGGCAGGTTGGTCACGTCCATCAGATGCGCGTGCAGAGGGGCAGGATGCTGGAACAGCGCTTCGGCGATGTCGCTGATGGCGACGACTTTGTAATCCGCGTTGACGATCAGCGTCGCGTCGTAGCTGATGTTTGCCAGCGTCAGCATGAGCGCTTTGTTGTAGTTGTAATTCTCGGTGGTGGCCTCAAGATCGCGGATGCGTTCGCGCAGGCGCTCAATGGTCTTAGCATCTCGGGCCTTTTGTACGTTATAATCGGTTATCGCATCGCGCAGGGCGAGGCGCAAGACCAATGTATAGATGCCGAGTCCGGCGATGATCGTGCCAAATAAAAATAATAGTATAATCATGGGCGTTGAACCCCGCTTAGTCGTAACAACGAGCGTCAGGTGAATAGCGCCCCATGCTACCATTGGATGATTTTCGTTTTGTTAAGAGTGACGGTTTCTTAAACTTTTCCTAACATGATTTTACGTCTATATCGCCATTTGTTCATGTTGGCTGGTTGCCTGCTCGCATTGCTGGTAGCACGCGCCGACGTTGCCGACTTCATAGGAGATGACATCGTGCAGACGCAGATTGAACGCCAATATCGTGACCTGAACTATAGCGGCAAGATCACGCCGGATTTCGCGCCGTTCGCCGCGCAATTAGACGCGCTGGACGCGGCGTGGCTGGCGCGGGTGGAGGCGCTGGTCGCGGATGCCACCGTGCCGCAGATCGCCGCGCATTTCGCTTCCGGCGCGTTGTCGTCGGTTGATTTGACGCTGTATTACCTGCATCGCATCCGCGCATTAGACGTTGACCGCTACAATAGCGTGTTGCGCGTGAACCCGTCCGCGCTGGAAATGGCGGCGCGGGCGGATGCCGAGCGCGAGACAGCCGACGCCGCGCTCAACGTGATGCACGGGATTCCGGTTTTGCTCAAAGACAACATCGGCACCGGCGACGATATGCCGACCTCCGCCGGAGCGCTGGCGCTGGCCGATAGTTACGCGGGGCGTGATGCGTTCATCGTGGCGCGTCTGCGGGAGGCGGGCGCGGTCATTCTGGGCAAGAACAACCTCAGCGAGTGGGCGAACTTCATGACGTTTGCATCGGCCAATGGATTCAGCGTGCTAGGCGGCCAGACGCGCAACGCCTACGGGCGCTTTGATGTCGGCGGATCGAGTTCCGGCAGTGCGGTGTCCGTCGCGCTGAATCTGGCGATGGTCAGCGTCGGCACGGAGACATCCGGCAGTTTGACCTATCCGGCGTCGCAGAACAGCGTCGCCACTTTCAAGCCCAGTATCGGACTCGTCAGCCGCGATCATATCATCCCGATCTCGTCGGCACAGGATAGCGCCGGGCCGATGGCGCGTAACATGACCGATCTCGCTCATCTGCTGGATGTGCTGGCGGCTGATGACCCTGACGATCCGGCGTCGTCCGATGTCGCGCCGCTATTTGATGTGCGCTTCGCCGATGTGCTGGATGCGGACGCCCTGCGCGGCGTGCGCGTGGCGATGGTGGCCTACGATGAGCCGTACCGCGACGGCGACGACGCCATCCGTCAGGACGTGATCGAACGGTTGCGGATGGCGGGCGCGGAAGTCGTCGAGATCGCGCCGTTGCCGTATCCGGTGGATATGTTCCGCGTCCTGTTCTACGGATTCCATAGCGGCGTGAACGATTACCTGCGGGCGGTGGACGCGCCACAGCGCACGCTGGCCGATGTCGTCGCGTTCAACGCGGCGGACGCCACCAATCGCGCCCCACACGGTCAATCTATTCTGGAAGCCAGCTTGCAATTCGAGATCAACCCGACGATGGCGGCGCACTACGCGGAGAACGTCGCGCATAATCGGGCAGTGACCCGCGACATCATCGGCGCGGCGTTAGCCGACAATGACGCCCGCCTGTTGATCGACCTCAGCAACTACTCGACGGCGGTCTATGCGTCGGCGGGCACGCCAGCGCTCAATATTCCGGCGGGCTATCGTGCGGACGGCGAGCCGCTAGGCGTCACGTTGATGGGCGATTGGCTAGACGACGCCTTCCTGATCTCTGCCGGTTATGCGCTGGAGCAGGTCGCGCCGGTTCGTCGCCCGCCGCCGTTAGATTAGCGCGTCGCGCAATGCTTCCACGCCGCCCGCGATGCCGTCCGGATGCTTGAACACGCTTGAACCGGCGACCAGCACATTCGCCCCCGCGTTGACCGCCATCTGTGCGTTATCCGCGTTGATGCCGCCATCTACTTGAATGTCGATGTGGACGCCCAGCACATCGGTCATGCGGCGCAAGGCGCGGACTTTCTCCCACATACCGGCGATCAACGCCTGCCCGCCGAAGCCCGGGTTGACGGTCATCACCGTGACCATATCGACATAGGGCAGGATGGCTTCTAGCGCGATTGCGGGCGTGTGCGGATTGACCGCGACCCCGGCGGAACAACCGGCTTCGCGGATGGCGGAGATCGTACGGTGCAGGTTGGTGTCCGCTTCAAGATGCACGGTGATGCGATCCGCTCCGGCGTCGGCGAAGGCGACGATATGGGCGTCAGGCTGGACGATCATCAGATGCACGTCTAGCGGCAGGGTGGTGATGCGCTTGACCGCCGCCACGATTAGCGGCCCCATCGTAATATTGGGCACAAAGCGCCCGTCCATCACGTCAATGTGAATCCAATCCGCCCGCGCCGCCTCCAAAGCGCGGATGTCATCGCCTAATCGGGTGAAATCGGCGGACAGTATAGACGGTGCGATCTTAATACTTGCTGGCATATTGAATAATCCCCACTTTATAATCATCTAAGAAAACTATCTCTATTCAACCGCAAAGCATCACCTGCTGTAAAGTGCGGCGGATGAAAAGCGGGGCGGTTTTGAATCAGCAATGCGGCGGGCGTAGCACGCTGGATTGCGCCCGATTGCGCCATGCAAACGGCGTAAAAGACTGCCTTAAACAATCTTTAATGTTGGCCTCATTGACAGTTGGGCAAAAGGTATGATACTGTTTAGGTATGTTGCACAAGTGGTCTTGTGTGACCCATTTTGAACGATTAAAGACTATTATGAAAGGGCGAAAAGCGTGGACTCAGCACCGTATGATCGGCATGATACCGCCGTCACCGAGCGGCCAATGACTGTGATGACGCCTGTTCGCTGTTGAAATTGTGTGACCTCCGTGCCGCACGCTTTGACAGCCGCAGGACATCCGCCTGCGGTTTTTGTTTAGGGTGCGGCGTGTGCTAACGAGCGAGAGTTTATCCCGCCCACAGACCGGCCAGATGCCAAGAAAGGGATACGATGTACGACCAGAGAAACTTTTTACAGGCGCAACTAGAACATGCGCAACGGGAAAACCAACGACAGGACCAACAGCGCGAGCGCGTGAACCGCACGATCTTAGAAGCGCTGGAAAGTCTTTACAACAGACGGCCAAGCCGCAAAAATCGCAAATAACCACCTGAAAGGACAAACGGTGATGACGAATTTTCAAGCGTTCGCAGTACAAGAGATGTTAGACCGTCAGCGCCAGCAGATGCACCGCCATAACGAGCGCAGTCTGGTGCGGTATGTCATCTCTGAGGCGCTCAACGCCCGCCCGACCAAGCGTAACCGCAAATAACGCGGGCGCGGCCATATCATCAAAAACACACAGCCGGTCAGTAGATCGGCTGTTTTGATTCTCCGGCTTTGGGCGCTCACATCGGCGGCGGGATTTCCTCCGGCAGGCCGTCTAGCTCGGCGTGGATGAAAACCGACACGCGCTTCTCTTGCTCGCTCTTGGCGATGTGCCACAGGTTAAGCTGGGCGCATATCTCCGCGCAGATCAAGAAGATGCTGGCCGTCAGGTATGCCCACACCATCAAGACGATGACGGTGGCGATACTGCCATAAACGAACTGATAATTCGCCAGTTCACTGATGTATGTGGCGAATAGCGACTTGGCGAATTCCAGCGTCACCGCGCCCAGAATGGCGGCAGGCCACACCGCATCCCAGCTCACATAGCGCGATGGCACATAGCGAAACAGCATGATGAAGATGACCATGTTCAGGCCGAACGGCAGGAAGAAGACGCCGATGCTAATCCAGATGCTCGGGCTGGTCAGCAGGAAGGCATCGACCAGACGCAACACGCCGGACGTGATGAAAGAGACGATCACCAGCAAAATCAAGACTACCGTCATAATGAAGGCCAGTATACGTTCTTTGATGACGTTGCGGCTGGCCGGTACTTGAAAGATGCGATCTAGCGATGAGGTCAGGTTGGAGAACAGACCGAGCGCCGACCAGATCAGACCGATCAGCGCGATGATGCCGAAGCCGGTGCCCTGCACCAGCGCCTGTTGCAAACTCTCCTGCACCAGATTCAGCGCCTGCGTCTCCTCCGGCACGAACAGCGACAACCCGCGATAAATCTGCTCCTGCGCTACCGCCGGGCCGACAACCGCGCTGATGCCCACCGCCAGCAGGAGCGTCAACGGGAACACCGAAAACACCGCATAGTAAGATAGTGCCGCCGCGTTTTTCAGCCCGTGACTCTTGAAATTCATGATCGCCTGCCACATATAGCCGGGAAGCGTGCGCGTGGCGATGGGCAGGCGGTGCCATTGCTCGCTGATGTATTGCACCGGCGGGCGGGTACGGATGAATTGGCGGATGTTGCGTATATTCCAGTTTTGGGTGATGTTCATGCGTTCACCTTTTGCGTGTTGGATGTTGTCCGAACCGCGCCGGATCGCGTGTTCGATACAATATCATGTTAAACTGAAATGGTGATCGCGCCAAGCGTTGAGGGGCGCAGAGGGCTGAACGGTAGGAGAATGAACGATGATACGGGCGATTCTGTTCGATTTTGGTAACGTGTTGATGTACACCGCCGACCACACCCCGCGCTGGCGCTGGGATGATGCGCTCGGTCTGGCACGCGGGACGGTGGCGCGGGCGGTGCATAACGATGATAGCTGGATCGCGGCGCAGACCGGCGCGGTCACGCTGGCCGATTATTGGGCGGATGTCGCTGACAAGCTGGCTATCACACCGGAACAAACGCGGCAGTTGGCCGATGATTTCTACGCGGGCGATGTGCTGGAAGCCGATCTCGTGGCCGCCATCCGGCGCTGGCGCGAATCCGGCGTGCGCGTCGGCCTGCTGAGCAACGATAGCGCGGCGTTACGCCCCAAGCTGGCGCAGTTGGGCATTGTCGATCTGTTCGATCCGTTGGTGATCTCCGGCGAAATCGGCGTGATGAAGCCCGCGCCCGCCGCTTATCGTGCGGTGCTGGATCACTGGGCTGATCTATCGCCCGCCGGTGTGGTATTCATTGATGATCGGCAGGACAACATCGACGGGGCGCGGGCGGTGGGCATGGAAGCGGTGCATTACCCGCAAGTCAACCGCGCCCCGTCACTAATCGCCCATCTGGATGAGTTGGTTGGTGCAGAAGGCGCGGAATTGCGCTAAGATAGCGCATAGACGAATCGGCACGACACGTTAAGGAGTGATCGCATCATGTCCCGTCGTTTTATTTTGTTATCAGCTTTATTGTTCGCTTTCATGTTCTTGATCGTCCCCGCGCCCGCGCTGGCGCAGGTGGAAAACTTCAACTTTGACGATCTGCTGGCTTCGCTTGGCCCGCGTGATGGTCGCGCTTTGATCTATGATGTTCTGCTGTACATGATTTTCTTCATCGCGTTCATCAACCAGTTCTTGATACCGGATAAGCAATTGCCCATCACCGTGTTGAATTTTATCGTGATGGGTCTGGCGCTGACGCTTAAATTGCTGGTCGAAGTGCCGACGGTGGTCAATGATTTCACCTGCAACTTTCAGCCAGCCAACGCGGTCTTCATCCCGAATGATTATGCGGTGTTCTTCATGAATATCGGGATGTTCCTCGCGCCTCTGCTGATGGCCGGTGGCTTGCGCTCGGTCAAGGGTAAATCATCAAAAGCGGTTGCCCCGTCGATCTTTCTGGCGATATTAACCGGTAGTTACATGGCGGCGTTCTGGTTCCTCGAACAGCGTCCGTGTAGCGATGTGCCGCGCTACGAAGAAAGCGGAATTGAGCTATTTTTGATCGTCGGCGTGTTCAGCTTGCATCTGATCCGGTCACGTCTACATGGCTTGTTTCGGCGTTAACAGACGGCGTTAAGAAACGGCGGTAATCGCTTAACACACTTTTAGCATCATTAAGCGATAATGACGCGGAACGAGAGAAAGGCGAATGATACCGCATGGTTAAAGTTCTGGTCGTAGAAGACGAAGAGACGTTATTACACAACATCGCCGAGAAGTTGCGCTCTGAGGGGTTTTCCGTACTCACCGCCAATGAAGGCGAAAGCGGCTTGCAGAAGATCAAAGCGGAAGTGCCCGACCTGATTATTCTGGACATCATGTTGCCCGGTCTGGATGGCTTGAGCATCTGCCGCATGGTGCGCCACGACATCAACACCACGCATATTCCGATCATCATGTTGACCGCACGCGGCACCGAAGTCGATAAGATCGTCGGGCTGGAAAGCGGCGCGGATGATTACATCGTCAAACCGTTCGGGCTGGGCGAGTTTCTGGCGCGGGTGCGGGCGGTCTTGCGCCGCGTGGAAGGCCGTCCGGTCATCCAGCAGGATGAGCTAGTCGCTAATGATCTGCGGCTGAACCTGACCGGACGCCGCGTGTTCAAGGGCGATCAAGAGATCAAACTGAGCAACAAAGAGTTTGATCTGCTGACCGAACTGATGCGTAACCGGAGCGCGGTGCTATCGCGTGATCTGATATTGACCAAAGTTTGGGGCTACGATTATTTCGTCGATAAGCGCACCGTCGATGTGCATATTCGCTGGTTGCGCGAGAAAATAGAGGACGATCCCTCCAGCCCCAAACGCATCATCACGGTGCGGGGTGTGGGCTATCGTTTTGAGGGATGATGTAAGCTATCCGGCGCGGGCGTCGCGCCTTGTTGATTACCTGCTGGCGCTGACTCCGGCTTTGCTGGCGATCGCGCTGTACGCTTACGCGGTGCGCTTGCCGTTCTTTCTGGACGACGCGCCGCATTTCGTCATACTCGGCCAGACCGATGGCTTGCGCCACTGGGGGAACTTCGACGCCTTCCCGTTTTATCGCCCTTTCACGCTGAATGTGTGGCTGTTGTTCGCGTCCGCCGGTTATCCGGCGTTCGCCATGCACGCGCTGAATGTGCTGTTGTGGGCGCTGATCGGCGTGCTGGTCGGCGCGATCACCCATCGCTTATCACGTTTGCGGCTGGCCGGGGTGCTGGCCGGTTGTTTCGTGGTGGCGTTCCCCTTCGCTTATCAGGCGGTGGCGATGGTGGCCGCGCTGTTTCATCTACTGCTGATGACCGGCGCGTGCCTGTGCGTGTGGGCGGCGTTGCGCTTCTACGATAGCGGGCGACGCCGCTATCTCGTGCTGTGCTGGGGCGCGGCGTTCGTCGCTATCTTCAGCCACGAAAGCGGCGTGATGCTGGTCGCTGGTCTGCCGCTCGCGCTGATCGTCGCCGGTTCTGCTAGCCGCCGCGATTGGCGCTTGATCCGCCGCGTGAGTTGGCCGGTGTGGGCGCTGGCTGTGCTGTATCTCGCGCTGTGGATCGCGTTCAGCCCCAACGAAGAAGCGCGGACGCTCTCCGCCGCGCCGTTAACCGCGCTGGCCGCGTTGTTGCAGGGCATCGCGCATCCGATGATCGCGCTGGTTCGTCCGCTATGGCCGACGGGTGATGCGCCGGTGTGGGCGGTGCTGGCGCTGTGCGCGGTCACGGTGGGCGCTGTGCTGGCCGTCGTGCGGCTGTCGCGCCGCCGACTATTCCCCGTCGCGTTGTACGGCGTGGCGTGGTATCTGCTGGCGATTATACCGGCGGTGCTGGCCTTGCCGCCCGGCTACGTGCTGGGACAGTTGCGCCTGTCATTGTTGGCCGCCGTCGGTGCGGGCTTGCTGTGGGGCGTGCTGATCGCAGAAGTCTATGAGCGCCGTCGCTGGCTGGCGCTGGTCATGGTGGCGTTGATCGCCTATGTCAGCGTGACGTTCGTGCAGATGCGCCGCGCTGACTTTCTGGCGCTGGGGCGCTGGAATGATGGGCTGACCGCGCTGGCCTCAGCTAACGGTTGGCGCGGCGATCTCGCGCTGATTAACGCGCCGATGTATCTCGTACCGAACGCTGATGACCGCCGCTTCTTGCTCGGCAGTGAGGGCATCATCTGGACTGACCCGACGCTAGATTATGCGGGGCAAATCTGGATGAACAGCAACTTATTGCGCGACGATGTGCGGGTGCTGGCGCTGGTCAATCCGGCGTTGATCGCGGCGCAGGGCGTCGGCTATGTGGCGCACGGCGAGCCGTTGAACGTGGACATTCTGCGTTCTGCGGATGTTGTGGTCGGCACGCGCTTTGAGGCGGATGGCGGCTTCTGGCCGTATGTGGCCGGTGGGCGGGCGCTGGATTTAGCCGAATCTGCGGGCGTGGTCTACCCTGATATTCCGGCCACGCTAGACGCCGCTTCGTGGTCGTTAGACGCCGATTCCGGCGCTGTCGCGCTCCGTACCGTGTGGCGGCTGGATGCGCCCGCGCCGGTGCGCCTGTTCGCGCATCTGCTGTGTGAGGGCGAACTGGTGGCGCAAGCTGACGGCTACGTGTTGGGCGATAGCTACCCGTTCAACGTGTGGCGGGCGGACGATCAGCCGATCCGCGACCAGCGCGTGATCGCTCTGCCGGATGGCGTGCGGGCGGATTGTCTGCGCGTGGCGGTTGGCCTATACGACGAAAGCACCATCGAGCGCTTGACCGCGACTGTAGACGGAAGCCGTCTGCCCGATGATGCTTATTTCGTGCCGCGCTCCGCCGACGGTTGAGCGCTTAGGGCGCGTCCCACTGGCGCACGCCGCCGAGTGTCGTCGCGTTGTAGATCGCGTTACGGATGGCCTGCGCCATCGCTTCGGCGGCGAATGCGCCAATCGCGTTGACGTTGGCCGGAATTTCGCCGGTTGCTAGCGCGAAGATCGTGTCGCCGTCGTACATGGTATGCGCCGGACGCACAGCGCGGGCGATGCCGTCCTGTGCCATCTGCGCCACTTTGTTCACCGCTTCTTTGTTGAGGCGGGCGTTGGTGGCGATAGCGCCGATCACGGTGTTATCGCGGGTGGGCGGCGCTTCTTCGCGGGCGATGCCGCGTAGCACGTTCATCATGCCGATGAACCCGCCTTCGGGGTTGCGTGCCCCGCCGATGATCGCCCCATCTTCGCCGATGATGTCGCCTACCGAATTGACCGCGACCAGCGCCGACACGATCAGCCCGTCGCCTAGATCAATGCTGGCCGAACCCAGCCCGCCCTTCGTCGCCAGACTGTTACCCAGCAATGGCGCGACACGGCATCCCGTCCCCGCGCCGATGTTGCCCTGTTGTACCGGCGCATCGGTGGCGCTTTGCGCGGCCTGATAGCCCATCTCAGCAGTCGGGCGGCGCGTGCCGTCGCCGATGCGTAGATCGTTGAGGATGGCGGCGGGCACGATAGGCACGACGAACTCCTCCACCGGATAGCCGATGCCGCGCTCGTCCAGATAACGCATCACGCCGTCCGCCGTCGCCAACCCGTGAGCGCTCCCGCCGGATAGCACGATGGCGTGTACGTTCTCGACAAGGTGCATCGGGCGGAGCAGGTCAGTCTCGCGGGTGCCCGGTGCGCCGCCACGTTGATCGATCCCCGCCACTGTATTCGGCGGGCACAGGATGACGGTGCATCCGCTAATCATCTCGATGTCGGTGGCATGGCCGACGCGAATCCCTTTGATGTCGGTTAAAGTATTATTCATCGTCCTCTTTTTTCCAATCGTCATAATAAATAATGTTGTCGTCGTCCTCGTCGCCTTCTGGTAGCGCGTCGATGTCCGGCTCTAAGATGTCCAGCGCGACCTCGTAATCGTTGGGGTGAACCAGCACGCGCACCTCGCCCCATGTGCCGATGGTGATTCCGAACGCGCCGCGCCCCGCCATATGATCGACGAAAGCCGGAATCCCTTCGTGTTGTAGCCGCCCGACCACAATCTGCGCGTCGGTCAGGTGGGGTGTCACGTAAACGATCATCCATTCAGTTCTGTTTTGTTTATTCATGTCCACAGTTTACCGCATTCCACGATGATCGCATAGTGAGTGCGGGCGCGTTGTGCGCTACAATGGGGATGATCGTTATGATTGGGAATAAAATGATGATAAATCTGTACGAAATGACGTTAGATGAATTGACCGCGCAGATCGTCGCGTGGGGCGAAAAACCGTTCCGCGCTACGCAGATATGGCAATGGATGTACGATCAGCGCGTCGCTGATTTCAACGCGATGACCAACCTGCCCGCCTCATTGCGCCAGCGATTGACCGGGACGGCGACGTTGGGGAATTTGCAGATCGTCGTGGAGCAGTCCAGCGCCGACGGCACGCGCAAGCGGCTGTATCGCCTGCCGGACGGCCAGACGATTGAAAGCGTGCTGATGCCGTATGACGATGACCGCCGGACGGCGTGCATCTCCACGCAGGCCGGTTGTGCGATGGGGTGCGTCTTTTGCGCGACAGGGCAGATGGGCTTTGTGCGGCATTTGAGCGCGGCGGAAATCTTCGAGCAGGCGGTACGCTTCGCGGTGGAGCTAGAAGCGGCGGGCGAGCGCCTATCGAATGTGGTGCTGATGGGCATGGGCGAGCCGTTCCACAATTACGACGAGTCGCTGAAAGCTATCCGCCGCCTGATGAGTGATCTCGGCATCGGGGCGCGGCATATCACGGTCAGCACGGTGGGCATCGTCCCGCGCATCTATCAATTCGCTGATGAGGGCTTGCAGGTGCGGCTGGCGATCAGCCTACACGCGGCAGAGGACGAAGGGCGCGGGGCGCTGTTGCCGGTTAATAAGCGCTGGAATCTGGATGCGTTGCTGGAGGCGTGTCACTATTACGTGCAAAAGACCGGACGCCGCGTGACATTTGAATGGGCGTTGATCGACGGGGAGACGGACACCGAGTCGGACGCGCACGCGCTCGGTAAGCTGTTGCGCGGCTTATCGTGCCATGTGAACGCGATACCGCTTAATCCGACGGCGGGCTATGGCGGCCAGCCATCCGACCCGCAGGTTGTGGCGCGTTTTATTGAGATACTGGCCGGTTATGGCGTGCCGATGACGGTGCGTGTGCGGCGCGGAATCGACATCGCCGCCGGATGCGGCCAGCTACAATCGGACGTGATCCGGCTGGCGGACATCCCGCAGGAGAACCCGCGCTAAAAGTCAAAAACCGGCCAGAAGGCCGGTTATTCCGCTTGCAACTGGTTCAGATGCTTCATCAGGCGGCTTTTACGGCGGGCGGCGTTGCGCTTGTGGATGGTGCCACGGCGGGCGGCCATATCCAGATCGCGGATCGCCAGCTTGGTGGCTTCCTGTGCGCTCTCAACGTCACCGGCGGCGATCTGTGCCCGCGCCTTCTTGACGAACGTGCGAACACGGTTACGAAAATGGCGGTTATGCAGTCTGCGCTTTTCGGTCTGGCGAATGCGCTTCAACGCGGATTTATGATTAGCCATCGTTTCCTCTGGGATAAAATTGTCGCTTCAAACAGGCGAATATCATAGCATAATGCGCCGCGCCCGTCTAGGCTGTCATGTTCATGATTAACAGGGCGATCATGCCGACATTGCCGATGACCAATAGCATGATAAACACCACCAGCAAAAGCGGCGTGCTGTCATCGGTGCCGGGCGGACGGGTGGGGCGGATGTCCGCCGGAATCATGTTGAAGTAATAGTCGATGTCGCCTGCTTCGTCGTCGCTCTCGTCGCCTTCACCGAAGAACGGCTCGTCGTCATCTTGCAGGCTGTAGCCGCCGCCCGCGTCATCGTCGAAAAGCGATTCCAGTTCTTCCTCACCTTCCAGCGAGACATCATCGAGATACGCGCCGATCTCCTCACTGTCGCCGCCCGCGTCGTCATCGCGCAGGAAATCATCCTCCGTGATGAGGTCGTCCTGCACGGTGAAGCGTTCCTCACTGTCGCCGAAGTCGTCCGCGCTGATGAAGTCGGCAGTATCCGCGAAATCATCGGAGGAAGACGCCGCTGAATCACTGAACGCCGGTTGAGATGGCGCGTCGTCGTCCGCTAGCGGGTCGAAATCATCGCCTAGCGGGTCGAAGTCGTCGGCGTCATAACCGCCGAGAATCGCATCATCAAACGCGGACTCATAGCCGGTCTGATAATCGCTATCGACGGCGTTATCGTCGGGGGCGGCGCTGAAGGGGCTGGTCTTTTCGATGCCGATGTCCAATCCGGCCATGAAATCACCCGCGCCGCCATCCGCCCCGCCCCAGTCGCTATCATCGGCGCTGGTGAAGGGGCTGGCCTGTTCTTGCTGGGATTGCTTGGCTTGCTGGGCACGCAGGCGGTCTAATCCGCGCTTGGCGTTCTGGTTGTCGGGGTTCAGCAGTAGCACGTTTTCCAGACAAACGATCTGGTCATCGACGGAATCGACGACGGCGCTCAACCACATCCACGCCTGTTCGTGCGACTCGTCAATCTCCGTCGCCTTGAGTAGCAATGTTCGCGCTTCTTCGGTGCGTCCGGAACGATACGCCCGGATCGCTTCTTTTACCATCGCATCAACGTTGGCCGGCATCTCGGCAATCCTTTTTCATGTTATCCAACCGCTTTCATCATAGCACAAGTCGCATCGTTGACAACATTCGCACCCGCGTTCATGTCACATTGAATCGTAGGCGCGTAGTGTGCGACGCTAACCATGATATTGGATACTTGCCGACAATCTGAAATGCGCCTCCGGTCTATGCGTTCTGTTGATTTTTAGCCGGATTTCGTGTAACGTAGAATTGTAAATCTTATCAGTTTAACCTTCGGGGCAGGGTGCAATTCCCGACCGGCGGTGATGTTCAGGCGGCCTCTGGCCGTGATGGACTAGCCCGCGACCCGTTTCAGCCCGTCGCGCTCGCGTGTGTGGGTTGAGTCGTACCGGCTTGTGGCCGGTGCGCCGGTGGATTCCGGTGCGATACCGGAGCCGACAGTTAAAGTCTGGATGGAAGAAGGTGACAAAGCGCCGAATGCGTAACCCGCATAGAGCGCGGATTCGCGTACCGTGCGATCATGTGTCGTGCGGGTATGCGGCTCTTGGCGTGCTTATAACGCGCTCACCGTGATTCATCCTGCCCCGTTCAAACCGTAGAACGGGGTTTTTTCATGCAAGAAGTGATCGGACGTGACCGGCAATTGACGGCGGAAGATGGCGCGGGCGTGGCGTCCGCTTTGCGCGGCGTGGCTCTGAGCGTGGCGCGGCGGTTGCTGTTCCTCGTCACACCGGCCTTGATTCTGGGCGCGTGGTACATCGTCGCCGAAAATCAGTGGGTACAGCCCTTCCTGTTGCCGCATCCGTTCGTCGTGGCGGAGCGCTTTCAGGCGGTGGCGGCGGATGGGACGCTGTGGCGGCATACCCGCGTCACGTTGCAAGAAGTGCTGATCGGCCTGAGCATCGGCGCGGCGGTTGGCGTCTTTCTCGGCTACTGGATCGCCAAAATCTCGCTTCTGGAAACGTTGATCTCGCCGATAGTGGTGGTCTTTCAGGCGACGCCGATTGTCGCTTACGCGCCTCTGCTGGTGATCTGGTTCGGCAGTGGCATCGAGAGCAAGATCATCACCTGCGTTTTAATCGTATTCTTCCCCATTCTGCTCAATACCGTTACCGGCGTGCGCGGCGTCCCGCGTGACCTGCGCGACTTGATGCGCGTCTCCAACGCGACGCGCTGGCAGACCTTCCGCAAGCTGGAAGTGCCCGCCGCCCTGCCCGTCCTGCTGACCGGCCTCAAGACCGGCGCGACGCTGGCCGTCATCGGCGCGGTGGTCGGGGAGTTCATCGCCGCTAATGCCGGTCTGGGATTCCTGTTGAATACCGCCCGTCAGCGCTATGATACGCCGCTGGTTTTCGTGGCCGCTATCGCCTTAGCGCTGATGGCTGGCTTGTTGTATATCGCGGTCACGTTGCTGGAGCGCCGCGTTCTGGCGCGAATTGGCCGTTAGCTTTTACCATCCGACTTTGAGGAGATTTTATCGTATGAATACCATCATCAACAAAAGTTTTTTCCGCGCTTTGATCGCTGTGGCGCTGGCTGTCATGCTGATCGTCCCCGCGTCCGTCCACACGGCGCGGGCGGACGACGACGCCGATCTGGAGCGCGTCGATTTCTTCCTGACGTTCATCCCCAATATCCAATTCGCGCCGATTTACGTCATGGACGGCCTACTGCGTGAGCGCGGCTACTATCTGGATATACAGTACCTTGATGAGAATATCGGCGTTGATCTGCTGGCGAATAATTCGCTATCGTTCGGCATCGCTAGCGGCGAGCAGGTCATCATGGCGCGGGCGGCGGGGCGTCCGGTGGTCTACGTGTATCAGTGGTTCCAGCAATTCCCCGTCGGCATCGTCATCCCCGATACCACCGACGCGCAAACCATGACCGACTTAACCGGCTTGCGCGTCGGCGTGCCCGGACGCTTCGGCGCGAACTACGCCGGACTGACCGCCGCGCTGAACGTTAGCGGCATGAGTGAGGACGACATCCGGCTGGAGTCCATCGGTTTCGCCGCGCCGGATGTGATCTGCGCGGGCGGCGTGGATGCGGCGGCGGTGTACGTCAATAACGAGCCGTTCCAGATTCAGCAACGGGCGGATCGCGGCGAATGCGGCGACGTGAGCGCGGTGACAGTGCTTCCCGTCTCCGACTATGGCGACATCGTATCGAATGGGCTGGTCACGAACGAAGTCACCATCGCCGACGATCCCGAATGGGTGGCGCTGATGGTGGAGACGTTTGACGCGGCGTTGCGCCTGTCGATCAACAATCCGGCGCTGGCTTATCTCAGCAGTGCCGCGTATGTGGATGATCTGCCGTTAGACGACGCCCTGCGCGACCATCTGAGCGCGTTGGCCGAAGCACAGGCCGATTTCCTGAGCGAATCGCCGGATCGTGACGACATCGCCGCCAGCCGCGAAGCGATGGCCGACGCTCTACGCGAAGCGCACGACGCCGAAACGCTGGTGCAATTTGAGGTATTCCTGTTGACGATTGACCTATGGGACGCGGAAGTGCCGGGCACGATGTCGGCGGATGCGTGGACTTTCACCCGTGATTTGATCGAGTCGATGGGTGATCTGGTCGCGCCACTGGACGACGACGCGCTGAGCCGCGCCTATACCGCCGACTTCCTGCCGGTAGATGAGGCGTAGCGCGATGCCTGCCGGGTTGACCGCGCGCGATGTCGTGGTGCGCTTCGGCGGGTTGCACGCGCTCGGCCCGGCGTCGCTGGCGGTGGCGGCGGGGCAGTTCGTCGCGCTGGTCGGCCCGAGTGGATGCGGCAAAAGCACGCTGATTCGGGCGTTCGCCGGTCTGCAATCGCTGAATCAAGGCGCGGTCTACATTGACGATCAACCGGTGCGCCAGCCGTCGCCGCGTGTGCAGATGATGTTTCAATCGGCCAACCTGATGCCGTGGCGCACGGTGCGCGACAACATCGCGTTGCCGCTAGAGCTGGCTGGCGTGCCGCGCCATGAGCGCGAAGCGCGTGTCGCCGCGCTGTTGCCGATGCTGGGGCTAGAAGGCTTTGAGGAGGCGCTCCCGTCGGAGTTGTCCGGCGGGATGGCACAGCGTACCGCGCTGGGGCGGGTGCTGGTCGCCCGTCCGGATGTCTTGCTACTGGACGAGCCATTCGGCGCGTTGGACGCCATGACGCGCGAGCGCGTCGGCTTCGATCTGCTGGATACGCTCCGCGATGCGCCCAAGACGGTCATCATGGTGACGCACGACATTCACGAAGCGGTCTTGCTGTCGGATCGCGTGCTGGTCATGTCGGGACGACCCGGGCGCATCATCGAAGATGTGGCGGTGACTCTGCCGCGCCCGCGCCGTCTGGATATGGTGTACGAACCGCAATTCGCCGAGATCGCACGGGCGATCCGCGCCGCCATCCGCTTTTAGCTCACGTCGGTGCCGTCCTGATACAACATATCGACGCGCTGTTTGAGCAAGCGGTGATCGTCGCTCGTCAGGTGGCGGTCTTCTTCGTATAGCGTCCGCGCTTCTTGCTGGGCGAGCGCCACCAATTCCGGCGACATAATCTCGGCGATCTGCAAGCTCCCGCGTCCGCTCTGGCGCGTGCCGACCAGATCGCCCGCCCCGCGCAATTCCCAGTCGATTTCCGCCAGCTTAAAACCGTCGTTGGTCATCTCCATCGCCCGCAGACGGCGCACGCTCTCCGGCAGGGCGGGGTTCTTCACATCGTCAAATGTCTTGACCGCCTTCAGATAGTCCGGCGTTTCCGGCGTGGCGTCGTCGGGGATTAGCATACAATATGAGGCGTGCTGACCGCGCCCGACGCGCCCGCGAAACTGGTGCAACTGCGCCAGCCCGAAGCGGTTCGCGCCTTCAATGGCGATGACGCTGGCGTTGGGGATGTCCACGCCGACTTCAGCGACGGATGTCGTCACCATAATATCGTATTCGCCCGCCGCGAACGCCGCCATGATCGCGTCTTTCTCGGCGGATTTCATCTTGCCGTGTAGCAGGCACACGCGATGACGGAAGAACACCTGCGACAGATGCTCATAGGCTTCGACGGCGGAGGCCGCGTCGATCTTGTCCGACGCTTCCACTAGCGGATGGATGATGAACGCCTGCCGCCCATTGTTGATCTGGTTCTTGATGAAGCTATAGATGCGCTCGCGCTCGCTCGGCAAGACGACCCGCGTCTCGATGGGGGTGCGTCCGGGCGGCATCTGGTCGATGACCGATAAATCCAGATCGGCGTAGATGGTGAGCGCCATCGTGCGCGGGATGGGCGTGGCGGTCATCACCAGCAGATGCGGGTTGTGGCCTTTGCCGCGCAACGCGCCGCGCTGTTCCACGCCGAAGCGGTGTTGCTCGTCGATGATGGCGACGGCTAATTCTTTGAAGTTGACGCCGCTTTGAATCAGCGCGTGCGTGCCGATCACGATGTCGATACTGCCATCGGCTAGCCCGCGATAGATCGAGTCGCGCTCGCTGGCCGTCAAACTGCTGGTCAGCAGGGCGACCACCGGCTTCTGCTCCGACGGGAAGTTCTGCAACGTCTGGCCGATGCCGCGATAGTGTTGTTCGGCAAGGATGCCGGTCGGTGCCATCAAAGCGGCTTGCTTGCCACCGGCCACCGCCATCGCCATCGCGGTGACGGCGACGGCGGTCTTGCCACTGCCGACATCACCCTGTAGCAGGCGATTCATCGGCATATCGCGGGCGATGTCGGCGCGGATGTCGGCGATAGCGCGTGTCTGTGCGCCGGTCAATGGATACGGGAAGCAAGCGCCGGTGAAATCCGCCAGCCAGCTATCATCAACCGTCACCGGATGCGCGGGCGCGGATTGCCACTCGCGGCGGTTCGCCAGAATTGCCAGTTGCAACAACAGCAGTTGATCGAAGGCGTAGCGCCTGCGGGCGTGGCGCAGATGATCCGTGCCCGCCGGAAAGTGCAAATTCTTGACCGTCCAGCCGAGATCGGCCAGTTCCGCCCGTTCCAGCACCGCCTCCGGCACGTAGTCGGGCAGGCGATCCGCCCAATAATCCACCGCGCCGCGTATCAGTTGGCGCAGACGCCGCGCTCCCATGCCCTCCGTCAGTGAATACACCGGCACGATACCGGCTTTTTTCAGCTCGTCGCGGTCTAGTTCTTCCCATTCAGGGTTGGACATCTGCACGCGGTTACGGTAAACGCCGGTCTTGCCACGCACCACAATCTGCTTACCCTTGCGTAATTGCTTGCTGAGGTAGTGGCCGCTAAAGAACGTGATCGACAGGATGCCGCTTCCGTCGTCTAGCTCGATATAAAGATTCTGCCGCCCTTTGCGGTCTGGCCGCACCTGTGAATGGCTGATCGTGCCGATCACGGTGGCGGTGATGTCCGGCGTCAGCCGCGAGATATACAGCAATTTTGTATAGTCGTCGTAACGGCGCGGCAAGGTGAACAGCAAGTCGTTGATGGTGTGGATGCCCAGCTTGTTCAGCGCGGTGGTGATGCGCGGACCGACGCCGGATATTTTGCTCACGTCCTCATTGAGTCCGCGCAGGATGTCGGCGGCCTCTTGCGGGTCGAGCGCCTTGCGTGGGCGGCGCGGCGGACGCGCTAATGGGGCATCCGGCGGGATGTCCAGCCGCCCGTCGGCGGGCGTGCTGTCGTCCGGTTCGTTGTGGGGAGCGCGGGGCGGTCTGTCCGGCGGCGCGTCCTTCGGTTTGCGTTCGCGCTTTTCGCGGCGCGGTCTGGCGGGCTTGGCGTCGGCGTATTGGCCTAGCCGCGCTTGATAAGCCTCCGGCGCGGGCGTCCGCTTGGTGATGCGATCCATCATGTAGCTGACGGTGTTATGCCGCGCTTCCATGTCGTCCAGATCATCATAGCCCTGCATCAGGTCATATAGCTCATCGACCAGAATATGCTGTTCCGGCTTTTTGGCCTGCTCGTGCGCTTGATTTTGCCAGTTGCCGCTGTACTTCTTCATGCCGCCGATCACGGCACGGTTGTTATAGTTATTCTCGCGTTCTAGCTTCAGAACCTTTATTAAGGTTTCGATTGCAGATGGCATCGCTTTAACCTTTGCTCGTTGCGTGGCGTTAAAAATCGTCGTCCGGCGCAGAATCATCCCATTCGGCTTCTAATATGCAGATGCCGGTTGCCTCTATGCCGATCAGGGCGGCCAATGACGGATTATACCTGACGAACGAAAAGGCGCACGCCGGAAATTCTTCGCGCAGGCGGCTTTGCAGAGGGCGCATGGGACTTTCTGCGATGGGGCGTGTCCCCAATATCATCGCTTGTACGATGTCGGTAAATTCTACCATGAATTCCACCAGACGCTCGATAGCCTGATTGCGCGTGCGTACTTTCTCGATAGGCACCAGACAACCATCATCAACCGCCAGAATCGGCTTGACACCCAGTATTGCGCCCAGTGCGACGTGCGCATCACTGAGGATGCCACTATGTCGTAACGCCTCAATACTATCGATGTGATACACGGAATACACGCGCTCGATAGCGCCACGCACCCGCCGCACGATGTCGTCTATGTTGTCGCATTGTGTGGCGGCCTGTAGCGCTTCCCTGACCAGCACGCCCTGACCGGCGCAGATCGTCCGCGAGTCCAGCACGATGATCCCCTTGTGGCCGATGCTGTGCGCGGCTTCGCTGGCGTTCTTCCAGCTATCGGTGATCTCGCGTGAGGTGTGGATGGACAAGATCGCGTCGGTGTTTTCCAGCGCGGCGCGGAAGGCGCGTTCGTAGTCGGCGACGGTGGGCGACATCAGACGCGGGCGACTGCGGGCGTGCCGCAGAACATCGGCGCAATTATCGCCGGTTATCTCGATGCCTTCGCGGTAGATCAGGTCATCAACAGCGATGCGATAAGGCACGATGGTCAGATGCGGGGCTATCGTTAGGTCATCTTTGGATAGATGCGCGGCGCTATCGGTGATGATGTGAAATTGTGCTGTCATAGGCGATTTTTTGTCCGGTTATGCGTCAGACGCTCACCGTATATTTTGCCCCCGCAATCGTCACGAAAGAAGGGGCAAGTTGGCCGGTCACGATTGGTTCGTGCCGGCCTGTTTTATGCTGATGCGCCGTGATTAGTCGGCGGCGTCGATGGTCAGCGTGAACGCGCCCGATAGCGGCCCGTCAAAGTTGAACACGCCGTTATTGATGCGGATGAAGTAGCGGCCAGTCACCGGTATGACGACGGTATACTCGAACGAGTTGTTCGGCGTATTGCCGTACACGCCCAGCAGACTACCACCGGCCATCTGTTCCAGCGTATCATTGCGTGGCAGTTGAATATCGACGTTGATCGCCATGTTATCGCCCAGACCGGCGCCGGATACGGTGATCGTCTGTCCGGCTTCGCCATCGAAGGCATAGATCACTTCTCGCTCGTAGCTGTCGCTGGTCTGGCCTTCAATCGTCTCGCCCAGTTGGATGACCGGCGTTTGCGATTCGCTCAGTGTCAGCGTGTAGTTGGATGTCTGTCCGGGCTGGATGTCGCTGATGTCACCGATGAGGATGAGTTGCTGGCCGGGACGCGGGACGGCTAGCGGATCAATGAAGAATGTATCATCGAACGAAGTCGCGCCGGAATTATAAACCATGCCATCCGGCCCATGAAATACGCCCTCAATCGCTAGCCCATCGTCACCGCCGCCGCGTAGTTCTGCACGGATGGCGGACGCCTCATCGACATTGAACGTATAATAGCTAACCGGCTGATCGGCGGTCAGGGTGCCGCTGACGCTCTCGCCCAGCGTGATCTCTTGCGCTTCGACTGGCTCGATTATCATTTGCACGGTGACGGGGGAGCGTGCGCCGTCGGGGCTACCGGTGAAGCGCTCTTCGCGTGTGCCCGGCATCAGCACCACGCTGAAGAAATACGCGCCGTCGGTGATGTCCATCGGCACCGGCTCTACGGAGAATCCGTCGGGCATGTACCGCCCGCTATAGAATTGTCCGATTGGCCCGCGCCCACTAGCCTGAAAGTTGCCTTCGCCTTCAACCGCAATCACCCGCGCCCGTACGAAGTAGCTCGTCGCTTGATTGGAATTGAAGAAGCCGAAGCCAATCGGGTTATCGCGGTCTAGCTCGAATGTGATCGGTTCGTTCAAGACCAATGAAGGCACATCCACCGCCCGCACGACTAGCTCGAACTCCCCCTGACTGTGGCCGCCGCCGAAGCAACAGCGCGTCGCTACGATGATATACGTGCCCGCGTTCAGGCGTTGCGGGCCGAGAAAGGCGTTCAGCGCGCCGCCGGAGTCGTCGTCAAAGGTGATCTCGTTGCCGTCGGCATCCAGTAGATACAGGAAGCTATCCAAACGATCAAACCAATCGTCACTGACGGCGCTCATCAAGGCTGTGATTGACGTGCCATCTTCCGGCACTTCAAAGCTGTAACGGATTTCCGGGCGCTCGTCGGTGATCGTGCCGGTGACGACCTCATCAAAATCAATCGGTTGCGGCGTTTCGTCCTGCGCATAGACCGCCGAAACCAGCAGAAGCAAGGCGGCGATTAGCGCGGCGCGTATATACTTCATGAAATTTTTCTCCTTGTGTTGTGTATCCCAAAACAGATATTGCCATTGCTCATTTGATACCTCTCTATTATAGGGCTTTTCACGCGGATTTATCAGTAGCGGCGGTATGTATTGCGCCCGCACCATTGACAATAACCTGAAATATACCGCCTCCGGCAAACGCATTATTGACCTGCATAGGCCGCTGTGCTACACTACGGCGCATCAACATGCGGCCACATGGAAGGATGGCCGAGTGGTTTAAGGCACTGGTCTTGAAAACCAGCGTGGCGTCCTGCGTCACCGTGGGTTCGAATCCCACTCCTTCCGCACAACACAATAAGATAGGGGGAGGTGCCAGAGTGGTTGATTGGGGCCGCCTGCTAAGCGGTTGTTCGGGTAATGCCGAACCGCAGGTTCGAATCCTGTCCTCCCCGCACAATAGACCGGTAGCTTATAATGAGCACCGGTCTTTTTTGTTTTCGGGGAACGGATACCAGACGACATGCAAACGGATGCGGCGCGATACATAGGCGACGAATTAGCGGTTTCTGCGGTGCGGCTGAGCGCGATCTGTGCGGCGGTAGGTACGCCCGCGTATGTGTATAGCGCTCGCGCCTTGCTGGATAATCTGGCGCGGGTGCGGGCGGCTTTCGCGGAATCCCGCCCGCAGATACATTACAGCGCGAAGGCCAACGCCAACCTCAGCGTTTTGCGCGTGCTGATCGACGCGGGCGCGGGGATTGATGCGGTCAGCGCGGGCGAGATTCACCGCGCATTGCTAGCCGGTGTCGCGCCGTCGCGGGTGGTATTCGCCGGTGTCGGCAAGACGCCGGATGAAATCGACTATGCGGTGGCGCACGGCGTCGGCTGGTTCAACGTGGAAAACGTCGAAGAACTGCGGATCATCAATAGCATGGCAGAGGCGCGGGGTGTGCGCTCTCGCGTCGCGTTGCGCCTCAATCCGGATGTGACCGCCGACACCGACCCGCACATCGCCACCGGACATAGCGGCGCGAAGTTCGGCCTGCTGGCCGATACCATCCGCGAGATTCTGGCGACGACGCACTCGTATCCGTCGCTGGACTTCGCCGGAATCCATGTGCATATCGGCAGTCAATTGCGCGATGTTTCAGCGACGGTGCGGGCGATTCAACACGCGCTCGATCTGATTCGGCCTTACCCGTTCATCCGCACCGTCAACATCGGCGGCGGGCTGGCGGTGCGTTACACGCCAGACGATCCCGCGCCGGATTGGGACGGCTTCGGCGCGGCGCTCGCGCCGCATCTGCGCGGCTATGATGTCCTGCTGGAGCCGGGGCGGGCGATTGCGGCGTCGGCGGGTGTTCTGCTGGTGCGCGTGCTATACGTCAAGCATCAGGGCGGGCGGACGTTCGTCATCACCGATGGCAGTATGGCGGAGTTGATGCGCCCGGCGCTTTACCACGCCCGCCACCAAATTCTACCGGTTCGGCGCTCCGATTCTGCGCCTGTCATCGTGCAGGTGGTCGGCCCGGTGTGCGAGACGACGGACACGCTCGGCCATGATGTCGCCTTGCCGCCGGTTTCTGCCGGTGACTTGCTGGCGATCTGCACGGCGGGCGCTTATGGCATGGTGATGGCGAGTAACTATAATGCGCGGCCACGTCCGCCGGAAGTGATGGTCAACGCTGACGGGACGACATGGCACATCGCCCGCCAGCGTGAGACATTTGACGATCTCACCCGCGCCGAGCGCTAATCGGTGAAGCCGCTAATCCGCAGGATAGAGCCGGTGATGCGCGTGCGGCCATCCGGCCCGATGATCGGGCGTCCGGGCGTGCCCTGCCCGACGGAGACATACAGCGCCCCGTCGTGATAGGTGATGTTACTCGGCGCGTCCAGCCCATCAGCCAGCACCACCGGATCACCGCCATCCGCCGGATACATCGTCACGCGCCCGCTAAAGCGCGGATACCCGCCCGCATCCGGCGGCGCTTCCGTGTCCATTAGCGGGAAGTTGCGCGGCATCACGGCGGCAGGCCAGCCCGTCGTCATCTCCACCGTGTAGATATTGCCCGCCCCGTCAATATCGACATCGACAGCCGTCGTCAGCCCGCCGATTTCGACGCGCCATTCGCCGCTCTGCGGATTCAGGCGGATGATGCGGGCGGCTTCCGGCATGTAGGCGATCACCGAGCCGTAATAGTCGCGGTTCTGGCCGGAAAACAGCGCGACCAGTAGATCACCGTTGCGCGGGTCACGCGCCAGCCCCGCCGGTACGGATTCCTGCCCATCTTCCAGCGCTTCAAACACCGCGATGCCGGTCACTTCGCCGTCTATCGTCACCGCGCTCACGCGGTTCAGCCCGCTTTCCGCCACGTACAGCAGATCGTCATCAGGATCGTATACCAGCGCGTTCATGGTGGCATTGCGGACGGCGACCTCATAACGCGCCCATTCCGGCTCAGGCGTCAAGCCCATCAACGCGATACCGCGTGGCCGTCCATCGGCGACATATCCCATCGCGGGGTCGTCCTGTGTGAAGAATACGCGGCCATCATCCAGCAAGATCAAATCGCCCAACCCGCCGACTTCATCCTGTCCGGTGCCGAACTCGGTCAGCGCGTTGTAGTTGCCCACGCAACAAAACGCCATATCGCGCTGGTCGAAGTAGCCGTCGCCGTTGCTATCGCTGAAAACGCGAATTGTGCCGCGTCCGTTGCGCGGGCGGGCGCTCCCGTCGCCTGCTTCCGCCACCAGCAGGCGGCCATCGGGCATGACCGCCACGCCACGCGGGTTATCCAGTCCGCTTGCGATGGTCTGCGTGATGATCGTCGTGTCGTCGGTTTGCTCCTCAGCGATGGCGCCACCGACGAAGGCGATCAATAGCAATGCTCCAGCCAATGTGAGAGTCAGTATAAATCTTTTTATGTGCATGATGAATCTATTCCATTGCGAACAACAAAGAAGTAACGAATCGCTATGGTAACATCGTCTATACGTAACGGGTATGGGCATACCCTGACAATTTGAATGAGGAGAGAGACCGACATGCAATTACACGGATTACATCATGTGACCGCCGTCACCAAATACATCGGCGATAACTTGAAATTCTACACGGAGACGCTCGGCTTGCGTCTGGTCAAGAAAACGGTGAATCAGGATGATGTTAGCGCCTATCATCTGTTTTACGCGGATAGAGTCGGCACGCCGGGCACGGATATGACGTTCTTCGACTGGCCGCAGGTGATAAAAGAACGGCGCGGCACGGATAGCATCGTCAATACGCAGTTCCGCGTTAACGGGCGGGCGGCGCTCGACTATTGGGCGGGGCGCTTCGATGAGTTGGGCGTGGCGCATCACGGCATCGAGTCCTTCGCCGGACGCGATATTTTGCGCTTTGAGGACGCCGAAGGCCAGCGCATGACGCTAGTCGATGATGGCGGCGAAGCATGGGAGGGCGAAGCGTGGGAAGGCGCGGGCGTTCCGGCTGAATATGCCTTGCGCGGATTCTTCGCGGCGACGCTCTCCGTGCCCAAGCTGGACGTATTGGAGCCGTTCCTGATTCAACTGATGAACCTGCAACGTGCCGACCAGTACCCCAGCCTTGATAATCCCGACGAGACAGTGACCATCTACACGATGGACGGCGGCGGCGCGGGTAAGGAGCTACACGTCATCGAACAGCCGGGCCAGCCCATCGCACGGTTAGGCGCGGGCGGCGTGCATCATATCGCCTTCCGCTTGCGCGATGATGCGGAGCAGGCGGCATGGGTGGATCGCGTCGGCAAAATGGGCGTGCCGAGTTCCGGCGTCGTCAATCGTTATTACTTCCGTTCGCTGTATTTCCGCATCTCGAACGGTATCTTGATTGAACTGGCGACGGATGAACCCGGCTTCGCGGTGGATGAATCGCCGGAAGAGCTGGGGCAAAGTCTGGCCTTGCCCCCGTTTTTGGAGCCGCGCCGCGAGCAAATCGAAGCCGGCCTTAAGCCGATTTAGTCCAGCTTTTCGCCCGGCGATGTCGGGTGATAGTCTTTGAGGATTGATCCGCCGATGAATTCGCGCAGTAGCGATGTATCGGGGATCAATCCGAGATGGTGCGGCGCGAGTGGGCGCACCCACGTCAGGAATGATAGCAGGCGCTTGGCTTCGATGTGGGCTGGAATATCGCGCTTGACCTGCAACAGCAGGGATTCCACCATCGGCCTCAGCGCGGCCAGTTCATACACCAACGCGCTATCAAACATGCTGTCCGCGTTTTCCTGATACGGGAAGATGTTGCGCCGTTCGCCGCGCCGCACGCTCGACCAGCGCTCTAGTGTGTCCGTCGCGGTGTAGCCGCGTGTCCGCGCATCGCGCACGATGCGCCGCAACAGGCGTACATCGGTTGTCGGCACGCGGTTATGGTTGTCAATGTTGAGTTGCGTCAGCGCGGAGACGTACACGCGATGAATCACATTACGCTTGACATCCGGCACAAGATTGGGATTTAGCCCGTGAATGCCCTCCACGACCAGAATTTGATTTTCGCTGAGCCGTGCCGCCCGATCCGGGACGCTCTGGCCGGTCAGGAAGTCGAAGCGCGGCAGGATCACTTCCTCACCGGCGGTCAATGCCTGTAAATGCTGGTTGAACAGGCTGAGGTTGATCGCCTCTAGCGCTTCAAAGTTATAGTTGCCGTCCTCATCAAGCGGCGTGAACTTACGATCCACGAAGTAATTATCCAGTTCCAGCGTGAACGGGCGCAGGCCATGCGCCAACAACTGAATCGCCAGCCGCTTAGAAAATGTGGTCTTGCCTGACGACGACGGCCCGGCGATCAACACCAGCCGCGTGCCTTCACTCTGATGGCGTCGTTCGATCTCCCCGGCGATGTTGGCGATGTTCTGCTCGTGCAGGGCTTCCGCCACCAGCATAATCTCGTTGAGCCGCTTCTCCTCCCCGACCAGCCGATTCAGCCGCCCCACGTCCTCTATGCCCATGCGTAATAGCCACTCGTCCGCCTGACTGAACACGCGCCCCAGCTTATCGTAAGCGCGGATGGGGCGCAGGATGCCCGGCGCGTCCTTGCGCGGATATTGCAGGATGAAGCCGGTCGGCGTCCAGATCAGGCGAAAATGCTTTAACGCGCCGGTGGAAGGGAGCATATAGCCGTAGTAGGTATCTTCGCGCCCCAGCAGTTCATACAGCATCAGCGACGGGCGTTCGCGCTGTTCTAGCAGGCGCACCTTGTCCTGTTCGTCGCGGGCGGCGAATAGGGCGCGTATTTCTTCCAGCGAGGCTTCGCGCTTGGTGATCGGCGCATCGGCTGAGACGATCTCGCGCATGTGCGCCTCAAGGCGGCCTAAATCCTGCGGATTGAAGGGCGGCGCGTTCAACCGTGTGCAATAAAAGCCGCCATCCGGCACAGCATAGCGCACGCTGATTTGTGTACCCGGCCAGACTTTATCCGCCGCCGTCACCATCAAGAAGACCAGCGAGCGCCGGTAGATGCGCCCGCCGTCGCTGGTATCCAGCAGAACCGGCGCGATGTTCACATCACGCTTGATCGGATAATCTAACTCGCGCAATTGCCCGTCGATAATCGCCCCCATGATCGGCGCGGCGTATTCCAGATCACCATCTGCCGCCTCAAGGAATTCGCCCGCCGTCGTGCCCACCGCGCCTTCTAATATATGTTCGGGCGAAAATGTCGCACGGATATGAGTCCGCGCCTGTGATTTGCTAATCTGCGTAGAAGGCATTATATTTATCCTTAGACTGTACGGCATGACAACGTGTTTTTTACGGTTGTCAGCCTAAAAATTTATAAAATCCGGCTTAACACGCCCTAATTCATGATACAATACGGGGCATCAAGGGGGAATGCGGCAATCCATGATTTTCACTGTGTCGGCCGGCATCGTATGTTATCGCAAACCATAAGACGATCAAGAGGATGATGAGATGACATCACAATCCGATAAGAAGAAGCGCGACAAGGATACCGCAATCCTCTCCACCGATTCATTGAACTCCCTGCACAATGAACGGACGCGCAATTTTCGCCGTTATGCTGATTCGCCACAGGGCAAACGCGAGATCGTGTTGTTGATACGCGGTACGGTGGAAACTGTCCAGTTAGCGCCGGAGCAAAAGCTGATTTTAGGACGCCTTGACTCCACTGGGCGCGGGCGTGTTGATGTCGATTTGACCGAATACGGCGCGGTTGATCGCGGTGTCTCCCGCGAGCATTGCACCCTGCAACTGGGCGATGGCGTGGTGTTCATCACCGATATGGACAGCACCAACGGCACGTTCATCAACGGCAACCGCCTACCATCCGGCCACCCGTGTCCCTTCCACAAAGGCGACGAACTGGTGCTGGGTCGTTTGATCGTGCAGGTACTTTTCCGATGAACTCCTGCTGGACAGATGTTATAATCGACGCAATCGGGAGAAAAACATATGTCCAGACACTACCAACCGTATCTAAAAGAAGTGCTGATTGATGAGGAAAGCCTACAGGCGCGTATCGCGCAGTTAGGCGCGGCTATCTCGGAAGATTATGCCGGTTGTCGTGACCTCATCTTGATCTGCGTGTTAAAAGGCGGCGTGATGTTTCTGGCGGATTTGACGCGCCATATCGACGTACCGCACGAGATTGACTTCATGGCGGTATCCAGCTATGGCAAAGGCGCCCGCCAGTCCTCAAAGACCATCCGCATTGACATGGATTTGAGCGCGAATTTATCCGGAAAACACGTACTCATCGTGGAAGACATCATCGACAGCGGCCATACGCTGGATTTCGTGCTTCCCATGCTCAGCGCTCGCGCTCCGGCCAGCTTGCGCCTGTGTACCCTGCTCAACAAACAATCGCGCCGCGAAGTCGAAATCCCCGTAGACTACATCGGATTTGAAATTGAAGATCGCTTCGTGTTCGGCTATGGGCTTGATCTTGACGAGAAGTTCCGTAACCTGCCGTTTATCGGCGTGGTTGATCTGGACGCGCTACGGGAGAATCCGCTATGAGCGATATGACGCCACGCCCGCCGCGCCGCCCGTTAGTGTGGCCGGATGCGGTGTATGACTTACAAGAAGCGCTCTCTGCGTTCTCCGCGCCGGTCTATATCGTCGGCGGGGCGGTGCGTGATGCCTACATGGGACGTCCCGTGCATGATCTGGATTTTGCCACGCTGGGCAATCCGATCAAGATCGCCCGCCACATTGCCGACGCTTTCGACGGCGACGTGTACGTGATGGACGCCGAGCGCGGCGTCGCTCGTGCGATGATTGACCGTCCGGATGGTCGCTACGTGGTGGATGTGGCGGCGTTTCGCGGTCTGGATTTGCTGGCTGACCTGACCATGCGTGACTTCACGTTCAACGCGATAGCGGTGCATCTACAGGGCGACCTGACGCAGATTATCGACCCGCTAGACGGCGGCACGGATTTATTCGATAAAGTTCTGCGGCAGTGTAGCGATTCGACCTTCCGCGATGATCCCCTGCGCGTGCTACGTGCCATCCGCCAGAGCGTGCAATTCAGCGCCCGCATCGAGCCGCGCACGCTGGCCGGCCTGCGGCTGTCCGTCGAGTCGTTGCCGGTGGTATCCGCCGAGCGCCTGCGCGACGAATTCTTCAAGATATTGAGCCTGCCGCGTGCGTCGCAGGCGTTGCGCGTGGCGTCGCGGCTGGGTGTGCTGGAGGCCATTGTGCCGGAATTGTTCCCGTTGCGCGATGTGCCGTCGCCCACCGGCGGCGATATGTGGGACGCGACGCTGTTCGCGCTGGATAAGATGCAAGCCATCCTCAAGACGATCAGCCCCCAGCGCACCGACCTGACCGCTTCCGTGTTTGATCTGGGCATGATGGTCATGGCGCTGGATTATTTCCGCCCGAAATTACAGGCGCACATCACCGCTATGTGGCCGGATGACCGTTCCCATGCCGCCCTGCTGAGTTTCGCCGCGCTGTATTACCTGACCGCCACCCCGCACACCGAGTTAGACGCGGTGGAGATGATCGGGCGACGGGCGCGGGCGTTGCGCCTTAGCGCCGATGAAATCCGCCGCTTGCGGCTGTTGGTGGGTGCGTATCGTCAGCCGCTTCAAACGCCGGTTGATGACCTGTCCGTGCATCGCTTCTGGCATCGCTACGGTGAGGTCGGCGTCGATTTGTGTCTGCTGGCGATGGCGGCGCATCTGGCCGAGCAGGGCGTCGAACTCGATCAGGATGAGTGGATCGCATTGCTGGAACGCCTGCGCGTGTTGCTGTTCGCGTATTATGAGCGCTACGAAGAGATCGTCGCGCCGCCGCCACTGCTCAGTGGCGCGGACTTGATCGAGGCGCTGGCGCTGGCGCCCGGCAAGCAGATCGGCCAATTGCTGGATGTCATCCGCGAGGCGCAAGTCACCGGCGAAGTCAGCACCCGCGACGCGGCGCTGGCGCTAGCACGCGGCCTGATCGACTGAACTATCCGAACGAACGTCAAACAACCTCATTGACCGGAAGAGTAGACTAAACATGAGCAATGATAAACGCTTTGCCCTGCGTGCCAATATTTTTGTGTTGCGACTGGCGCGAAATTGGCTACGCATCGCGCTGACGGTGCTATCGATTTACGTCATGCTTCCCATCGCCGCGCCAACGTTGATGCGACTGGGTATCGAAGGTCCCGCCCGCGTCATCTACACGATCTACACGCCATTCTGTCATCAACTGCCGTTCCGTTCGCTGTTCCTGTACGGTGAACAGGTCGCCTATCCGCGCTTTAACGTGCCGAACACCAGCTTGCGCCCGTTTGAAGACTTCGCGGCTGATCTGCCGGAATTCGCCGGTCTGGACATCTACGCTTTTAACGTGGACATCCTCAACGCGGGGCGGCGCTTTTATGGTAACGAGCAGATGGGCTATAAGATGACGTTGTGTGCGCGGGACATCTTCATCTATGGCGCATTGCTGGCGGTAGGGCTGGTGTATGCGATACCGGCTGTGCGCCGACGATTGCGCCCGGTGCCGTTGTGGTTGTACGTGTTTCTGGGATTGGGGCCGATTGGCATAGACGGCTTCAGCCAGCTACTCAGCTATCCGCCGTTTGAGTGGTGGCCGGTGCGCGAAACTGGCCCGTCATTCCGCGTGCTGACCGGCGCGGTGTTCGGCGCGATGACCGGTTGGCTAGGCTTCCCATATCTGGAAGACTCCTTCAAGCAGACGCAATACGTCATCGAATCCAAGCTGAGGCGGGCGAACATCGACGTTTGATCGCACGGTAAATCCACAGCGAAGAACCAGACGTACAAAAAAGAACCCGATCACTGTGATCGGGTTCTCGTCTTATCTGATTATGGTGCGGCGCACAGCATCACATGCGCTACCCGATGATTAACCGGAGCCGCCCTGCTCACCGCCGACACAGGCCGGATCATCCGGGAACTGATCGCAGTATTCCGGATCAGGTTCTGGATCGGGGTCAGGATCGGGTGTTGGGTCTGGCGTCGGTACCACCGGCGTCGGTTGTGGGATGACATTACAGCTCACGGTGAATGTGTACGGATTCTTACTGCTATTGACCGAGTTATTCGGTATGCTCACCGTCGCGGTATACTCGCCGACGGTTGTCGCGTCACAGCGTATGCGTAGCCGCTTCCAATCGCCTTCCTGAACTACTCCGGCTTGATGGTCGTTGTCGCGTATCGAGAAGCCCGCGCCGTCGATGGTGATATTGTTGATGTCAACCGGGCCGTCGCCGATGCTGTAGATGCGGAAGTCGTGCCGAGCGGACGAACCGACATTGCGCGTACCGAAGTTGAACGAGCCGGTATTGTGCGGGATGACCGTCGAACCGTTGCTACGCCGCACTTCGAGATCGGGTGCTGGCTCTTTCACGCGGCAGTTGACCGTGATGCGGTACGGGTTATTGTCCGACGTGTTATTCGGTATTAAGATGTCGGCGCTGTAATCTTCGCTTCTGTCGGCATCACAGCGCACGTCGAAGTCAGAGCGAGCGCCCGGATTGATGACGTTACTCGGCTGTCTGGTGATGCTCACGCCGCTACCCTCTACCGCCACACGCGGGTTGCCGGTTAGCTGTAGCGGTGCACCGCCATTGCTAATCACGCCCAAGGTGCGCGTCACGCCGATACCGACGACGGTCTGCGGTAGCGTTGTCGAGCCGCCGTTGGCGATGTTGTTGTTACCATGTCGCACGATAATGCCCGGATCAGGCGGCGGGGTGGGTGGCGGCGGCGGTTCACCGAACGGCGTGCGTCCGTTGGGGATTAGCCCGTTGCCGTAGTAGCCTTCGCCATTCGGTAGCAAACACTCGAACCAGAATTCGCCGCTAAACATCCACGCTTCCATATCGAAAGCCTCATCCAGCCGGAGCGACGTGCCGGAGAAATTCAGGTAGATATAGGCGGAACTCATGGCCGGTACTTCGTAGTTACGAAGCCACGTCCCTTCACCACCCTGACCGGGGATGTAAGTCGTGCGTGAGGTATCATCTGGCCCGCGCCATACCGGTACAGCGCTGGCGCTATCAAACGCGCCACTGCCGCCTATCGGCCCGGCGATCACTTCTTCTAGTTGTAGCTGGCCTATCGACGTGACGCCCGGCGCCTGACTCGGGATGTCATACTCCGATACGAGCGGCTCGGGGTCGTGGTCGAACCAGAACAGATCAAAGCCCATCAACGGCGAAGGCACGTTGCGGTAGTTGTCCACGCGCAGACGCACGATGCCGAAACGCTGGAACGTGCTGAAGCTCACGGTGACATCCGCCGCACAATCCGGCTCGAAGTCGTCATCAATCGGCGTGGGTATTGGGGTGGCAGTACCGGTCGTTTCATCCGGCGGCGGGATGACTTCGCTGATGGTGATGGTACAGGTGACCGGACTGGTCGGACTGCTGAACGTCAGTTGCGTGTCGGAGAAGTCGCCCGGCGTCAGCCCGTTGGGGTTGGTCGCCGCGTTATAAGCCAGACTAGCGCCGACATTGATGAACGTTGCGCGATACAGCGATACCGATTCGCTTTGTCCGGTGATCTGCGAGCCGGGCACTTGCCGTCCGGCACGCCGCCACAGTCGCAATTCATCCGTGTTGAAATTACCCGGATCGCTCATCAGGATGGGAGATGTCTCCTGAAAGCCCGTCCAGTGTACTTCGCTATTGAGCGCGGAGGTACGGAGCATCATATTCGGCTTATCGCTTGGCCGCCGCCACGCCAGATTAACCGAGCGCAGTGTGGCGCTGTGGAAGCCGGTGTTGGCGATGCGGAACTCTACCGCGTTCTGCGTGAAGATGATGTCGCTGATGTTCAGTTGCTCGCAATCGAACGGATCGGGCAACGTGGGCGGCGGCACTTCGGTAGATGTCTCTTCGGTTGGCTCCGGCTCGTCGGTTCCGTCCGGTGTGCCGTCGCCCGGATCATCGTCCGGCGGCGTGAAGTCACTGGGCGGATCGGGGATCAGCGCGGCCTGTGGTGCGCCACCCTGCACCGCGTTCAGCGCCCGCGACGTGCGGAACGTCTCGTTGACGCCGGAACGCCGCGCCTGCATGGTGAAGTGGCTGAAGTCGAATAGCGGCGTAATCAACGGGTGGTTGAACGTGACGATCACGCTGATGCGGTCACCGGGGCCACCGGCATCAATCCACGGCATACCGGCGTTATCGACACGCGGCTCGGCATCGCCTATCGCTTCCGGCGGCACTTCGTTGAGCATACAGAAGGGCGGCTCGAACGTGTGCGTGTAATTATTGGGGATGTCGCTCGAATCGAAAACCATGTGGAAGCGTGACGGCGATCTGCCATCCATCACGCTAGATTGTGTGTCCAGTTGTGCCCGCGTACTACACACCAGCACATCGAAATAACCGGCCTGATCGCTACGCGGCTTTTGCGCCTGCCAGCGATGCGCCAGTTGGTTGAATAGCGGTGTCAGCGTGCCGTCCTGTACGCCCGGCTCTAGCGCCAGACCTGCCGCGCTACGCCGTGCTACATCATAGATTGAGGAGAGCCGCAGGATGTCGCGCCGCAGTTCCAGATGTTCGGCACTGCCCGGGTCGCAGTTGCGCCCGTCGTAGTACGTGGCGAACAGGCTTTGCGGCGTTATCTGCCCGCCTTGTGTGTGGACTGTCACCGCGCTGTTGAAGGTATAGCCGACGCGCTGGCCGGGGCCGTTGTCGAAGTCCTCAACAGTACAGGGGAACAGGCCGAAAAGATCGTACTTGTCGCGGTCATATTGGCCGGTGGTGGTGTAACGCGCCGCTTCGCGGGCGGCATTTTCCAGCGTCACCCACGCCTGAAAAGCGCGTCCGAATTCAATCGTGCCGAATAGCAACAGGAGCAATACCGGCAGGGTGATGGCGAATTCGACCAGCGTTTGACCTATTCTTTTGTGCCTACGTTGGTTCTGGTCATCGTAAGTCATAGGCTTATCTCCCACAATTTCATTGGCGAGGCCGGACAGTGCCCGACCTCTAAAGGTTTACAGAACGTGTCGCGTGACGCCATCAGCCGGACAAACGGGTGAACATGCGTGATGCGATCTCATCGAATACGCGCTGTAGCTCCGATAAGCCGGGCGCATTGTAGTAATTGCCACAGCTCTCGCCCGGTGTGCGCGTCCGCAGGTCGGCGATTGTCGTCGGGTTGTCGGGATCGTTTGGCCGCCAGAACTCTTTGCTAGGATCACCGCCGTAGAAGTCCGGCTCGCAGGGGTCTTTCGGCCCCCAGTCGAAATCCGGGTCGTTGTCAATCGAACCGTCGAGCGTCGGGTAATCCGCACCGGCATTGTTGCGCCACTGTTCGCGGTTGTGGCGCATGTCACGATGCACGTCGTTGTCGATGCGGAAGTTATCCCCCGCGTCGGCGATATAGCGTAGCAGTTCTTCGCCTAGACAGTCGCGGATGTTGGCCGCACACGAACCATCGCCCAGATTGAAGTTCAACCCGAAGCCGATAGTGAAGATGATCGGCAATTGGGCGGTGCTGGATTCGTCTTCGTCCACACCGGCGATATAGTCCGCCCAGTCCCGCGCATAGTCGAACGGATCGTATAGCGGATCGCACGGGTTGTTCGGGTCGTTATAGTCGCCGATGTCTACTTCAAAGAAGTTGCCCAGACGCTCGTTTTCGTCGGCGATCCACTGCGATTCATTGAACGGGTAATCAGGCGGCATCGGGCGCACGTAGCGCGGCGGGCTACCCTGATTGTTGTATTGATCCATGCTATCGGCGATCAACGGGCGATAATCGCGGTCAATCGCGTTGGGCTGGAAGCCGGGGCCGAAGCTGTTCGGCGCGGGGTCTAGCCCGATTTCGTTGGGGTTGCTGATCGAGTAACCGACGGCGCGACCATCATCAATGCAGAAATGACGGGCGAACGGGTCAGGTTTGGAACACCACGGGAACGCGCTCGGATCACCGGTGACGAGATTGCCGATGCGGGCGGGGCCGCCCGGCCCGATGAACCCATACGGGCACAGGCCATACGCCCCATATTCGCCGGGCGAACTGCCGAATAGATTGGTGTAGCCGCCCATGTCGCGGTCGGTATCGAGCAGGACCTGTCGTACCTGTGCGGGGTCTGTGCGGTTTTCCCACGGGCCGAGTTCTGCGTCGAGTCCCGCCGCGAGGCGCTGACGGAAGTCGAAGCTCTCGATTTCAAAGTACGGATCATAGGCGCGTATTTTGCTACCCTGACTGCGTACCGCGTCGCTACGGCCAGCCGAGCCATCGCTCAGCACAATGATGATCCATACCGAACCATCGCGCCGACTGGTGCGCGGGTCGTTCAACGCGCTACTGGCCTCACGCAAGGCCGCGCCGATGTTGCCACCGTTACACATGCCATGACGTTCATAACTGCTCTGTAGCGTCGTATCAGGCGACGCGAAGCGATCAGACAGATTGAGGTTGGCTAGTTGTGTTTGCCATTCCGGTGAGCCATACGGCGGGTTGATGTTACGCAACATCGCCGCGTCGCCGACGCGATAGCCCGGCACGTCGAAGTGATCTTCCGCCGCCTGTCGGGTGGTGATAAAGGAACTCGGCAGAGCTACCGAGCGCGGGATACCGCTAGCGAATTGATCGGCGGGGGGAGGGACGTTGCGCGTCGCGTAGATGCTGTGCGGGTAACGCAACAGCGCGTTCTGGATGAAACAGTTTTCCAGCACCGGATAATTGACCGCCGCGTTGAGGTTTTCGTTAAATTCGCCGGCTGTGCCGTAATCAAGCGGGATGGATTCGCCGGTTTCGGGGTCGATGCCCGCCGCGAAGCCTGTCCAGCGTGCGGTGTCTTCGTCCCATGTGTAGAAGTTCGGTTCGGCACGGACGCCGATCACGGTGTTGAGCGTGCTGACCGCCACTTCATAGGACTCGATCATGTGCGCCTGTCCGGTTCCGGCGAAGTCCGGGTCAATCAGATGCGCGGAACGGTCAAACGTGACGAAGGCCACGCGATCACCGCGCAGGAAGTCGATGCGTTGCAAGAACTGGCGCGTCGCGTCGCGGGCTTGCTTGAATGGCTGGCACACCAGATCGGAGAAGTTCCAGTCAGGAGACCATGTGTCGTCCTCACGGCGGGGCACTCTGTTTCCCAGACGTTCATAGCTTGGCGGTTCGCCGACGTTAGCGACATTCACCACATATTCGCCGTTGGGGATGATGTCGCCTGTATTGGCGTCAACATAAACCGATGTACCATCGCTGATGAAAATGCCACTGGCCGGGTCGTTACAGCACCCGTAGAAGTTATACGTTGGCACGAACCCGCCCCAGCGCGGTTGCGTGGCGTTCTCGTTGTTGAAGTTATTGATATTCGGCCAATTTCCCGCGTTCAACATGCCTTCATCAATGTAAAACTGAGCCATCGTGCGCGGTGAATCCGCGTGATCGTCCACGATGCGCGGCCAGTTCTGCGTCATGTTTAGCACCTGCGAATACGGGAAGAAGCGCACGCGACATTCGGGGCGCGGGTGGTTGGCTTGCTGTGCTGTGACGCCGGATGGCACGAACGAGCGCACGTTGAACTGTGCGCTGGGACGATCCCGCGCCGTTTCGTATTGCTCACGCGGGTCGCTGACTGGCGTCAGGCCGTCGGCATTGCTACCATCAGGCGCGAGGAAGTTCAGGCGGTTGTTGACCGTCTGTTGCCATTCACCGAGCATGTATTCCAGCCAGAACCATTCGAACCACGTCCCGGCACGTCCGGAGATATTGTCCGGATCACCGCCCGCAACGTTGACGTTAGTCCCCCACAACCAGCCATCCACCGGCGGATTATTGGCGGCGCGTTCGCTATCCATCACGAAGCGATAGATGCGACTGCTGTTATTGGGGTCAATCGGCAAGAAGCCCGCCTGCACCAGTTGACCGGCGACGCTATAGCTGGCTGTTTCGTTGCTGATGTCCATGATGTAGGGCGGCACATATCCCATGCCGAGATTGACTTCCGCCCAGTCCTGATAGTTGGTCTCGAACAGCATCGACTCCGACACGTCCATCACCAGTACCACGTCCAGCACCGCCGTTTCAGATGTGGCCGATGCCTGCAAGGTGATGTCCTCCCAGCCGAGTAAGCGTAAGAACACGGTGGGCGAATCGATCTGCGCGGTGACACGCACCAGCTTACGCACGTCTGGCGAGCATACGCCTTCATCATCGCCCAAAATATCGACCTCTTCGCGTAACTGGCCGATGTAAGTATTGCTCGCGCCCATCAGCGCCGCCCAGTTCGCGTTGCTGTTGTCGGACTCCCACGCCTGAAGCGCGTCATCGTAGGCGGTGCTGGGCGTCTCGATTGTCATGCCTTCATCGCTGGCGAAGTCCAGCAGGCCGTCGATATAGGCTTGCCGTGCGTCCTGTACATTGTCGCGTGCTTCATCAATGATGACCTGTGACTCGCCGGAATCCATCATGGCGTTGAGTGTGGCGATCATCACGCCGTATTCTTCACGCAAAGCGCCAATGGCGGGCGGCTCCATCTGGATTCCTTCTTGCGTCGGGTCGAAGTCGCGGCGCGGTTGGTTCTCGCACATCTCCACCCACACATCACGCGGATTCAGCCCGTGAAATTCGATGAATTGCCGCGCTGATAAGCTGGCGCGGGCGATTACATCGCTGAATTCGCCCTGTCCGGTCTGGCGTACCTGTCCGGCGGCGGCGATGGCGGCGCTATCTACGGCGCGGCGTAGATTGTTATAGCGCACAAACAGGATGGAAACGTCCGTCGTCAGCCCGACGAAGCCGATCAAGCCGATCATACCTAAAGCCAGAATGATGATCGACTGCCCGACCTGACCGCGCTTAACGATGTGTCTTACCCATTGTTTGAACATCGACATAAACAGCTTACCTTTGCTTTAGTTAACGCCTTGAATGACCTGACCATCCTGAAAGCGATATTGCACCTGCGGCACAACAGTCGGCGTTGAGAAGGCCGACCAGACATGAATCGTGGTCTGGTTGTCATCCAGCCAGTTGTAGACGGGCGAGAAAACCGGAATGTTCAGCAATAATTCGTGTTGCCAGAAGATTTCTGCTAGCACGATGCCGGTATTGGGGACGAATTGCCGTTGATCGCACGGATTACCGTCCGGCTCGACGCAGAAATCGCTGAATTGCGCTTGCATCTCCGCGATTTCGGCGGGACTCAAGATGAAGTTGCCGCCCAATAACTGATTTTGCACCCAGTAAACATCACGATCAGACCCCCAGCATCGCAGTTCCAGCGTGCCTAATGATGTGTCACGCTCTACCGGCGAGATTTCGCGCTGTGCCAGATAGACAAAGCCGCGCTGTAGTGACGGGTGATGATACTGCGTGAAGCCGACGCTGTGCCATTCGCGCTCGCCGGTATCGGGGTTCAGGCGCTCCTCTGCCAACTCAATCGGATAGATTTCCGTCGTGTTGGTTTGCGGATCAAACAACTCTACTGTACTGACGAAATTACCGTTACCGGCTTCCATCTGGTTGAAATAATCGAAGGGATCGCGCTCGTAGATCAGTTCAGTGTTGCCGCCCGGCGTGTACATATGTACGTTGCCGTTAGCTGGATTCTGCCACACATTACAGCGATTAGCGTCCGTCGGCCAGCGTCCGACCACTACCGGAATATATCCCTGCTGGCTGAATTCGCCGGGGCGGATGGGCGGAGAGTCTTGATTTTGCAGGTCGATGTCGCCGCCATCGTCTCGCGGACGATTGTTAATCATCAATACGGAGAAAACGGAAATCACGATGTCGTCAACGCCGTTACGCCTGATCTCTAGCGGGCGCATGGAGTCTAGCATCTGGCACAACACCAGATTGAAAAATCCGGCGGGCGCGACATCGGCATTGCCCCGCGCGACTTCGCCACAATTGCGGATGTTGTTGCGCGTGTTCATCAGCGCTGTGCGCTGTTCCGCCGTGTAGCAATCCAGACCGGCGACCTGATTACCCTCCGCACACAGGAAGCGGGCGTCAACGTCCATGACCGGCGCTAACGACCCTTGCCGCGTCAACTGGTTGCGCTCCCACTGTAGCGGGCTGAATTCTTCCTGAAGCGTAGCGCCACGCCGCGCACCGGCGCGGGTGACTTCTAGCAGGGTGAGGTAATTGCGGGCGAAGTAGCCAATCTCCACCAGACCGAATAGCATAATCAACAAGATGGGCGTGACGAGCGCCATCTCGACCAGACTTTGCCCTTTTCTAGGTTCCTCACCGTACCCTTGCGGTGTACCGTCGAGAACCCGTAAAGTACGCTTGATGAGCTTTCGCATGGGGACGACCTTCAATCATATCAATCGTATCAGAGTATGAATAACATAAAGTCTCTAAATGCCATGATACCATAGCGGCCTCTAGCCAAGCTAAAGCTACCGTCAAGAAATTGATAGAGTTTTGTATAGGGTCTGCTTTCGTCGGTCAATACGCCATATAGCGTCCGTCAGATGGAGATTAAACGCATGAATCCTGATCTTGTCACGTTAATTGATGTGCCCTACGCGCATACCCCCGCCCGCACGCTGTATCTGGATGCGGTGTACCCGCGCCACGCTGAAGCGCCGATGCCCGCCGTCATCTTTCTGCATGGCGGTAGCTGGCAAAGCGGCGACAAACTGCCGTTTTATAACGAATTTCTAGCGCGGGCGGGCTATTTCACCATCTGCCCGCAATATCGTTTCAGCCGCGAGGCGACATTCCCCGCGCAAATCCACGACGCGAAAGCGGCGGTGCGCTGGCTACGGGCGAACGCCGCCACCTACCACATCGACGCGGAACGCATCGGCATCTGGGGACATTCGGCGGGCGGCCACACGGCGTCATTCGTCGGCACGTCCGCCGGTTTACCGGATTTCGCGGGCGATCAAAACGCCGGATTCGATGATTCGGTGGCGGCGGTGGTCAGCGTTAGCGGCGTGATTTATCTGGATGACGGTAAACCGCGTCCGGTGGATTCCGCGACGGGGCGCTTGCTCGGTGCCGCGCCTGCTGATGTGCCGGAGCTAGCGCGGGCGTTCAGCCCGATCACCCACATCCGCGCCTCTGCTATCGTGCCGCCGTTTCTGATTCTGCATGGCACGGATGATCGCGTGGTGCAGATGAGCCACGCCGAGAAGCTATATGCCGCGTTACGCTCTGCCGGTGCGGAGGCGACGCTCGTCCCGATTCTGGATGGCGATCATAGTCTCGCGGCGGATTGGGGCATTGTGCAACAACTGACGCTCGGTTTTTTTGAGCGTGTTTTTCGTGGCAACCGCCGGACTGTGTGATAAAATTAGCGCGAGATTTTGTACACTGAAAGGGTTTGACGTGAGCGTTACACCGAGAGAGGCGTTAAAGGAATTAATGGCCGGTAATGCGCGTTTCGTTGAGATGCACCCCAGTCACCCGCATCAAGACCCCGCTTATCTGCGTAGTTTGGTACAGAGGCAGAAGCCTATCGCGGCGATTCTGGGCTGTGCGGATTCGCGTGTGCCCGCCGAACTGGTCTTCGATCAAGGCTTCGGGGATTTGTTCGTGGTGCGCGTCGCCGGTAATGTCATGGATGAGGTGGTGCTGGCGAGTCTGGAATTCGCCGTCGGTTCATTGGGCGTCGGCTTGATCGTGGTGCTGGGGCATTCCCGATGTGGCGCGGTCGGGGCGACGATCAAAGCGGAGGCCTTGCCTAGCCATCTGCCGGAACTATCGCGCCGGATTCAGCCGGCCGTTGATCGCGTCCGCGATGAACCCGGCGACCTGCTGGAAAATGCCATCCGCATGAACGCCAAAATGGTCGCTGAACAGTTGCGCGAGCAGAGTGAAATCCTGCGCGAAGCGGTAGAGGTGCGGGCGCTGAAGATCGTCTCCGCCTATTATGATTTGCAGTCCGGTGAGGTCAAATTTTTGGATTTGCCCGCCGATTTAACGTCCAATGAATGAGCGCTTGCGCTACGAACGGAACAGGAATCTATGCCGAAAAGAACCGATATAAAAACGATCATGGTGATCGGCTCCGGCCCCATCGTCATCGGGCAGGCCAGTGAATTTGATTATAGCGGTGTGCAGGCGTGCAAGGCGCTACGTGCGGAGGGATACCGGATTGTACTGGTCAACAGCAATCCGGCCACCATCATGACCGATCCTGAGTTCGCCGACGCCACGTATATCGAGCCACTGACGCCGGAAATCTGTGAGCGCATCATCGAGCAGGAGCGCCCCGACGCGCTATTGCCGACGGTGGGCGGGCAGACCGCGCTCAATCTGGCGATGGCTTTGCAGGAACAGGGCATACTGGATAAACACGGCGTCGAGTTGATCGGCGCGTCGATGCACAGCATCCAGCTAGCCGAAGACCGTCAGCTATTCAAAGACGCCATGACCGAAATCGGCTTGAAATCGCCGGAGAGCGAAGTCGTTAGCACCGTTGAGGACGCCTTGCGCGTGGCGGAGCGCATGGGCTATCCGGTGCTGGTGCGGCCTTCTTACACGCTGGGCGGCAGTGGCGGCGGCGTCGCCTATACGCCGGAAGAGCTAGAGCGCGTCGCCCGCAATGGCATCAAACAGAGTCCGGTCAATCAAGTGCTGGTTGATTACAGTCTGCTAGGCTGGAAAGAATACGAGCTAGAGATCATGCGTGACGGCGCGGGGAATTTCGTCGTCGTCTGCGCTATCGAAAATCTCGATCCGATGGGCGTGCATACCGGCGATAGCATCACCGTCGCGCCGGTGCAAACGCTGACCGACAAAGAACTGCAACGCCTGCGCGATATGGCGCGGCTGATCTTCGATAAGGTCGGGCTGGCGACGGGCGGCGCGAACGTGCAATACGCCATCAATCCCGACGACGGCGACGTGTACGTGATCGAGATGAACCCGCGTGTGTCGCGTTCGTCGGCGCTGGCGAGCAAAGCCACCGGCTTTCCCATCGCCAAGATCGCCGCGCTGGTCGCCGTCGGCTATACGCTGGATGAAATCCCCAACGACATCACCCGCGAGACTCCGGCCAGCTTCGAGCCGTCGCTGGATTATGTCGTCGTCAAGATTCCGCGCTGGGACTTCGAGAAGTTCACCGAAGCCGATGCGGTACTAGGCCCGCAGATGAAAGCGGTGGGCGAAGTGATGGCGATTGGCCGCACCTTCCCCGAAGCGCTTCAGAAGGCGATCCGTTCGCTCGATATTGGCATTATGGGCTTCGGTACCAATCTGGAAGCCGTGCCGCCGCCCGCGCTGAAAGTCGCCACCGCCCGCCGCCTGTTTCAGGTGGCCGCCAACCTGCATAATGGCGTCAGCGTCGATGAAGTGGTGGAAAATACGCGCTTTGATCGCTGGTTCGTGGGACAGATGGCCGACATCATCGCGATTCATCGCGCCGTGTTGACCGTCGAATCGCTCGATGCGCTGGATCAAGCCGACTTCACGCGGCTTAAGCGCTATGGCTTCGCCGATGCGTACATCGCGCAGTTGCTCGGCGTCGATGAATTCGCGGTGCGCGAGCGCCGGAAATCGCTGGGCGTCGTGACCAATTATTACCGCGTGGATACCTGCGCCGCCGAGTTTGAAGCGCATACGCCGTATCTGTATTCGACATACGAAGACGGCGACGAGGCCGACCCGACGGACGCGAAGAAGGTCATGGTGTTGGGCGGCGGACCGAATCGCATCGGGCAGGGCATCGAGTTTGATTACTGTTGCGTTCATGCCTGCTTCGCGCTCAAACGCATGGGTTACGAGACGATCATGGTCAATTGCAATCCGGAGACGGTCAGCACCGACTATGACACGGCGGACCGGCTGTACTTCGAGCCGCTCACCGTCGAGGACGTGATGAACATTATCGACAGAGAGAAGCCGGACGGCGTGCTGGTGCAGTTCGGCGGGCAGACGCCACTCAACATTGCGGAGAAGCTACAGCAGGCCGGCGCGCCGATCTGGGGCACGTCGGTTGACACGATTGATCTGGCTGAAGACCGCGAACGCTTCAACGCGCTGATGGCGGAGCTGGACATCAACCAGCCCGCCGGAGCCATCGCCACATCACGGCAGAGCGCCATCGACGCGGCGGAGCGCATCGGCTATCCGGTGCTGGTACGGCCTAGCTATGTGCTGGGCGGGCGCGGTATGTCGATTGTGTTCGATGAAGGGCAGTTGACCGCATGGGTCGATCAGCATGTTAAATGGGACGGTCATCCGGTCTTGATTGACCAGTTCCTAGAAGATGCCTTTGAAGTCGATGTCGATGCGCTGTGTGATGGTGAGCGCGTGGTGATCGGCGGCGTGATGCAACACATCGAAGAGGCTGGCGTCCACTCCGGCGACTCGGCGTGCGTCCTGCCGCCGTATAAGATCAGCCAGTTTCATCTGGAAATCATCCGCGAGCAGACCGCCCGCATCGGCCTAGCGCTCGGCGTGCGCGGCCTGTTCAACATTCAGTATGCCATCAAAGATGATGTGGTCTATGTGCTGGAAGTGAACCCGCGTGCCAGCCGCACCGTGCCGTTCGTCAGTAAGGCGGTGGGGCGGCCTTTAGCCAGCTACGCGGCGCAGATCGCCGCCGGTGCCACGCTGGAATCGCTGGGCATGACCGCAGAACCGCGAGTCGATGGCTTCTTCGTCAAAGAGGCGGTGTTGCCGTTCCTCAAGTTCCCCGATGTTGATGCGCGGCTCGGCCCGGAGATGCGCTCTACCGGCGAAGTGATGGGGCACGCGGCCAGCTTCGGCCATGCGTTCGTCAAAGCGCAGATCGCCGCGAATATGACCTTGCCGACATCCGGCGCGGTGTTCATCAGCGTGAACGACTACGACAAGGGCGCAGTCGCCAAGATCGCCCGTGATCTGTACGCGCTCGGCTTCGATTTGCTGGCGACTACCGGCACGGCGCATTGGCTGGACATGATCGGCCTGCCGGTCACGCCGATCAACAAGGTGGCGCAAGGTTCGCCGCATGTGATTGATCGCATGATGGCCGGTGACATCGACCTGATTATCAATACGCCATTAGGCGGACAGGCGCACGACGACGGCGGGCGCATCCGCGCCACCGCGCATCTGCTCGGCATCCCGATCATCACCACGATGAGCGCGGCGATGGCCTCCGTGCAGGGCATCAAGGCGCTACAACGCAAGCCGTTAAAGGTGCGGAGCTTACAATCGCATCATAGCGATTGATGAAAAAAAGGGCGCATCCACACCTGTAGATGCGCCCTCCGTGTTACGATGATGTGATGCGGCGCACGCCGACGACCAGCTCGCCGCCCAGATTTTTCACGTCGCGCTTGTCCTTGAACTCGGTGACGGTGAAGCCGTCCGCCTCCGCCACGCCATCGGCTAGACTGTCGGCCAGCGTCTCCGCTTTGATATAATCGGCGAATTGAGCGACTGCCGCCGCTAGATCACCGGTCGCGCTGTAGATCACGTCGATGCGGTCTTCGATGTCGAAGTCGGCCTCTTTGCGGAGCGTCTGCACGCGGCGCACGAATTCCCGCGCCAGCCCTTCGCGCTGTAGATCGGGCGTCAGGCGCACATCAACCGCCGCCACGTAGCCGCGTTCCTGCGCCACCGCGTAACCCTCTGCCGCGTCGAACTTCACCTCGCATTCTTCCGGCGTGACCTCGAACGTCGCGCCGTCTAATTCCAGCGTGATCGCTGTGCCGGATTCCAGCGCTTTCGCCCACGCGGTCACGTCATCCGCAGAGCCTTCGCGTAGCGCCTTCTGCACCTTCGGGAAGTCCTTGCCGAATTTGCGCCCCAGCAACGCGGGCAATGGATTCAACACATAGGCCGCCGCTTCGGAGGCTTCGGCTAACCGGCTGACCGCCTTCACATTCAATTCGCCGGTCACGATGTCGGCGTAATCGTCCAGCACGCTCGACTCCGCTTCGGTGATGTAGAACCGCGCTTCGGCCAACGGTTGGCGCACGCCGATAGGTTGCGGTTTGCCGTCGTCGTCGGTGTGGTTATTGCGTGCCGCCAGCCCCAGACTGACCAGCCGCCGCACCAGCGCCATCTCATCGCGCAGGGTGTTGTCGATCAACGCCGGATCAGCCTCCGGCCATGTCGCTAGATGCACGCTGTCGGCTTGCGCTTTGCCCCCCTCGACCACCAGATTTTGATAGATGGTTTCGCTGAGGAACGGCATCGCGGGCGCGATCAGCTTACTGATCGTCGTCAGGCACTCGTACAACGTAGCATAAGCGCTCTGCTTGTCGGCGTCGCTGACCGTCTTCCAGAAGCGGCGGCGGCTGAGTCGCAGATACCAGTTGCTCAGCGCCTCGACGAATTCTTGCACCGGGCGCGTCGCGTTGGTCACGTCGTAATCTTCATAGGCCGCTGTCACGCGCTCGGTCAGCGCGTGCAATTCGGCCAGCACCCAGCGATCCAGCCGGTCACGCTCGGCGACGGGCGGCGCTGATTTATCCGGCGTCCAGCCGTCGATGTTGGCGTATGTCACGAAGAAGCTGTATGTATTCCACAGCGTAGACCAGAACTTCTTGACCACTTCGCCCACCAGATTGACCGAGAAGCGGCGGCTCTCTCCGGGCGGGCTGGCGGTGTACATATACCACCGGAAGGCATCCGCGCCGTAAGCGTCTAGCACGTCCCACGGGTCAACGATGTTGCCCAGACTCTTGGACATCTTCTTGCCGCCCTCGTCCATGATGTGGCCGAGACAGATCACGTTTTTGAATGACGGCTGATCGAACAGCATCACGCTGATAGCGTGCAGGGTGTAGAACCAGCCCCGCGTCTGGTCGATGGCCTCGCAGATGTAATCCGCCGGATATTGCCCCTGGAACATCTCTTGATTGCGGTGCGGATAGCCCCACTGGGCGAACGGCATCGCGCCACTGTCGAACCACACGTCGATGACTTCCGGCACGCGCCGCATCGTGCCGCCGGTGCCGTTGGGATTCGGGAACGTCAGATCGTCAACATACGGGCGATGCAGGTCTAGCTCGCTGAGGTCCTGGCCGGTCAGTTGCTCTAGCTCGGCGACGCTACCGACGCACAGCATATCGCCGTTTTGATCGTCCACCCAGACCGGCAACGGCGTCCCCCAGAAGCGCTCGCGCCCTAGCGCCCAGTCTTTCAGGTTCTCCAGCCATTTACCGAAGCGCCCGCCCTGAATGTGATCGGGCGTCCAGTTGATCTGCTGGTTGGCGGCCATCATTTGCTCGCGGAATTGCGAAGCGCGGATGTACCACGTCTCGCGGGCGACGTACATCAGCGGCTCGCCGGTGCGCCAGCTATGCGGATAATTATGCAGATAGCGCCCGGAGCGATACATCAGGCCGCGCTCTTTCAGGTCGCGGATGATCTCCGGATCGGCATGTTTGAACCACAGCCCGCGAAACTTGGTCACGGCGTCAATGAACTTGCCTTCGCTGTTGACGGTCATCAAAAGCGGCAGGTCATACGCCTCACCGACGCGCATATCGTCCTCGCCGAAGGCCGGTGCGATGTGGACGATGCCGGTGCCGTCTTCCGTGCTGACGAAATCGCCCGCCACCACATAAGCGTAATCCTTGCCATCCTCAACCGGCAGGAACGTATAAAGCGGGCTGTAGTGCCAGCCGAGTAAATCCTTGCCTTTGAACGTCTTGACGACGCGGTAATTTTCCGGCTCTTTCAGCGTCTTTTCCATCAGGCCACGCGCCAGAATCAATTGCTCGGTGCCTTCGCCATCCTGCGCCGGGCCTTCGACCTGCACATAGTCGATGTCCTCACCGACGGCCAGCGCCACGTTGCCGGGCAACGTCCACGGCGTCGTCGTCCATGCCAGCAGATAAACCCCCGGCTTATCGCGCACCGGAAAGCGCACGTAAACGCTCGGGTCTTCGACTTCTTCATAGCCCAGCGATACCTCATGGCTACTCAATACCGTGCCGGCGTGGGTGGAGTAGGGGACAATCTTATAGCCGCGATACAGCAGGTCTTTTTGCCATAGTTGCTGAATGATCCACCACACGGACTCGATGTAATCGTTGGTGAACGTGACATACGCTTCATCGAGATTCACCCAGAACGCGATGCGCTCCGTCAGTTTCTCCCAGTCGGTGATGTTGCGAAAGACGCTATCGCGGCATTTCTTGTTGAACTCCGCGACGCCGTATTCAGCGATTTCGCTCTTGTGTTCAATGCCGAGTTCTTTTTGCACCGCGATCTCGACGGGTAGGCCGTGCGTATCCCAGCCGCCTTTGCGTAGTACATGGTAGCCGCGCATGGTCTTATAGCGCGGGAACATATCTTTGAATGCCCGCGCCAGCACATGATGACTGCCCGGCTTGCCGTTGGCGGTGGGCGGACCTTCGTAAAAGACGTAGTTGGGGCTGTCTTGACGTTCTTCCGTCGTGCGCTCGAAGATGCGTTCGCGCCGCCATAGCGCCATCACGTCTTTCTCTAAATCGTTGATGTCTACTTTTGGACTGACTGCCTTAAACATGAAATCTCCCTCAATCTGTCGGACGAATACAGGCGATAATGCGTTATCTTCTGTTGTGCGATGTCACCGTATTCGACGGGCAATCAGTCGCGGGGTGAGCGCCTTATCCTCACTCACTGCCACGGGGCCACCTCCTCATCGTGTCTGACTTGCCGGATTACCCTCACATTATGACCGATTCCGGCGGTTTCTCAAAGCGTGAACTTTACCCGTGCTGGGCG
>REDR01000027.1 GCA_007693385.1 Anaerolineaceae bacterium
TCGGCGTGGTCGATGGCGTTTCGGACGCGATTACCACCCGCGTCGGCAATATGATGGCGTCGTCTGACGCGGCGGGCGGTTGAACCAACCAATATAGCGCCAGCCCCCACACCGCCAGCGTCGCCAGCGTCAATGATAAGATGATCTTTCGCATCGAGGTTTACACTCCGCATCCATCAGAACTGTCTCCAGCCTAACCGATGCGTGGACGCCAATCGTGGGAATTTTGCCACCTCTGAACGGAATCAAGACGACGAAACCGGTGTCACAAAGCCTTCCGACACGGCTCGCTGAATCAGATGCTCGTTAGTTTTGGCGTCGAACCGGCTTTTGAGGCGACTACGCAGACGATACACGCGCTTCTTGCCTATGCCCAGTTTGTTGGCGATCTCGTGCACGCTCAGTCCTGCCGCCAGCAGGCGTAACACGTCCCGCATCTCAGCCGTCAGCGGGGATGGTTTAGCACGATTGTCGCATTCTACCGCCGTGCGATAGGCTGAGCGTGCCGTTGTCGAGAGATACACCTTTCCGTTACTCATCGCCACCAAAGCGTCCAGCAAGCACAGCGTCAGGTCGTCGCCCTTGTGCAGATAGCCATCCAAGCCCAACCGCATCAGATCACGAATCAGAATCCCATCCGTCAGCGATCCCACCATCAGCCGTTTAGCATCCGGCGCGATCGTGCGCAGTTGTTCAATTGTGGTCAGTGTATCCGAATGGTGAAAGCCCGCACCCCACAACACGATTTGCGGTTGACGATGGCGAACCACATCGACTAATGAATCTGTGCATCGCGCCAGCCCTACCACGCGAAAGCGGTAGTCTTTCTCGATCAGCGAGCGCACGCCCGTTATCATCAAATCCGAGTCGTCAGCCACGATCACGCGGATGGATTCCATCGCTCTACTTCCTCACTAGAAACATGATGCCTTTCTTGTAGCGTAGCACGGCGGAGTCAATAAGGGGTGGCATTTTTGCCACCCCCTCCGCTTCATTTTCGGTTGGTAACGCTCGCTATCAGATCAACCCTTGTCTTCGTGCCGCGTCTACCAGCGAGTCATTATTCGACACGCCCAAAAAATCTTTCAGGTTGCGGCGGCGGCGACAAACCGTCTGATACGAGATTTTCAGTCTTCCTTGAATCTGCTGTAACGTCAGGTCATTGGCTAGCAACCGCAGGACGATGAGTTCATCTTTGTTCAACGACTGCGGCCTGTTTTTCTCGCGCGGTATGCTTATCGCGTCTATGGCTTTGGGGGAGAGCGATTTTACGTCGCTCTCAAGCACAAATCTCAGGATTTTTATCAGGTATGCTTTGGCGTCACTGCGATGCACGTAACCCATCACACCGGTCGACAATACCTGCTGGATGAAGGGCCACATGAGCCGCTCGCTGATCAAAACTATCCTGCCATCTGGTATCTGTTTGTGGAGACCATCCAACTGGTCAAACAATTGCGTGGGACTCAATGTGCTGTCACCCACCAGAACAAGTTTGATCTTGCCACGAAGTTTCTCGAGGTCTTGTTGAAGTTTACCCACTGTGTTGTATGTCATGATGTTGATTGGTTTTTCTTCGGCCTCGATTAGCATCTGGATTCCGGCACGAATAATATCGTCGCCCTCTACCAGCACCAACCGTATATCCACCATTCGACTCCTCCTTCTGGAGTTTGGTTATATAAAAGTTCATAAAATGTTAAAAAGTTGCGCCGAATAGTATAAATCTTTTGCCTTGATTGTTTAATACATAAAAATGATCAGACGATTGACCTTTTTTATACACTCACTTTTTATCCGTTCTCTGCTAATTTTGACCCCATGTTTACCTGTTGTTTTCTTTTTCCCTATGACAGGAATTGACGCTATGGCTGATGATCCCACTCCTCAACAGATGACCCGAACCCTCATCCGCATCGCCGAGATATTGGCACAGGGCGCGTCGCAAAATCCAAACCGGCGCGATTCATGTTATAAAGAGGAGAACTCTCAACCGTCATACAACGAGGATGAAAATCATGCCAAATCGTAAAAGATGCCACACGCCCACGTCCGGATGGGCGATCTATCTACGCACCAGCAGTCAGGACGCGCAGAACCCGGCCAACTCCCAGCGACGGCAACGGCATGCCATTCAACAATCCCTGCTCCAACGTTCCGATTTACCCATCATCGCCGAATACACCGACACTCTCAGCGGTCGCTCCGCCGATCGCCCCGACTACCAGCGCATGTTACGTGACGCCCGACGCCGCCAGTTCTCGCATGTCGCGGTTGAAAACGCTGAGCGTTTCGGCCGCAATGACACCGAAGCGTTAGCCGCCATCGACGAATTACACCGGCTCGGTATCGCCGTGCGTTTCGCCGATTATCCTGACCTTGATCCGATTGATCCCGATGACCGCATCATGGTTAGTTTATCCTTCACACTAGCACGGCGCGAATCCATCAAGCTCGGTCAGCGTACGAAGGGCGGACAGTTCACTAAATTGCGCAATGGCGGTTGGGCCTGGCGTGCACCGGATGGCTATCTCAACTGCGAGGAGCGCACCGACTCGCTCGAAAAGTCGCAGGATGGCCGCTATCGTCGCTGGATCGAACCCGATCCTGAACGCTTCCATATCTGGCGCGAGGCGTGGGATTTACTGCTGGAAGATCGCTACACTCTGCGCGAAATCTGTGAGAAATTACATCAGCGCGGCTACACCTTCCGCACCGGTCGCCCCTTCATCGCGGTCAAATCTTCCGGCAAGCGCTGGAGCAATCACAACGGCCTATCGCGCGTTTTCCACAATTGGTTTTATGCCGGGTGGGTCGTCAACGATGAAGCCAATATCCTGCCCAAGACGGTGCGCGGCCAGTGGAAACCCACCGTCACCACCGAAGAATTCGAGCAGGGGTTGGCGATCCTGCATCGGCGAGGAAAAAAAAACAATCATAAGCGCAAGCATCACTATCTGCTCAGAGGGCTGATTTACGTCAGATCACAGGACAAAAAGCCGCGCAAGCTCACCGGATCGACCTCCAACACCGGTCGGCCCGGTGGCGGCACCGCTTATTATCGCACCTCCGGCAGTGACATCAACATCCTCTGCCGCGTGGTGGATCGTCAGATACCCGCGCTTCTACATAATATTCAGATCGATCCCGATTTGATACCCATCATCCGTCAATGCTACGTCGATGAAATCGCTGAGAAACTCGGTCATCGCGGCGACGGTTACGAGACGCAGTTACGGGCGGCGCTGGCCGCTGTTGATAGCGAAGAAGCACGCACCCTCCGACTGTATGCGAGCGGCAAGGTCAGCGAAGCCGTCTGGAATAATTTGTGGGCGGAATGGCAGGATCGGCGCGATCGTTTGCGGCAAAATCTAGCCACAATCGGACAAGAACAGCAAGCAAATATACAAAATTTGGACGATGCACTCGCATGGATCGCAAAACTTGCTATACTATATGAAACGCAATCGCTTGAAAATCAGCACGAGTTACTGCGTTTGATCGTCGAAAGGGTGGTTGTTGACCACGCCGGAAACGTGATTGAGGTAGCTCTGCGCCCGCCATTCGCTTACATTCACTCCATCCGCGAACGTGTTGAAGGTGATCAGGCGCAGTCGGAGAACGCAAAACGGGCTGACAATTTTGACAGCCCGCATACTGGTAATTCATGTTCGAATTGGGTCTCGTTTGTTGACCCCAACGGGCGTAGAGGCCCGAGCTGTACCCCCTCTGAGCATCGCCATCGTGCGTGTGCTTGATTTCCTCTATTGGGACGAACCGCTCCCCTCAAATCCTATATCGAATAAGCATGTGTCCCGCACCGAGCGCAATCGTCAGATTTGTGCGCGTCATGCGGCTGGTGACACGCTGGAAGAGATCGCGAATGACTTCGATCTCTCCGTTCAGCGCGTGCATCAGATCATTCATCGCTGGTGCTAAACCGGCGACTCGCTTAAAACACATCGCTCGATAACCGCAGACGCCGATCGGCGCATCTGCAACCGTTTGTGATCTGCCTCTTTGCGGATGTCTATTCGCACGTATTGGCCGCGCTAACGGATTCGATATTGGAGATTGAGAAATGCCCAAGCAAACACGCAAGAAAAGACAAA
>REDR01000070.1 GCA_007693385.1 Anaerolineaceae bacterium
TGGGCGCACCGGTCTTGACCTTGCGCCGCGCCGGTTTGCTGATATGCTTCACATCGGTAGACCGTTTGTGAATTGAGGTTCAATGATTATGTGGCTTAACAGGCTGAAGTGGCGACGCATTTTACTTCTGGCTGGCGTTTGTCTGCTGATTATCGTGCCGGTGACGGCGCAACCTTCCGCGCCCAGCGCCGCCGTGCTGGTTGATGAAGCGTCCGGCGTGCGCTATACAGTGGAGCGTTTCATCAGCGCGAATTTTCCGGTGGGCATGGTGTTTACGGCGGATGGCCGCCTGTTCTACAACGAAAAGATGACCGGCAATGTTCGCGTCGTCGCGCCGGACGGCACGTTACAACGCGAGCCGGTCATTTCGGTGGCGGTGGATGGCGCGGTAGAGCGCGGCTTGCTGGGCATCGCGCTTGATCCGGCCTACGACGAGAACGGCGTCATCTGGATTGTGTACACCGCCGTCGGCACGGCGACCGCATGGCCGACCAACGTCATCGCCCGTTTCGTTGAGGAAGATGGCGTCGGGCGTGATCTGGAAATCCTGTACGATCTGCCCATCGAAACCGGCCAATTGATCCACAACGGCGGCAACATCCGCTTTGATGATGAAGGCCGCCTGTATTGGAGCGTCGGCGACTACAATGAACCCGCCCATTCGCAGGATTTGACCACGCCACAGGGCGCGATCCATCGCTTTGACGTGATCGACGGCGAATTGCGTCCGGCGGCGGGCAACCCGTTCCCCGATAGCAGTATCTACGCTTACGGCTTCCGTAACCCGTTCGACATCGCGCTTGATCCGGTTAGCGGGCAGGTGTGGACGACGGAGAACGGCCCGGCCTGTGACGATCAGCTAAATATCGCGCTGGCCGGTTTTAACTATGGCTGGGGGCCGGATTACGCCTGCTCCGGCTATGACATGATCGCCGGATTGCGCGATTATATGCCGCCCGTCCTCAACCTGACGCAGAGCATCGGCATTTCCGGGCTGGCGTTTTACGATCATGACGCCATTCCCGAATGGCAAAACGATCTATTCTTCTGCGATTGGTCGTGGGGATTGTTGCGCCGTGTGGAGATTGACGACTCGCGTAGTCGCGTTCTGGATGTGCATGAGATGGCGCTGGGCGGGGAGATTGACTGTCGGCTGACGCTGGCTGTATCGCCGGATGGGGCGCTGTACTTCGGCACGGTGGGCGGCGGTGACGGCGCGATCTATCGCCTGCAAGTCGTCGATGAATCCGGTTAAGGCGTCGGCGTCGGTTCGGGCGGCATCCCGCCCCATAGCACTTCGCTGAAAAGCTCAAAGCGCGTCCGCGTCGGGCTGGGGTGATAATCCGGCTCGATGTGGACTTGCCAGCGCAAGCCGAAGATCGAAAACGGGAAGACGTGTTCGCACACCGCGAAATGATCGACGCGGAAAGTCGGGCGGCGGTACGTGCCATCAGCCCCACAGCCGCCATCATCGAAACGGCAGACTCCGCCCGCCGCTTCGTAGAACGCGACCACCTCACACGGCGACAGGTCGCTCTGATATTGCCAGCGATCCGCCCGCGTCCCTTCGGACTGGTGCGCCAGTTCGATCAACCCCGCCGGACGCGGTGCGCTCGGCGGGAATACCAGACCATACACCACATTGAGTAACTGCACGCTGAAAATACCGGCGAAGATCAGCACGACCAGCGCCACGCCGACCAACCATAGCGGCGGCTGGCATCCGGTGGGCGCGTTTTCCTGCTCGTCGTCGGCGTGGACTTCTTCCGGCGTGCGCGGATACGGGTCTTGTGTCATCGTGACCAGCGTTGATCGTAGATGATGAACGTGTAGCCGGTGTTGTCGATGTCGAGATTATCGGCGCGGACGCCGGGCTGTATCTCCACGACGGTTGATTGTTGCGATCCGAAGAAGGCGTTATCGAAGCCGCAACGATGATAAAACGGCAGGGTGCCATCACCCGGCACGTAGTCGGTGAATTCACCGGCCACCGGCACGCGCACGCACAGCGTATGCGTATTCCCGCGCAACGGATCACGCGGGTCTTGATCGAGATGGCGGTCAAGTTCGGCTTGATAGAAGGCGACGACATCCTCCGGCGGCGCTTGCACGCGGAAGATGATATTGCGCTGTGTGGCGCTGTTGTCGTCGCGGCGGATTTCTTCCGCATTCGGGAAAACCGCCACATTGAACGGTGAGCGCCGCGCCTGATGTTCCAGTTGCCAGAAGACGAAACCGGCCAATACCGCCAGCAAGCCAATCATGCTGACCAGAACGCCAAGCCGGAAGTAAGAGAGCGTACCCTGTTTATTGGTCAAAATGCCAGCCAAGCCGTCAACCCTCCGATTGTGTATGGGATTAAGCGCCGGTCATCGCGTTGACATCATCAGCCACCGCCTGACCGTAGGGCGTATCCCGGAATAAGTGTGCCTGTGTCCGCCAGAACGCGAGCGCGTCCGCAGAGACATCCGGCGCGGGGCGTTCCGCCAGTTGATGCAATAGATAGTCGGCCATCAATGCGCGGTGCGGCTCGTCGTCCAGTTCTGGACGGACGGCCAGCAACAGACGGCGGGCGGCTTCCGTGTCGCCGCTTCGATAATGCGATTCCGCTAGATCAAAGCGCACGACGGCGGGCGCTCCGTTTTCCAGCGCGGCGTGGATGTTTTCGGCGGCGCGGGCGTAGTGCCCCTGTGCTAATAGTGTACGCCCAAACCCGTACAGCGGAAAATAGTGCGTCGGGTAGATGTTAAGGCACTCTGACAAAATAGCCGCGCTTTTTTCCAGTTGGCCGACCTGCCGATAGGTATTGCCCAGCAGGGTGAGCGCCGATACATCGCGCTTGCCATCCGCCCGCAATTTCTCCAGAATAGCCAGCGCTTGCTCGAATTCACCGGCGCGATAAGCGCGTTGTGCCGCCGCGAATGGCGTCACCATGTTGCGATTCGCCCACAGGAAGATGCCCTGCATGACCATCATCACCGCTACCGCGCTCAATGCGGCGGCGGCGCGGATGCCGCTATCCGCCGCGCTGACGGCCACCACCAGAAGCGGAAGCAGGACGACCAGCGCCATGAAAAAGCCGATCTGCGCCGGACGTTCCCAGTTCGATAACCGCTTGAATATCTGTGCGGTCAGCCAGCCCATCAGGACAATTGCTCCACGTCCGCGTCTTCATACAGGATGCGCTCGATCAGCGCGATGTCGTCGGCGATCACATTACGCAATGTCTCGGCTTGCTCACTCTGCAAGATGACCTGCCACTGATTCAGCCCGCCGCCGTGTCTGCGTAGTTGCTTGAGCGCGGCCTGTGCCGCTTCTTCATCGCCCAGACGCGCATATCCCCGCGCCATATACAGATGAATCAACAGGCGATGCCGTGCATCCGGCACTTTAGCGTCCAGCGCCGCCTGTAGGTTCCGTACCGCGTTTTCGGCGTCGCCGGTGCGATCCTGTATCATGCCCAGATTATAGGCGGCCACCCACGCCGAAGGCGCGAGTTCCAGCGCTTTGACGGCGGCTTGCTCCGCTTCGGGATAATTGCCGCTTTGCAATTCGACTTCGGCGAGTCCGTTCCATGCGACGGCCATATCCGGCGCGAGTTCGATCATCTTCTGATAATCCCGCCGCGCACGATCCAGCCGCCCCCACACGCGGAACAACTCCGCACGGAAGCGATAATGCGCCGGTTCTTCCGGCTGGCGCTTAATCAGCGCGGTCATCTCCTCCACGCCTTCTTTGTAGCGGCCTTTGCGGAGGTGGCGCACCGCACTGCGGTATTCTTGCGGCGAGCGCGGACGGAAGATCAGCCCACCAGCGATCACCCAGCCCACCGCCAGACCGAGCATCAAGCCCAGCAAGCTGGGGAATAACAGGCCGAGAATCACCGCGCCGCCCGCCGGAACCAGAATGCCGATCCAGCGCCCGCGCTCGAAGGCGTCCATCGCCGAGATGATGATGCCGATTGTGCCGAATAACCAGACCGCCACCAGCACCGTCTGGCCGTCCCGCGCCCATGTGCTTTCGTCGGCTACGCTGTTGAGTACCGCGCTGGTGAGGCCGGTCAGCGCGAACAGGGCGATCAGCGCTTGAATGCGCCCGATGCCCAGAAATGTGATCAGACTTCTAACCATAATATCAAGCCCTGTCTTTGATTGGTGCGGCGGTCAAAGCAATTCTGCGCCCGCCATGTAATCGGTCAGGTGATACGCGCCGTCGTCGTCTTCGTAGCTGGTGGGGATGCCATCCGCGCCGCGCTTGATGGTCGCCGTCCCCCAGCGCATCGCACCCTCCGCGCCCGCGCTGACATCCGTCGGCAGGCGCAGAACGTGACAATCGTCGTCGAGACTCAGCACATCCGCCGCGTCATTCAATTGCGTGATAGCCAGTCCCGCGCCCAGTATACCGGGCAAAACCAGCACGCTATCCGGCGCGGCGTCGAGCGTGGTCTGCTGGCGTCCGTGGCGACCAACCCCGCGCCCGTGTTCCAGCGCTCCGGCTTCGTCGCCGCGTTGTAGGGTGGCGCGGATGGTCGGCGTCGAGAGGCGAAAAGCGTCGAGGCGTTCGATGCGCCCGCCTTCGTCATCCGGCGCCCGCCAGCCTTCGATCAACATCGCCCGCACCACGCGATCCACGCGCACCAGCCACGCGCCATCTGGTAAGACGTGGATGCTCCACGCTTCGACGGGCTGGCCGTCCGCGCCGACGTAGACGCCACTGCTCAATAACTTCTCCGCCAAGCCGACGGCGTGTAAATAACGCATCGTGTCATCCGTTCGCTGTGTTCGTCGTTAAAGGTCTAGTCGCATCCGGAGCATGATCTCGCGCCCGCCCAGCGATTGCCAGAAAGCGCGTCCGGACTGATTGCGGGCGGCGACGTACCATTCCATGCGCGTGACGCCGCGTGATTTGAACCAATCGCCCAGCGCCGACACGATGCGCCGCCCGACGCCTGTCCCGCGATACGCTTCTTCCACGAAAATATCGGCTAGAAAGCCGTTTGTCTCCGGCTCGAACATCTCCGGCGTCATATCCATGATGACGCCGATCACGAAAGCGACCAGCCGCCCGCCATGCGTCGCCACGATGACGCGGCTATACGGATCATCAAGCTGACTGCCGATGCGATCCGCGTAGCGATCCGCCCCGCCGATGCTGGCGCGGGGCATGGCGGCGTCTAGCGCCGCATGATAGCCGACCAGCTTCTCCCACAACGCGCCGATTTCCGGCAGGTCTTCGGCCTGCGCCGGACGTATTATAATGTCATCCAGATGTATTGCGGGCTGATCTGCCATCGCGCTTCTGTCCATTCTTTCGCGCCTGATGCCCGCCAGAAAGCCTGCTCCACCGGATGATAACGCGGGACGCGGGCGACGATCTGCGTGACCGGCTGTGTGCTGAACCACCGCGCCGCCGCATCTACCAGCGCCCGCGCCACGCCACCATGATAAACATGAGCATCGAGCGCGATGTCGGTGATGATGCCGACATCTTCGTGGGTGGTACACGCCACAAAGCCGACGACGGCTTGATCGCGCCCCGCGACGAAAAATGTGTGGTCATCGGGGAAGTCGTCGCGCCCGCCGGAGGCGAAACGGGCGTCCATCTGCGCGAGTATGGTCAGGCGTTCTTGCCATAGCTGTATGATCGCTGGCCGGTCTTGTTCAATGGCGGGTCGGATAATCATAACGCTAAAGATAGCATCGCGATAAACGCATTTCAAGTACAATAGGCGTATGGAAAACGAACACGACATCCCGACGGAAAATCTGCCCCCATGGATGCGCCACGCTCGCCAGAGCATCGACTGGGGCATCTTGATTGTATTGAGCTTCAGCCTGCTGATCGCGTGGCCGTTCATCGCGCATGAGGGGTTGCCGCGCACCAATTCGGCGGAGAATCACGTTTACGCGGTGGCTGAATATGCCGACGCCATCCGCGAAGGGACGCTTTACCCGCGCTGGAGCGCCTCATCCGCCGTCGGTTATGGCGCTCCGGTCTATAACTACCAGCCGCCCGGCTTGCATTATCTGGCCGGTATGACCGATGTCCTGCTGTTGACGGAGAACCCGACGCTGGCGCTACGTCTGGTGCTGGTCGTCGCTTTCGCCTTTGCCGGTACGATGACCTACGTCGCGGTGTTGCGTGTGTCCGGCGCGGCCACCGCGATTCTGGCCGCCATGCTGTATCTATACAGCCCATATATCGGCCTGACCGCGCCGCATCTGCTCGGCGATTACGCGGGCGTGCTGACCTTCGCGCTGTATCCGGCTCTGCTATGGAGCGTGACGCGCCTGTTCGCCTTCCGCAACCCGTTTGATGTTCTGCTGTGCGCGTTGATCGTCGGCGGGCTGATTCTGGTGCGGCCTACCGCGTTGATGATCGCGCTGGTGCTGTGCGTGCCGGTGCCGGTCTGGTACGCATGGCATCGCCCCGATAACCCGTTTGATGTGCTGGTCGGCATGGGGCGCGTCGGCGTCGCGCTGATCGTCGGCGCGGGATTGTCCGCTTTTTTCTGGCTTCCGGCTCTGCTGGAAGCGGGCGCGGTGACGTGGGTGCACATCGGGCCGGACGTGGTGCGCCCCGCGTTGACGTGGGGCGAAATATGGCTTCCGGCCATGCGGGTTGATCCGGCAGGGTTGATGCCCGCGCCACAGATGCGGATTGGCTGGCCGTCCCTGTTGGCGGTGTTGGCGGCGGGCGCGTTGATCGTCCGGCGCGGGCGGCGCGGCCAGTGGCCGTTAGCGGCGATGTGGCACGCGCTGTATCTGCTACTCGGCGCTGGCTTGTTGATGGCGGCGCTGACCACATGGCCGGAATCGCGTGATCTGACCGCCGCCGTGATGTTGTGTGCCGCGCTGGGCGGGTCGCTGGCGCATGGCTGGGCGGAGGAGCGCATCGCGGGGAAGCGGCGCAGGCGCTATGTATTGCCGCCACTGCTGGCCGTCGTGTTTTTGCTATCCGCGCCGGTATGGTTGAGCGTTCGCCCCGCGCCGGTCTTCGACGCGACGGATGATTATGCGCGGATCACGTATGAACAACAGGGATTCGGCACGGCGGTATTGCCCGCCAATCAGCCCGCACCGCTAACGTTGACCGTGCCCTATACGCTGAATCGTGTGCTGGTTGATGGCTACCGCGAAGGCGAGCCGGTACGGATACCCAACATTCGCCTGACCGGTGAAAAACGCGCCAATTTTATCTCGGCGGGCAGTCACAGTGACCGCTATCTGATCGACACGACGAATACCGTCGTCTTTGATGTGCTACGCGCCTATTCTGCTGGCTGGGTGGCGACGCTGGATGGGCGGCGCGTGGCATTAGAGCCGAATCCGGCTAACGGCTTGATGCAATTGCGCGTCCCGCCGGTGCAGGGCGGCCAGCTTGATCTGCACTATGGCGCGACGCCGCCGCGTGCGGTGGGTTGGCTGGTGGTGCTGGTCGTGCTCGTGTTCATGGCGGTGCGGACGGTGCGCGTCGCCTCGCGCTATGAAAGCCGCGCACAGGACGACGATCTGCGTTATATGCCGTCCGGCGATGCGCGACTGGTGGCGGTGGTCTGCCTGTTGATGGGGTTGGCTGTCTTGCTGATCGCCTCGCCGCATCGCGTCGTCTCCGTAGAGGCAGAGGCGGATTCCGCGCTGGCGCGATACACCGCGCTTGATTATCGCTCCGATGTCGGGCTGGAAGTGATCGCGCATAACATCGGCACGGACGACATCCACGCCCGCGCCGGTGATACGTTATCGCTGACGGTGGCATGGCGAACGCTGGTGCCCCTCCTGCACAATTATCAAGTGCGCGTCTCGCTGGTGACGGTGGCCGATGGCCGCCGCGTGATGGCCTCTCCGCCGCGCCACATCGGTGATTATCCGAGTCGGCGCTGGGAGGCCGGTTATTATGTGTTGCATCATGCCGAAATCCCGCTAGCGAATATTCCGTCGGGGCGCTATCAGATCGCGCTGGAATTGCTGATCTGTGATCCTGATTGCCGCGCCGATACGCGCCCGATCTTCTTCGATGAGGCCGGTGAATCGCTGGGCGCGATGTTGCGCTTTCCGCCGCAACTGGTTGTCGGTATGCGATAGCTTGTTTTTCCGGCAGAATGACTTAAAATCTATACCATCATCACCCGCTATTTATGATATGAGGAGTTTTCGCAGATGAGCGATCAAAACAATAATTCCGTCATCGGTCAGGCTTGGGGCTTGCACCGTGAAGACCGCAACGATGAAGCTATCGACACCTTCCGCACCGTGTTGAACGCCGATGGCGACGACATCGACGCTAATTACGGCATCGGGCTGGCTTATCGGGCGTCGGGCAATGCCGAAAAGGCGGTCACGCATATGAAACGCGCCCGTCAGGTGGTGACTCGCGCCCTGCTCGAATTGCGCGAAGAGCAAAGGCGTGAAGGTGTGGCGCTGGCCGATAACCTGCGTACGACATTGGCTGACCGTTACATGATGCTCTCGCGCATGACTTACCAGCGCCTGTCAGAAATGGGCGTTGATGTCGAGCTATTCGACGAAGAAGTATTCTAGCCGCCGCGCATCCTGATGATGCAAAAGGGGGAGCGACTGCGAAACGCGCTGGCCGGTGCGGATGTTGACCGCCTGCCGGTTGCCATCTGGCGTCATTGGCCGGGCGACGATCAGCGTCCGGCGGATTTTGCGCGTTGTCTGGTCGGCTTTCAGCGTGCTTACGACTGGGATTTCATCAATGTGACGCCGTTCAGCGCGTACATGACGGCTGATTATGGTGTGCATACCATGTGGCAGGCGGATATGACCGGTGATCGCGCCATCATCAAGCGGGCGTTGACGCGCTCCATCGAGTGGACGGAACTCCGCACGCTCGACGCCGGACGCGGCGTGCTGGCGAAAACGCTGGAAGCGGTGCATCTGGTGGATGATGCGCTAGGCACGGCGGACGATCCGCCGCCGATTATCGTCAGCATCCCCAGCCCGTTGACACAAGCGGGACAGATCGCCGGTCATGATCTGCTGTTGCGCCACATCCGCACCGCGCCGGATCGCGTGCGAACCGGCCTGAGTACCATCACCGATAGCGTCTTGCGCTTCATGGCGGAGTTACGGCGCGAGTCGATAGCGGGCATACATTACACGATGGATTACGCTAGTTTTGACCGGCTATCGGCGGACGAATACCGCGCCTTCGGTGAGCCGTTTGATCGTCAAATCCTATCGGCCATGCCTGATAAATGGTGGCTCAACATCTTGCAGTTACCCGCCACCGCCCCGATGTTTGATCTGGCGGTGACGTATGCTCTGCCGGTCATCCAGTATGATATGACGCTGGACGATTTATCGCGGGCGCGGGTGACGTTTGACGGGGTGCTGTGCGGTGGCACGACGGCCAGCCAGCTTAACATGGAATCGCCCACCGCTTTCCGCGATACCGCCCGCCGTATCGCGCTGGATATGAACCGGCGGCGCATGATCTTATCGGCGTCTGCGCCCGTCATGGTCTGTACGCCCCGTGCTAACCTGCGGGCGGTGCGCGAAATCGTGGAGGAGTAGAACATCATGTCACATCGAGTCATCGGCGGCACCGCCAGAGGGCGCAAACTTCAGCTTGTGCCCGGCGATAGCACCCGCCCGATCAAAGACCTTGTTAAAGAATCGCTATTCAACATTATCGGCGGCGACATCGTGGACGCCCGCGTGCTGGATTTATTCGGCGGGACGGGCGCAGTCGGCATTGAAGCGCTGAGTCGCGGCGCGGCGTCGGCGGTATTCTGCGAATTAGACCGGCTGGCGCTCCGGACGATTGAGGAAAATCTGACGCATACCAAGCTCAAGGCGCGGGCGGATGTGCGCCGCGTTGATGCGCTGGCGATGTTGCGCGGTGCGCCCCCTCCTGAGCCGTATCACTATATCTACGTCGCGCCGCCACAGTACAAAGGCGTATGGCTGGAAGTGTTGAACATTCTGGACGATAACGACGGCTGGCTGGGCGATGAGACGACGGTCATCGCCCAGATCGACCCGCACGAGTATACTGAAGCGATCTTCGATCATCTGGAATTGACAGACCGGCGTACATACGGCAAGACCACACTGTTATTCTATATGCGTTACGGTGACGCGCTCGACGCTGAGTGATCGCGTGAACTAAAGGAGTAGCACCTGATGGATGTGGAACAACGCGAGCAACTCGAAGCGGCGACGCAAGCGCTTTTAGCCGCCTTCGATATTTACGCGCCGCCGGTGCCGGTGGAGACTATGCTCCAGAATCCGCCGCCCGGCATGTGGAACAACGTGGACATCAACCAGCTTTCCGGCACGTTTCTCGTGCTGAAAGACCAGTATTCGCCGCGCATGTCGCTAGCGCGTCTGCTGGGGCGGCATGTCGCCAGCAGTGAATGGGGCGCGGCGCGGGGACTGTATGAGATCATCATCGGCAATGAGGACAATCTACGCATCTTCGCCCGCATGTTGGTGATGCCCCGCGACATGATCCAGAGTTTGACCCCGGCCACGCGCAACGCCATCGCCATCAGCGACGAGTTTGAAGTGCCGGAAGAAGACGCGCAGACCCGCCTCGATGAATTGCTGGGATGATGCTGTTTTAGCGCAGTTTGCGACTCTCTAGCCGCGCATGGATGTTCAAGTAGCGCAACCATGCGGCGGCGGATAGCGCCCCGTACGTATCATGCGCGACTTTGCGATCCGCGCCGACGTTGGCTTCTGCCAGCGCCTCAGTCAGCGCGATTGTCTCCTGCCGGGTGGCTTCAAATAGCGGCGATAATTCAGCCCATTTTGTATTGCGCGGCGGGCGATAGCTGTCGTATTCTGCTTCGCCCGCTTCGCCGCCGAGTATCTCGCGCAGGCGCGTTTGTCCCCAGCGCTCAATGCCGATGATGTGAGTGATTAGGCTATGGTTGCGCTTGTTGGCGCTATCCGCCGCCTGAATACGCTCGGTGATTGTCGCGCCGTCCTCGCGCAATTTCGATATGATCTGTTCGTAGGTGTTTTCGTTGTATCGCTTCTCGAAGAAGAAGCGGGCGAACCCCACCGCAATCGGATTTGCCATCAGTTTATCGCCTCCCTATGTTTGTTCATGATTCCAGCCATCCGGCTATCGTCCGGCGGATCGTCTCCGCGTTGACCGGGCCGTATTCAATGCGGCTGATGACCCCATCCGGCGCGATGAAGTAAGTCGCGGGCGGGCCATAACGCGGATACGAGCGCACCACATCGCCCGCCGGATCAAGCACGATGTCGAATGTCAGGCCGAGTTGATCCGCCCATTGTGCCACCAGTCGCCGCGATTCGCCCAGATTCACCGCGACGATCCGCAGGCCGTCCGCCGCGTGTTCTTCGTAAACTTGCTGTAGTTCCGGCATTTCGGTGATGCACGGGGCGCACCACGTCGCCCAGAAATTGACGATCACCGGCGCACCGCGCATCCGCCACAGATCAACCGCGTCATCGCTCAGCGTGTCGGCCTGAATCGGCGGGGCTAATGCGCCGATCTCCGCCGCTACCGGCAACGCCTCGCCGGGCACGAAGTAGCCGGTATACGCGGCGCGTTGCGGCAATCCGGCGCTGACCAGCACCGCCACGCCCAGCGCCACCGATAGCAGGCCGGACAATATCAACACGGCACGGCGCATTTAGTCCTCGCCGCCACCGTCGCCAGTCGTCAACGGCGCGTTGGCCGGATTGCCGTAGCGCGGTATATCGGCGATGGCGGCGTCGATGCGCTCCTGCGATAGCACGGCGGTCAGGTCGTAGGCCGGATAGTTCCGCAGGATACTGCGAATCTCGCCCGACGTGATCTCGCGTCCGCTATGCTGATATTCCAGCACCGATAACGGCACATTATCGCCGACGCATGTCGGGAAGTCGCCCCAGCCGATATGTCCGCGAAAGCCGCGCTCGAAACATTCTTCAATGCGGATGGTCACATCACCGAAACTGTTGTTGACCTGCACGCTGAGCGCCTTCATCTGGCCGGTGAGCATCATCGTTCCGACGAAGATCAGCAGAATGCCGGTGACCACTTTCACCTTGGGTAGATGCTTGTTTAGCCTGCGGATTTGCCCCTGTGCGCTATCGAACATCAACGCGGTGAGGATGAACGGCACGCCCAGCCCTAGCGAAAACGCGGTGATCCGCAATGTCGCGTCCAGCAATGCACCATCATTGACCGCCAGACCCATCGCCGCGCCCAGTACCGGGCCGATGCACGGCGTCCAGCCCGCCGCGAAAACCAGCCCCATGCTGAACGAACCCCACAGCCCTTTATCGCCCTCCGCGATCATCTGGCGGCGTGTATCGGCGTAGAAGGCTTGATCGATGGTGTTGATCGCCTTGTGCCAGAATGCGGACGGGCGCGTGAACGCATCGCCCAGAAACAGCGCCAGCCACACCAGCGCCGCCAGAAATCCGCCGAAGATCAGCGCCCATGTGAACTCGGATTCCAGCATCCACACGCTCAGCGTGCCGGTGAACCCCCACAGCAAGCCCGCCGTCAATAACAGCCCGACGGCTAACGTGGTCAATGGGCTGGCTAGCAGGTGCGGATTGCGCCGCAACCACGCGAAAGCGGCGGGTATCACGCCCATGAAATGCAAGCCGAAGAACACGATCAAGATGCCGCCGACGCGCATCAACGCGCCTTCAAACGCATAGTTGAGCAGTGAAAAGGGCAGGGTGAGCAACACAAACACCGTCGTGAAGCCCAGCACAAACGCCGTCCCGTGCAAACCCATCGCAAAGCGCGAGCCGGCCTGCTTCAAGACCGCCGTGCCATCTGCCCCCATCTTGACCTGTGCCTCGACGGTATTTGACACGCGCCCGGCCATATAGCTGATATAAGCCGGTACAAGCGGCAGGACGCACGGCGACATAAACGCCAGTATGCCCGCGAACCACGCCAATATAATCTCAAACACGGTAAATGCTCCACTGATTCCAAGCTATTGATTGACTATCTTTAGTGTACAACCACCGGACGGCGCTTGAAAGATGCACCCGCGCCATTGCCTATCAGACGCGATGAATTCATAGAATCGGCGTAACTATGCTGTAAAAAGTGTGTTAAACACAGTGTAGAGCGATGACAGTTCGGCGCTATACACCCGTCAAGGGGAAGCAGAGGCCGGGAGCAACGCCCGGCTCGATGTGAAAGTACGAGGTGACAAGCCCATCTGTCTAGCGTGTTGTGCGAGATGGGCGCAGGGCGGCTTCGAGGCACTTTGCGCCACTTGCACCGACAATCAGACTGTAGCGTACATACGCGGGAATTTCCACGCGATCACCGGCGCGTAGCGGGTAGCCGACGTTGCTATCCGGCAGGTCGATCTCTACCGCACCTTCGACGACGTAAAACGTTTTCTTAAACCCGTGCGAATGGGCGGGTTGGCGTTTATTGGGGGTGTATATCGCGTGATAGGGAGTCAGCCCCTCTTTGTTCATCAGGCGGCTGATGTTGGAAAGTGACGGATGTTGCGAGCCATGCCAGCGCACAACCCGGACATTTTCGCTTTGATATACAGCCATTCAAACCTCACAAAAACTCAACGGACAATTAAAGTAAACTTGCCGAATCATATCAGAATCCGATCTATTGTGCAAATCATAACTTTTTCTCCATGACCCAGCTTGGCTCGTGGACGTGACGGGTGATGCCCTGATGGTCGATGTAATGCCAGTGGCCGCTATCCTCCGCGACGATGCGATAGCCCAGCCGCCGATACAGGCGGAACGCGCCTTCGTTGTCGCGGGCGACGGCGATTGTCGCCCAGCGAAAGCCGCGATCCTGCAAGATCGCCTCCGCACATCCGAGTAGATACGTGCCGACGCCCCGCCCGCGAAATAACTCGAAGACGCGGAAAGCGTACAGATAAGCGCGGGTTGCGCCGTCCGCGATGCGCCGATTCTGCGCGGCGTACTGGACGAACAATTGCCCGATGGGAAACCCGCCGAAGTCGGCCACCAGCAGGAGGCGATGGCCGCGTTTCTGCTCCTGATAAGCTCGCCCGATGATGTTGCGATAGTGCGTGTATTGCCCGTACCATTCCAGCTTTTGCAGGTCGTCACGCACGGCGGAACGCACGCGCACATCGGCCATCAGCCGAAAAGTCGCGCTGTCATCGTCAGCGTTCATCGGCTGTCACTCTCCGCGATTAAGCGCTGGAGTAGCGCCTGCTCGCCCGCTTCATCGGTGATGTCGCCATCCAGCCATGCGTCGCGCAGGCCATCCAGCACGGCGCGGAAGCGCGGCCCCGGCTTATAGCCCATCGTCTTGAGCGCGTGCCCGTCGATGTTGGGCTGGATGGTGCGCCAATGCGTGATGTAGCGCGTGATGCGCTCGCGGCGCAGATCATCACCGATCACCCAACCGGCCAGCAATGCCAGATCGCGCACGCCATCCAGACGGCGGGCGATGGCGCTCGGCGGCGCGTCGGCCTCATCTAACGCGCCGCCCTCCAGCATCAATTCGCTGGCCTGCACGAACGCCCGCATAAACGGCCTGCTGAAGCGCAGGCGTTCCACGATATGGCTGACCGCCTCCGGCGACAGATGCGCCATCATCACCGCCCAATACAGATGCCGCAGGCGCACCGGCTGAATCGGCCATTCGGTTTGACTGCGCCGCGCAGTGACGAACGCCTCCGCCGCTTCCGCACCGAAGTGAATATCGGGGTGGATGCCCTGCAAGATGCCGCGTTCGTCCAGCTTTTGCAGGGCGCGTTCCGGCTCGCCTTCGTTCATCAGTAACTTCAATTCGTTACGCAGGCGTTCGCCGGTGATGCGCCTCAGCATCGGGTGGGCGCGTTCGATTAGTTGCGCGGTGCGTGGCTCGATGTCGAACCCCAGACGATGCTCGAAGCGAACCGCACGTAAAACGCGCGTCGGATCGTCCACGAAGCTCAGGCTGTGTAGCACGCGGATGCGCCGTTCGTCCAGATCGCGCAGGCCGCCGTAAAAATCCAGCAGGCGATATTGCGTCAACGGGCTGATCTGCACCGCCAGCGTGTTGATGGTGAAATCGCGGCGGTGTAAATCCAGCTTGATCGAACCGCCATAAACCGACGGGAGCGCGGTGGGATGCACGTAAATCTCATTGCGGGCGGTGGCAAAATCGACATGCGCCGGTAAATCGACTAGCGGCACGCCGATCTGATCGGCGACGGCCTGATCTAAAATCCATGTGGCGGTACCGAATGGGCGATAACTGCTGATCTTGCCGCCATACGCCGCGCAGATCGCTTCCGCGAAGGCGATGCCGCCATTTTCCATCGGGCGCTCGGCGCGGAGGTCGCCGCCTTCGATCACGAAATCGACATCATCGTTGTGACGCCCTAGCAAAATATCGCGCACGATGCCGCCGACGATGTACAGCTTGACGCCGCGTTCGCGCCCGAATTCCGCCACGCGCTCGACGAAGATCGCCACCGATTCGCCCAGCGCTGACGCCATATCGGGCAGGTCGCTTGACGGCGCTTTGTCGGCGGTGGGCGCGGGATGCACCGTCGCCCAATGCTTGATGAGGTCGGTGCGCGTCACAATGCCGATGAGCTGACCGTTGTTCACCACCGGAATCTGCCCCCAGCCGCTATCGACGATCAGGCTTTCCAGCACGGCGACGCCATCATCCGGCGTTAACATGACCTCTCCGGCGGTCATCACATCGCGGACGGTGGCCTCTTTCAACCCATGCTCCAGAGCGCGATCCGCGTCGCGCCGCGTCAACAGGCCGACCACGCGCCCGTCGTCCTCAAGTACCGGATAGCCCTCATGCCCGACTTTGCGTAACTGCTTGATGATGTCTTTGACGATGGCCGACGCCGCCACCGTCCGCGCCCCGTGCGACATCAGATCGGCCACGCGCACGGCGGGCTTGATGGTCAACGTCAGCATGTCCCACAGTTGATCGCACACGTCATCCAATCTCGCGGAGACGTTGGCCGCCGCCGCCCGCCCGTGTCCGCCGCCGCCAAAATGCGACGCGATCATGCCGCAGTCGATGGCGTCCGTGCGCGAACGACAAATCATCTGCACGTGTGGGTGTTCGCTCTTATCCGGCATTTCCACCAGCAAGAACAGCGCGTCCGGGTCGAGCAAGTCGCGCAAGCGATGGGCGATGCTGTTGATGTTCTCGACGTATTCATCCAGCTTGATCGCGCCCACCGTCACCGCGTAGCCCTGTAATTCTCGCGTTTCTTCTACGTCGATCAACTTATCGAGCAGGTCGCGCAGGGTATCGTTAATCGGCGGCGCGAGGAAATTCCGCACGGTATCGACGGCGGCGCGTTGTTCCAGTAACCAGCCCGCCGCGTAAGCGTCACGCGGGGTTGTCGTGCCGTATGTCAACGCGCCGGTATCGCTATAAATGCCCAGCAACAACAGCGTGGCCTCTAGCCCGTTGATGGTGATACCGCCGCGCCCGCGCATCTGCTCGACTAAAAGCGTGGTGGTCGCGCCCACTATCGCACCGCTAAACGTCACGTTAGGGCGATCATCCGGCTTTTGCGGGTGATGGTCGATGATGAGAACCGGCGTGTCGCGGGTGACGCGCTTGATGTCGGGCGCTTTCTGCGTATCCACCAGAATTACACGATCGACACGGCGCGGTTTGAAGTCGCGCCAGCGCACGAACGGCAGGCCGTTTTGATACAGCGCGATGAATTCGCGCACGCCACGCCCCAGTCGCGGCGGCAATAGCGGCACGGAATCCGGATACAGTTTGTGTGCCGCTAGCATCGCGGCGATGCCGTCGAAATCGGCGGTGTCGTGCGTGGTGATAACCTGCATCAGCGTTCTTCCATCTTCCCGCCTGTTATCTCAATCAGGCAACGGCCAGCCGCCCGCCGTGAAGCGTAGCGGTATCGACTCATCCGCCAGATAGCGAATGGGGAGCGTGTACAGTTCGCGGACGGCAGATTCGCCGAATAGCCCGCGCCACACCGCCGCCTCATCCGCCCCGCTCCACACGACCAGCGCCGCGTCGATCTGTGCGGCGGCCAGCGCCGCGCTGATGGCATCGGGCGGCATGGCTTGCGTTCGCGTCATCACGTTGAGGCTTTCCAGCGCTGATTGCACCGCCGCGATTCCCGGCACGTTCGCCGCGCCCATCACCAGCCCGACGCCATCCGGCCAGCCGCTATTTGCCATGCGTTCACGCAGGGCGCGGCTATCGCCCGCCACTATGCCGGAGGCGTCCGCGCCTTCAAACGGCAGTTCGGCGATGATGCGCCCGGTGTCGATGTGGCGCAAAATATCGCCCGCCAGATCATCGGGCAGGGCATCAGGACGGATGACCAGCGCGACCTGTGCGGTGATCGGGCTGGCGTTCCAGCCCTCAGCGCGGCCATACGCGGCGATGATGTCGAAGCGCTCACCCAGATCGGCGGGGGCGGCGGTGTCGGTCAGTGTTTGCACGTCCGCCGCGCTCCGTAATAGCGCGATCTCGCCCACATATCCGGCGGTGTTGGCGTCCAGCGCGTAGCGCACCGTCGGGCGCGGGGTTGGCTCGGCGGTGGGCGTCGGCGTGCCCGGGCGCTCCGCCGGAAACGGAGTCGGTGAAGCCGCCGTATCACAGGCGGCCATCCAGCACGCCAGCAATAGCCAGCAACCGGCGATGATGCCGCGTCGCGCTACGGCTGATCCAGCCATGCGTCAACCATGCCGCGCTGTTGCATACTGAACGCCACCGAAGCGTTGAAGAAGCCCAGCACCGCGAAGGCGATCCCCGCCGTGTGATCGTCGCGCCCGCGTAGCAGGCTGAACAATCCCGGCATGATGATGAGCAGATAGACCATGTACAGGAAGTACAGCCCCAGCCGACCATCACGCGGGCGGAAGCCCTGCAACGTCAGCGCCAGCCCGACGACAGCAGTCACCAGCACCAGCCCGACGAATGTCGCAATCGCCCCCCAGTAATTGCCGGATAGCGGCTGTTTTTGCGCGGCCAGCACCGCCGCCCAGATGCCGAGCGCCAGCGAATACAAAATCTGCATGTTGAACAGGATGTCGTGAAACTCTGCCATCTTCTTCTGTTGTCCTTAGGGGATATAGCCCATCGCCCAGACCACCCAGATGCTAATGCTGATGGTCAGCGCGAACCACACACCCAACTGTAAGCGCCCCGTCCAGTCCAGCGCCGGTTTGCCGCCCGCGTCGATCTCCTGCGCGAAGAACCACACATAGCCGAAGCCGCCGATCACCGAACCGGCGATCACCCACACCAGCCAGCTCGGATAATCCATGTAATGGAACGCCTGCCAGCCGCACAACAACGTCAGCACGATAGCGCCGTAAGCGGCCACCCACGTCAGGCGCTCGCCTAGCCGGATGGACACGTTGACGATGCCGACTTTTTTATCCGTCTCGTAGTCGCGCAACTGGTTATAAAGCTGGCCGTATGTCGAGCCGAGCGTACAGGCCAACACCATCATGACGATGGCCGGATGAAATTCCGTGCTGTAGATGAAATAACCGGCCAATGGCAACAGCCCGCCCAGCATCAGCGTGTGCGATACGATGTCCAGCCCAATTGTCGATGACTTGAGGCGCACCGGCCTCCATGAGTACAGGAACGACAGCAGAAGGTTGACCCCGCCGACGACCAGCACGATCCAGCCGCCGATGGCGTACAGGATCAACGCGGTGACGACCACCACCACGCAAGCCGCCCACGCGGTACGGATGTCCAGCGTGCCATTGGCTACCGGGTTGCGCTTGGCGCTGTGCGGGTTCTTGGCGTCGTCGGCGGCGTCTTCGATGTCGTTAATCATGAAGGCGAACGTTACCGTCAGGAAGTTGGCGACCATCACCAGTAACAAACGCCAATCCAGCCGAATATCATGCACGCTGAACGCGACTAACGCACCAAGAACGGTCAGCGATATGAGCGGTAATTGCTCTTTCCAGCGCGATAGGCCGATTAATCCGGCCACGATTCCCTGCTTGTTCTCAAACGTATCTAAACGAGCCAATTGTACAGACCCCCATTCAAAGTTGACAGTTATTGGTTGGTCGCCTGCGGCTAGCGCGATGCTCCCGCCGGAATGTGACCGGATGTTGCAGTTGTGTTTGATCTCTACAAGGATAACACGAACTGCGCCCTGACGTTATGCCTATGCCGCGAATCAACCGTGATTCAAACCGTGCATCCCGTCCGGCGCGGCAATTCCCCGTGCGGAATCGCCGCCGACATTGTATGATACGGTGCATGAACAGACTATACATTTACCCGATCATATTGACGATAGCTTTCGCGCTTTTCTCTGCCGATGCATCGCCGGTAACGGCATCTGATGACTGCCCGCCGCTTGATCGCACACAGCCGACGGCGGCGCATGTCGTGACGGCTGATCTGGATTATGCGGCTAAGACGGTGCATGTCCGCCAGCAGACGCGCTACATCAACCAGACCGCCGAAGCCCTGAATGATCTGGCGTTCAACGCCGCGCCGAATCGCTGGTCGGGCGTGATGGCGCTCGGCGAAGTCCGCGCCGGTGACATCGCGCTTGATTTTGCGTTGGATGGCACGCGCATCTCGTTTGATCTGCCGGAGGCGCTGGCGACGGGGTGCGAAGTGCATATCACGCTGGATTTCACGCTGGCGTTACCGGACGCCACCGGCGGGCCGACGCGCCGCAAGGGGTACTTCGGCCACACGCCGCGCCAGATCAATCTTGGCCGGTGGTTGCCCACCGTCGCGCCGCGCATTGATGGACGCTGGATCACACATCAGCCGATCATGATCGGTGAGCAGGATATTCTGGAAGTCGCCGACTGGGACGTGACGCTGATCTTGCACAATAGCCCGCCCGATGTGCTGGTGGCCGGTCCCGGCATCGGCGGGCGCGTGGACGCGAATCACTGGCATTTCGTCCACGCTTCCGCCCGCGAGATCGCGTTCAGCCTCAGCCCGCAATTCCGCGAAGATGCGGCGCTAACGCACGATGGCGCGGTGGTCAACGCTTATACACTCTCCGCCACATCACCGATGGCGGCGGCGCATTTTCTGGAAGTGGCGGCGCAGAGCTTGAGCATCTACGGGAATTTGTTCACGCCGTACCCGCGTGAACGGCTGGTCGTGGTGCAGGGTGATTTCCCCGATGGCATGGAGTTTGACGGGCTGGTGTTCGTCGGTGATGGCTGGTTCGTCAACTGGAACGGCGAGCCGCGCTCCTACCTGACGCTCATCACCGCGCATGAGGTGGCGCATCAGTGGTGGTATGCCCGCGTCGGCAATGACTCGGCGCTGGCACCATGGCTAGACGAAGCGCTGGCGACGTACAGCGAATACCTGTATCTGGAATTGGCCTACCCGCAAATCACCGATTGGTGGTGGCATTTCCGCGTGGACAACCTGGCGCCGCAAGGCTTTGTCGATGGCACGGTGTATGAATTCAGCAATGCCCGCGAGTACATCAACGCGGTGTATTTGCGCGGCGTGCGCTTCCTGCACGATCTACGCGGCGATCTAGGCGACGATGCCTTCTTCGCGCTCCTGCGTGATTACGCCACGACATACGACGGACAAATCGCCACGCCGGATGATTTCTGGGCGTTGCTGACCGCCGAACAGCGCGAATTGACCGCCGCGACGCGGGCGCGTTATCTGCGCCAGCCGGACATCGACGGGTAGCGCGGCGCATCTGAAAGCGAACGAAGAAACGGGGGAAGCATGATCTACTGGCTTTTGATTCTGGCGGCGGTGTGGGTGGTCGGTACGTGGGCGCGGGTGTATCGTCAGGCGCGGTACTTTCAGATCGAAGAATACATGAACGGGCGCTATCTGCGCTGGTGCGCCCGCGATTTCACGCGCATATTTCCGTTGCGGGCGGTTATCATGCTGGCATTCGGCGCGGGGCTGGCATTGATCCCTATGGGATCGTCGCAGTCGCGTATGCCCGCCGTCATCGCCATCTTGATCGCGCTGATCGCGGTTTGGCCGCCGGATGAGGGCGTCGTCAAGAAGCCGTTCCGCCGCACCGGACGCGCCACGCGACTATTGGGCGCGGCCTTCGCGGTGACGCTATTCGACATCGCGCTGTATAGCTTTCTCATCAGCCTGCTGGATGTCGCCGCGTTTCGCTGGCAGGTGATCGCGCTGTCGCTGGCCGGCTTCGTGCTGTATTTCTCCGCGCCGTTGATTCTGGTCAGCGGCAACATCCTGATGATGCCGGTTGAGGCGCTGTTGCGGCGGCGATTCATCGGCGCGGCGCGGGGCGTGATGCGCCAGCTACAGCCGACGGTGATCGGCATTACCGGCAGTTATGGCAAGACGACAACCAAGAACTTCGTCTCGGAAATCCTCAACGGGCGCTATAAAGCCTACGCCACGCCCAAGAGTTATAACACGATGATGGGCGTCTGTCTGGCGATCAACAACGATTTGAAAGACGATTACAGCGTCGATTATTTCGTGGTGGAGATGGGCGCATACGTGCGCGGCGAAATCGCCCGCATCTGCGCGTTGACCCCGCCCGATATTTCGATTGTGACCGCCGTCGGGCCGCAACATCTGGAGCGCTTCGGCTCGCTGGAAAACATCCAGACCGCGAAATATGAGATCATCAGGCATCTGCCGCCGGATGGCGTCGGCGTGTTCAACTGGGATAACGAGTACGTGCGAGCGATGATGGACATGGGCTACCCGCAGACGCGCATCGGCGTTAGCTATACCGCATCGCCGGACGACCCCGACGCGCCGCGCTTCATCGCGGAGGACGTGAAAGAGACGCTAGACGGCCTATCATTCACGGTGATTGACCGTGAAACCGGCGAACGTGAACGCTTTCAGACGGCGGTCATCGGCCTGCATAACGTGACTAACATCTTGCTGGCGACGGCTGTCGGCGTTCATGCGGGCTTGTCTCTGCGTGATGTCGCCTTCCGCGTGCGCGGCCTCAAAATGCCGGAGAGCCGTCTGGCACGGCACACGGCGGCGGGCGGAATCACCGTGATTAACGATGGCTACAGCGCCAACCCGGACGGCATCGTGAGCGCGTTGCGCGTGCTGGCCTTGCACCAGACCGGACGGCGTGTGCTGGTCACGCCCGGTATGATCGAATTGGCCGATTTGCATTACAAAGAGAATGAACGACTGGGGCGTTTGGCGGCGGAACATGCCACCGATGTGATTCTGGTTGGCGCGACACAGACCCAACCGATTCACGATGGCCTGACCTCCGCCGGATTCGACGGTGAGCGCTTGCAGGTGGTTAATGCGCTACATGAGGCGGTGACGTGGATTGAGCGCAACCTGCAAGCGGGCGATACCGTGCTGTTCCTCAACGATCTGCCGGACACGTACTAGGCTAGAATTCCGCCTGCTTGGGGCGATATTGCACCGCCTCCGCGACGTGATGCACTTCGATGTGGTCGCTGTCGTTCAGGTCGGCGATGGTTCGGCTGAGCTTCAGCACGCGATGATAAGATCGGGCGCTGAGTTGCATCCGCCGCGTTGAGAGTTCCAGCAGTTGTTGTGCTTCCGGCCTGAGCTGGCACAGCGTTTGTATCTGCCCGACGTTCATATCGGAATTGGTGTATAGGCCGACCATATCGGCGAAGCGTTCGGCCTGTCGCACACGGGCGGATTCGACGCGGGCGCGGATGTCGGCGGATGTCTCGGCGCGTTCGTCGCTCATCAGCTTATCGTATTCCACACGCGGCACGTCAATATGAATGTCGATGCGATCTAGCAACGGCCCGGATAGCCGCGACTGATAGCGCTGGATCATGTTCGGCGAGCAAGTGCAGGTCTGTACCGGATCGCCGTAGTTCCCGCACGGGCACGGATTCCGCGCCGCGACCAGCAGGAAATTAGCCGGAAAGCTGACGCTCCCTTTGGCGCGGCCTATCGTCACGACCTTATCTTCGATGGGCTGGCGCAACACTTCTAGCACTTTCGTCGGATACTCGACGATCTCATCCAGAAACAACACGCCGCGATGCGCCAGACTGATCTCGCCCGGCTTGGGGATGGTGCCGCCGCCGACTAAGCCAGCCTGCGAGATGGTATGGTGCGGTGCGCGGAACGAGCGCTGTTGTACCAGCCCGCGCCCGCCCAGCAAATCAGCAATCGAATAGATGCGCGTGACTTCCAGCGCTTCATCCATCGACAGGCGCGGCAAGATACCCGGCATCGCCCGCGCCATCAGGCTTTTGCCGGTGCCCGGCACGCCGGTCATGATGACGTTATGGCCGCCCGCCGCCGCGATTTCCAGCGCCCGCTTGACGTGTTGCTGGCCTTTGATGTCGGCGAAGTCGGTCAGGTTGTCGTCGCGTGGCATCGCGTCGAAGGGCTGAATCGGCGTTTGATGCGGTGGGATGCGCTTCAGGCCGTACAGATGCTCGACCATCTCGCCCAGCGTGTTCACCGGAATCACGTCGATACCCTCGATCAAGCCGGCCTCGTCCGCGTCTTCGGCGGGCACATAAACCGTCTGATAACCGGCCTGTTGTGCGGTGTACACCATCGGCAAAATGCCTTTGATGTGACGTACCGAGCCATCCAGCGATAGCTCACCGAGAAACATCGCGCCTTCCAGCCGTTCAAGCGGTAGCTGGTCAGTGGCGGCCAGTATGCCGGTGGCGATGGATAGATCATACGCGGTGCTGTGCTTGGGTAAATCCGCCGGAAACAGGTTGACGACATAGCCCTTGTTGGGGAATTGCAGGCCGCTATTCTTGATGGCGGCGCGGACACGCTCGCGGCTTTCGCGCACGGCGGAATCGGGCAAGCCAACCAGTGAAAATGACGGCAGTTGGGCGCGGGGGTTGAAGTCAACCTGTACCTCCACGATGCACCCTTCCAACCCGATCACCGCGCACGCCCGCACCATCGCTAACATGATTCCCCCTCGCCACCCTACGGCTTGATAATGTCCTGTCAGTTTATTGCATGATTGCTCATGGGGTTAAGTATGCCCGCACCGGCGAATCCGCGCAAGTTGCGGATAACCCGCCGTTTTAGCGTAGGGCGTTCGTACTTGGCGTTAGACCAACGTCATGTAAAATAGACGCTATATGCGACACGCGACATACTTTGACCATCTGGGATAATCTACACGAACTGATGAACGGGTATACACTGGGACGACAATTACGCCAGACACGCGAAGGTTTAGGCTTGACGCTGGATGATGCCGTCGAGAGCTTACGAATCCGGCGGGCTGTGCTGGAGTCATTCGAGCTTGGCGATTTCGATGTACCCGGCGCGTCAGAAGTGCAGGTGCGCGGTTTCGTGCGTAATTATGCGCGTTTCCTGCATCTCGATGAAGAAGCGGTACTGATGGATTATGAGGCGGCGCTAGTCGATGCGCGTAAGATGGCGAAGCGCCGCGAAGACCGCCGCCGCGCCCGTCTTGGTGATTCCGCCGAGACGCAACGTGCGATTCCGGCGGTGTCGCAGGTGCGCCCGCCCACGCCGCTACCACTGCCGCCGCGCAGTCGTGCCGCCCGCGCCCGTCGCCCGCGTTCATCCGGCGGCGGTGGCATGATGCTGATGCTGGTCGGGATGATGGTCGGTTCGGCCACGCTGACCGGCACATTCTTTCTGGTGCTGTATCTGCTGTATCAAATGTTTCCGGTGATCGCTGATGACTCCGGCGGCGTCGGCCAGCAGATCGTCGTGCCGCCGGTGGTGACGTTCACGCCCGCGCCGGGCACATCCGGCGGGCGCGGTGGTGCGCCGTCAGTGGGGGTGCTGGTGGCGCTGGAGGGCCGTCAGAACGGTTGGATGCAGGTCACGATTGACGGTCGGCCATTGGCGGCGCGTCCCATCGGCAACGGCGAGCGCGTCGAATACGTCGCCAATACCGAGATCATCGTGGAGACTTCCGACGCGGCGACGTTTGCAATCGCCTATAACGATGAGCAAGTCGGCATGGTCGGTCAGACTGGCGAGCCGGTGCGCGTCGTCTTCTCGCGGGATGGCTACGCGCTCAGTGATGATGTGGCGCTGGTCGGTCAACCGGCGATGCCCGATGAGTTGATCCTCATGCCGATTGTCACGCCGCGCGGCCTCGATCAAGTCTCGCGGCTGGATGCGCCGCATACCACCCGCTTTGTTGATCTCAAGCTGAATCGCCCGTTGACGTTGTTCTTCTACGATGTGACCAACGATGAGATGCTGGCCGGAATCGACGTGGAGAAGCAGATGCCGGTTGTCTCCGCCGTCAAAGGGCCTATTTTGATGTACTTCTTCGACGTTGTGCCGGAAGAAATCTGGAATACCGTGCCGGTTGAACTGTGGAATATCCGCGATGAGGCGCTCGTGCCGGAATTCTACCGCGCCACATGGAACCAGCACCGCGAAATCCTGCGCGATCTGTACCGGATGATCGTCGTCAGCGATAACACCTCAACCGGTAACGCGCTCCGCTATGCGTATGATTATTATAGTCCGCCCGGCATGAACCCGATTCAGGCGTTTAATCATTGGTCGATGGAAGTCGTCGGCATGTCGGCGGAGTCCGGGATGCGCCAATGGGATGAGGGCGGCACGAACGATCCATCGTGGATTGAGCCACGCTTCAACACGCGCATGACCTCTATCTACAATTCGATGCGCCAGTACAACAATACATATTCCGCGCTCGATCTCGCCCGTTTCTACACATGGGTGTATACCCAAGCGCCGCGTCAGGTTTATCAGCGCACGTTTGATGTGATGTCGATTGTCGAAGGTTCACCCGGATTTTTGGAAGATACCGCGTTCAGTCTGGGCGGGACGCCGGTCAGCAAAGATGGCTATGTCGGGCCCGGTGCGCGGAATAACTTCCGCGACGAGCATCTGACCGCCGACGCTGGCCTGATCTTACTCAATGACCGCGCCTATATCGTGGTGACGATGGGCGTCGATGGTGGTGATCGCCTGTCGTACATCTACGGCGAAATCCGGCGCGTCATCAATCAAGAGCGCCGCACGCTGTATTGGCCGTCCGGCGTCAGCTTCGCCGCGTGGGTGCGTAGCCCGGAAGGTCCGTATGAAGGCCGCCCGTTGAGCGTGGAAGGCGCTAATTTTGTGCTGGATTACCTGAAAGAAGTCGGTCAGGAGCCGGTGCGTAACGTCAACATGGATGACCGCCGCTTCTACTTCGATCAAGCGCGGGCGGTGTGGTTCGCGTTCTTCCCCAATGACACCGTGCCCAGTGCCCGCACGCCGGAGCAGGAGCGCGTCATCGCCGCCCGTTATGGCGGTAGCGGCGAGACGATTCATCAGATCGCCGTCGAACTGAACTACGTGCGCCCGTGATCCACGCGCAAGCATGAGGCGTAGCACCGGCTACGCCCCTACATCGACATATTGCCGTGAAAATCACCGGCATCTGTATTTTTGCTGTGGCGGCCTAACCGTCCGCCGCCAGCGCCTCCAGAATGGCGGGCGGTATTAGCACGCCGTCAATCGTATGGATGACGCCATTCGTCGCGCCGCGATCCGGCGTGGAGATGAAGACGCTTTGATTCAGCCGCACACGTCCGGTATCGGTATCCACGCCGATGAATGTTTCCGCACCGTTCAGCAGTAGGGCACTGTTCAGCGAGTCGCCCGCCGATGCGCGGATGTCGCGGGCGCTCAACGCGCCGTCTACCAGATGATAGGCGATGATTTGCCGTGCGATAGTCGGCTCGGCCAGCAGATCATCCACGCGCAACCCTAGACGGTTGAGCGTGACCACAAACGCGCTGTTGGTCGGCGCGAAAAGCGTCACGTCTACATCCGCGCTGTTCAACAGGTCGATATAATCCGGCGCGACGGCCAACATCAGATCGCGCAGGGTGGAATAGCGGCTATCACTGGCGACCCGTCCGGCGATGGTCAGCCGGTCAGCGAACGTGGCGACGGTGATGATCTCGCTTTGTGGCGCGTCGGCGTGAATCTCGGCGCCGGTCAACTGCAAGCCGTCGGTTGTATCAACTCCGCCACCCATGCCACCCGCTTCTTGACCGCTTCCAAACGTCACACGCGGGGGCGTCTGGGCAGTCGGGGCGGGGTCGGCGGCGTCTGGTGTGCTGGCTGTGCCGCGCATCGCCTCTAGCGCGTCCTGCACGGTGAACGGGAACACCATATCTGATAGCGTGTGGACGATGCCGTTACTGGCTGGACGGTCAAACGGCGCGATGACGCGCACGATGTCATTCAGCCGCACCACGCCGCCCACCACATTCACGCGCACCCGCGCTTCGGATAGCGTCTCCATCGCGCCGCCGTCGAGTTCGGCGACCTGTCCGGCGGTCAGGGCGGCGGGCGCTACGTGATACAGCAGTAACTCGGTGACGATGGCCGGATCACCTAGCAGAGTCTCCAGATCAGTCTCGAAGAATGATGCCAGATTGCGGAATGCCTGATTGGTCGGCGCGAAAAGCGTCAATTGCCCGCCCGCGTCGCTCAACACCTCAAGGATGACCGGATCGGCGGACTGTACCGCCGAGAATAGCAGGCTGTAGCGCTCGTCAGTGGTGACGATCTCGGCGATGGTGGGTAGCGCTCCGTCGTCCTGTGCGCTGATGGGCGCTGTGAACAGCACCAGCGAGAGCGCAACGAGCAAGCCCGAAATGAGACGTTTCATCATGGCTTTTCTCCTTACATTATTCGATTGTGTGTTAAACCAAAAGAGGCCGGACAAGCCGACCTCTCTTTAGTGGTTAAAGCAAAGGTATAACGATGTGGCCGGTAGCCTTAGTCCATGCTGATGCCGAGCGCACCCAGCGTCGCAATGGTGCTTTCGGAGAGCAGAACGCCGTCGATGACGTGGATCACGCCATTGCTGGCGAAGATGTCTGTCGCCACGACGTTGACCATACCGTTCAGCACGACGCCACCGTCAACGATGCTGATGACGATGGATTCGCCCTGCACGGTCTCAACCGCTTCGCCGTCCAGCGTCACCACGACTTCCGCCGGGACGGTGCCCTCGACGACATGGTAAGCCAGAATCTCAACGAGGATGTCGGGGAACATCATAGCGGCTTCGATGTCGATGCCGAGCGCGGCACCCAGCGCGTCGAAGGCGTCGTTGGTCGGCGCGAACACGGTGAAGTCACTCGCCGGATCGCTCAGCAGTTCGAGGAAGTCCGGCGCGGCACCGCTCAACACCATGACCAGCGTCGAGAAGTCTTCGTTACCAGCCGCGATTTCAGCGATGGTCGGCTCGCCAGCTTCTTCTTCGGCTTCGTCACCAGCGCTACCCATCAAACGGCCAACGGCGGAGGCGATGTCCTCACCAGTCGGCGGGCCAGCTTCTTCTTCCTCTTCTTCTTCGGCTTCGCCAGCGCTACCGAGCAGGCGGCCAACGGCGGAAGCGATGTCCTCACCAGTCGGCGGGCCAGCTTCTTCTTCTTCAGCCGCTTCCGGCGCATCACCGGCGATTATCGCGGCAACCGCGTCTTGCAGTGACGGCGGGATCAGCACACTTTCGATGATGTGGATCACGCCATTATCGGCGAAGAAGTCCAGACCGCCATCGGTACGCAGGAACGCATCGTTGATGAAGATGCCGCGATCCGTCGATATCACTTCGATTGTCTCGCCCAGCAGGGTCTCAACGACGAAGCCGCCCTGATTTTCTTCCAGCAAGGCCAGCACATCGGTTGAAGTCGCACGGATGGGCAGGACGTGGTACAGCAGAATATCAGTCAGCAGTTCGGGGCTATTCAACACCGCATCCAGCACTTCTTCCGGCAGGGCGTTGAAAGCGCGATCTGCGGGTGCAAATACAGTCAGGCGTTGTGCGGGATCGGATAGCGTCTCGGCGATGATGTCATCAGCCGCCTGCACCGCCGCTAGAAGCGCGGTGAACTGCGCGGGGTTGCCGCTACTGGCACGGACGACGACATCGACGATAGTGTTGCTGTCTTCTTCTTGCGCTGATACCGTGAATGCCATCAGTCCCGCAACGGCGGCCAAGAGCATGGCAAGTACAACGGACATCCTAATATGTTTCATACAAAATTCTCCCTGTTGTCGTGGTGAAAAAGCCGCTTTTCGGTTCAAAAAAGCAAATATAAGCGGCTGAAAACAAAATACATTGCCTCTCTCTCAATTGTCTGCATTCCCTATAAGGCAAATATTAGCGCTTTTTAAGAAAGAAATGAGCGCCTTGTCGGCACTTGTCATTGACAATCGCTGTGTTTGCTTGCATATTAGCCGCAATCACAGTCAGGAATCAGCGAAGAAAGTGACACACGGCATGAGTGCAAAGCGTAAACAGACGATCGGGGTGATATTCGGTGGGCGCAGTGTCGAGCATGACGTGAGCATCGTCACCGGTCATCAGATCATGCGGGCATTTGACCGTGAACGTTATGAAGTCGTGCCGGTTTTCATCACCCGTGACGGCAAATGGTACACCGGCGAGCCGCTATTGGAGCTGGATAACTTCCGCGATGAAGAAGTCATCAGCTATCGCGGCGTGCATAGCGCGGTGCTATCGCCCAGCGTCCAACATCACGGCCTGATCGTCAATCCGATCTCTGGTCGCCTGCAACGGAGCGAAGTCAAGCGTCTTGATGTGGTGTTTCCGGCGGTGCATGGTTCGCACGGTGAGGACGGCACATTGCAGGGCTTATGCGAACTGGCCGACATCCCCTATGTCGGATGCGGCGTGCTGGCCTCCGCGCTGGCGAACGATAAAGCGATGACAAAATCCGTCCTGCAAGCGGCGGAAATTCCGGTGATTGACGGCCTGACGCTGACCCGCGATAGCTGGCTGGATGATCGGGAGGGGACGGTGGCGCGTATCGCGGAAGCGCTGGGCTATCCGGTATTCGTCAAACCGGCGACGCTCGGCTCTAGCATCGGGGTGGCGCGGGCGGATGACGAAAACGCGCTGACGCTGGCTATCGACATCGCCGCCAGCTTTGATCGCCATTTGATCGTAGAACGCGCGGCGGTCAAGGCGGTAGAGATCAACTGCGCGGTGATGGGTTACGGCGATGATATGCAGGCCAGCGTACTCGAACAGCCGGTATCGTGGGAAGAATTCCTGACATACGAAGAGAAATACATGCGCGGCGGCGGCGGCATGAAAAGCGCGGAGCGCATCATCCCCGCGCCACTAGATGAGGCGCTCACCGCCCGCATTCAGCAGACCGCCGTTTCTGCGTTCCGCGCGGTGGGGGGGCACGGCATCGCCCGCATTGATTTTCTGTACGATGAATCCACCGATCAGGTCTATCTCAATGAGATCAACACCATGCCCGGCTCGCTGGCCTTCTATTTGTGGCAGGAAACCGGACTTAGCGCGGGGGAAGTGGTCGATAAGCTGGTATCGCTGGCGGGATCGGCCTATGCCGACAAGCGGCGCAACACCTACAACTATCAGACTAGCCTGATTAACCTGACCGCCTCACGCGGGTTGAAGGGCGTCAAAGGGAGCAAGGCGGGCGGTAGCGTTTAATCAGCGCACGCCCCCGCCGATGTTGGATACGAAGCGGTAGCCGACGCCGTACTCATTGTGAATATAGGTGGGGTTCTTATAGTCCGGCTCGATCTTGCGGCGCAGATGTGACACGTAAATGCGTGGGTAATGATGTTCGTTGTCGTATTCTGGCCCCCAGACCTTTTCCAGAATTTCCCCGAAGCTCAAGACCTGTCCTTCGTTTTGCACGAATACCGTCAACAGACTGAATTCGGTGGGTGTCAGGCGTACTTCGCGCCCTTCGATGTAAACGCGCCGACTGCTGATGTCGATGCTCATGTAATCGTCTTCATAGTTGATGATGGTGCGGCGGGCGTCCTGCTCCATCGTGGTGCGCCGCATCAGCGCTTTGAGGCGGGCGGCCAGCTCGATATTGCCCAGTGGCTTGAGCATGTACTCATCCGCGCCGATGTCCAACCCTTCGGCGATGTCCTCCTCCGTGATGGCGGTGGCGCTCATCATCAGAATGGGCACGTTTGATTTATGGCGGATGCGGCGACAGACATCATGGCCGGTCATATCTGGCAATACGATGTCGAGCATGACGACATCCGGCTTGATTTCGTCGAATTTGCGTAGTCCGGTCTGGCCGTCGTGTGTCAATATGACTTCATAGCCGGTATCCGCCAGATTGATTTGTAAAATACGCGCCATGCTCTCGTCGTCTTCTACGATTAAGATTTTCGCGCTCATCGGCAATGTCCTATGGTTCTGCAAGGCTAGTTAAAGATCGTATATCTTTTTAGTTTACCATCTCTGCGCGGGGATTGCACCACATCCCCGACACCCGCCCCAGCCATACGCTCGCCCTGTTCATGCCTGACGGTGGCGTGCATATTTGCAGAGGGCGTGCTATCATAGTGCCGTTTTGTGATGATGGCCCGATGACCTGCGATTGATGAGGCAAACTTGTCTTGTTCACTGCCTGAAGACTCGCTTTATGCCAGCGCCAGCCCACCGGATCAGCACGATAACGCATCGCCCATACTGGACGCCTTGCCCGGCACTATGGCGTGGTTGTCCCTGCTGATGTGTGTAGTCGGTCTGGTATACCTGCCGTTTCCATTGCTGACCGTCTCCGCATCGCTGGCGCTTTACGTCGCGTCTCGCTTCTCGGTTGCGATCTATGCCAACATCAAAGGGCTAGGCGACATCCGGCGGGCGGAGCGCACCAACTGGCGCGATTATTACGCGGCGCATCGCACCGACCCCGCGCTGGCATGGGACGACGTGCATCATCTGGTGATCGTGCCCAATTACGCCGAGCCAATCGCCCTGCTACGGCACACGCTGACGCATCTGGCCGCCTGTGATGGCGCGGAGCGCATGACGATCATGCTGGCGATGGAGGCGCGAGAAGCCGACGCCGAAGCGAAAGCGCGACAATTGCGCGATGAATTCGACGGGCGTTTCGCCCGTGTGCTGTACGCGCTACACCCCGACGGCCTGCATGGTGAAAGCCGTTGTAAATCGGCCAATCAGAATTGGGCGGCGCGGTGTGCGGTGCGCCGTCTGGTCGATGATCTGGGCTACCGACGCGATCATATCATCGTCACCACGATGGACGCCGACACGCTCTGGCATCCGCATTATTTCGCCGCGCTAACCGCGTATTTCGCCACCGACCCCGAACGCTACCGGCGCATGTGGCAAGCCCCCATCCGCTATCATGCCAATGTCCATGCGATTAACCCGCTTATGCGGCTGGTCAATGCCTACGCCACCGCGTTCGAGCTGGCATTTCTGGCGGCGAATTGGTGGCTGTCTCTGCCGATTTCGTCCTATTCGCTCAGCTTGAATCTGCTGGAGGCGTGCGACTATTGGGACACCGACGTGATCGCGGATGAATGGCGGACGTACATCAAAGCGTTTGCCGCTACCGATGGCCGCGTCATCATCCAGCCGGTGTTCCTGCCGTTTCTGGCGCAGGCCACCACCGGCGATACGTTCCTTCAAGCCTGTATCAACCGCTATCGTCAATCACTGCGGCATGGCTGGGGCAGTAAAGAGCTAGGCACCGCGATTCGCATCGCGCAGAAGAACCGCCACATCCCGCTATCGCAGAGCGTCCGCTTGATCGCCCGCATCGCGCATGACATCCTGTTGCCGGGCGCGGGCTGGATCATCGTCACGGTGGGCGCACAGATGCCGTTTTTGTTTCATCCGGCCATGCGTGAATCGCTCCTGCATGATCCGTTTAGCTCACCATCTTACATCGTCTTGCAATGTGCTTTCGTGCTGTTCACGGTCTGCGGGGTGGCGGTGTGGTGGATTGATGTCATCACGCGCCCGCCACGTCACACACCGCGATGGCGCGGGGAGTCCGCGCTGGTGGTGCTGGGCTTTTTCGCGTTGCCGTTGATGACGTTCTTCTTCGTGGCGTTGCCGCTATTGCAGGCGCAAACCCGCTTGATCCTGCGTGACCGGCTGGACTTTCAGGTCACGGCCAAGCAGACGTAAGGCGGGCGCGGGGCGTTCTTAAGCGGTTGGTTGCGGCTTCGGTTCGGGGATTTCTTTCCCATCTTCGATCATGATGGTCAACCATAACGACATCGCTTCACGGATCATCCGCTGGATGTCTTCCCATCGTTCCGCGTGTGTATGGCATCCGGGCAGATCGGGGAGGTGAACGCCGTACCCCTCATCATCCGGTGTGATGACAATTTGATAGGGCAAATCCATGTAGTAACTGACCGGTTTATCTGTCATATGAAATATCCTATAACGCTAATTTGTCGATAGCGACCAAGTTTAACAATATAGGCTGTACAAGGGACGTAGCCACGCTACGCCCCCGATATAACCTCCCTGCCTACTTGAACTGCGCCATCAACGCATCCAGCTTATCTTTTGACGGGCGGGCTTGCGCGTCGTTGATGTCGGCTAGCGGCGTGTCGATCAGGTTCTCGACATCGGCCAGCGTGCGGCGCGGCTCTTCGTAGTAGATCAAGCCGGTGAGGAACAGGTGATCGCGCTGGGCTTCTTCCAGCACCGATAGCGCACGGGCACGACTGCGCGGATCATGCTCCCGTCCGAGCTTCTTTAGCTGAACGATGGTGCCGTCGTGCATATCCACTTCGATGATCTCGCCCGCCGGATAGTCGTCTATGGCGATCTCCTCACGATCCTGCACATAGCCGGGCATCATCACCTGAATATCGTGCAGGCTGATCTGATGCTCTTTGCCGTAGGGGTAGCTCTTGGTGGATGTCGCCGCATTATTGAACGTCACGCACGGGCTGATGATGTCCAGAACCGCGATGCCATTATGACGGATGGCGGCCTTTAACAGCGATTGTACCTGCTTCGCGTCGCCGCTAAAGCTACGGGCGACGAATGTCGCGCCGCCGATGATAGCCTCCATCGCCAGATCAATCGGCGGTAGGTCGTTACGCCCGTAATATTTGAGCGCCTGCCCTTCGTCCGCCGTCGCGCTGAATTGGCCTTTGGTCAGGCCGTACACGCCGTTATTCTCGATGATGTACACGAACGGGATGTTGCGGCGGATGACGTGCTTGAATTGCCCCATGCCGATACTGCCGGTGTCGCCGTCGCCACTGACCGCCACACATTTCAACTCACGATTGCCGATTAACGCGCCGGTGACGACGGACGGCATCCGCCCATGTAGCGCGTTGAACCCGTGCGATTTGCCCAGAAAATAAGCCGGTGTCTTGCTCGAACAGCCGATGCCGCTCATCTTGATGAGCTTGTGTTGCTCGATGCCGACATCATAAGCCATGCTGATGATCTGATTCGAGATGGAGTCGTGGCCGCATCCCGGGCACAGCGTACTTTTACGGCCACGATAGGCGTCGCGGGTCAATCCGATTGCATTTGTCTTTGCCATGATAGTTTATCCTTTACGCCTTCTGTTCTCTGCTCATGATGTTGTCGGCCAACCACAGCGCGGTCATCGGCAGGCCATCGCCCAGCCGCAACGATGTAACGTGCGAGAGGTCGCGGTCTGTGCCGATGCGGATGATCTGGTGCAGTTGCCCGTCGAAGTTATTCTCCGCCACATAGACGCGCTTGTGCCCGTCAATGAACTGGTAAACGTCATCGCATAGCGGCAGGGCACGCACCCGCAAATAGCTAGTGTGGATTCCGGCACGGTGCAGGCGGTCACGGGCTTCGGCGGCGGCGGGTTCATTACTGCCGAATGTGATGATGCCGACTTCCGCTTCTTCGTCGATCTCTTTGATCGGCGCGGGCAGGAAGCCGCGCACCGTGCCCATCTTCTTGGCGAGGCGGTGCATGTTGCGTAGCCAGACATCGCTATCTTCGGTGTAGGTCGCCATTTCGTCATGGCCGGTGCCGCGTGCGAAGTATGCCGCGTTCGGATGGTCGGTGCCGGGCACGGTGCGGTAGGGGATGCCGTCGCCGTCGATGTCCAGATAGCGCCCCCATTGCCCGTGCTGGTCGATGATCGCTTGCAAGCTCTCCGCATCCAGACGCTTACCGCGCTGAATCGGCTCGTCGGGGTATTCAAACGGATCGGCCATCCAGTTATTCATGCCTAAGTCAAGGTCGCTGAGGACGAACACCGGCCACTGGGCGCGGTCGGCGATGTCGAACGCTTTCCAGCCGAATTCGAACGCTTCTTCAACCGAGCCGGGCAACAGCACGATCTGACGCGAGTCGCCGTGTCCGAGAAAATGCGTGAACAGTAGATCGCCCTGACTGGTGCGCGTCGGCATACCGGTTGACGGCCCCATGCGGGCGATGTCCCAGATCACGCACGGGATTTCCGCGAAGTAGGCAAGACCGGCGAACTCCGACATCAGGCTGATGCCCGGCCCGCTGGTGGCGGTCATCGCCCGCGCCCCGACGAACCCCGCGCCGATAATCATGCCGATGGCGGCCAATTCGTCTTCCGCCTGTATGATGGCGACGGTATTCTGGCCGGTTTCGGGGTCGGTGCGGATGCCTTTATGGGTCATCATCGCGTCAACAAGGCTGGTTGATGGGGTAATCGGATACCACGCGACCACATTCGCGCCGCCGAACAACGCACCCAACCCACCGGCCTCGTTACCGGTGATGAAGATTTTGCCTTCTGTCTGGTTGTCGTAGGCGAAGGTGAACGGGTCTTTTTTGCTGATGTTGGCCGCCGCCCACTCGTGCGCCAGTTGCACCACGCCGAAATTCATCATGGCCGGTTTTTCGCGCCCGCCGAAGTTATCCAGCAGGGCGCGTTTGATCTCGTCTAGCGGGATGTCGAATAACTGCGCCATCACGCCGACATAGGTCATATTCTCCACTAACTTCACGAAGTCCCGCGGTACGTCGGCGTCTTTCATCAACGCCTTGACCGGAATTTCGTACCACGTCACATCGTCGCGTGTTTGCCCCCATTTGAAATCGCCATTGATGATGCACACGCCGCCGGGCGGCAAGTTGGCGATGTCCTGCGCGGCGGTATCTTGATTGTAGGCGACGACGATCTCGGTGGTGTGCCTGCGGGCGGTGTAGCCGTCAGCACTGACGCGGATCGTGTACCATGTCGGCAAGCCTTTGATGTTGGACGGGAACAGGTTCTTGCCGTTGACCGGAATCCCCATGTTGAATAATGACTTGACCAGCACATTATTCGATGTTTGACTGCCGGAGCCGTTCTTGGTGGCGACCACGAAGGCGAAATCGTTAACGACCCGGCCATTCTCTCCGGCTTTGCCGGTGGTTGCTTGTGTCTGCACATTCATAGTCATAGCGATTTTTCGTTAAATCCTTTCTGAAAAATACATTTGTTATAAAGTCAGGCGTCCCATGTGGGAGGCGCGACGCATGGCGCGGGCGTCATCATGCTCAATTGGTAGCACGCTACGCCGCTATGTTCAGCAGTGTGTATCCATGAATTAGGCTGAAAAATGAGGCTATCCGCACGTAGAATCAAGACAGAGCCGATCTTCTCGTCTAATCCGGTGATCGCGGGGGGACGATCTTCGTGATTTGATGCCAACCGGCGCTCACCGGCGGCTGACGCTGACTCGGACTCTGTGGCGGACAAGAGTGATTACATCCCGTCTATCTTGCTGAAACGCATCTGCCAGCATTTTAACATAGCATTAAGGCAGTGTCCATCAGGCCAGATTTTGCGCTTGGGGAAGGCCGGTTAATCGTCCAGCAATCCCGCTTGCCGCAGGCGCTCTAGGCCGGTATTTTCGTCCGGTTCGGGCGCGTCTTTCAGCGCGTTGACGATGGCACGCAGGACTTCATCGCGCTCGGCGGGCGTCGGTGGGCGGCCTTCGCGCTTATAAGGCCGCCCGTTGATGAATGCCTGTAGCGCCTCCAGTTGTTCCGGCGCGAGTCGCTCCATCTGTTCAAACAGCGCATTGATGTTCATAAAGGTTCATCCGGTCACACGGTCATCGGTATGTCCCTATCTTCGCATCGTTTGCGCCGCCGGTGCATTAAGATTTAACCGAGCGCTGAGGTTAAATCGGCTTTCAAATCGTCTACATACTCAATGCCGACACTCAGGCGCACCAGACCGGGCGGCACGGCGATCTCGCTATCGGCGGTGCTGGCGTGCGTCATGCTGTACGGATGCTCGATCAAGCTCTCCACGCCGCCCAGCGATTCGGCAAGGCTGAAGATGCGCGTGCGCGTGCAAATTTCGCGGGCTTTCTGCTCGTCGTTCACGATGAAGCTAATCATGCCACCGGCATAGCGCATCTGCTGGCGGGCGAGATCGTACTGCGGATGATCCGGCAGGCCGGGATACAGCACGCGCTCGACGGCGGGGTGCGCCGCCAACATCTCCGCGATAGCGCCCGCGTTTTCGCTGTGCCGCGCCATGCGTAGATGCAGGGTTTTGATGCCGCGCAATACCAGAAAGCAATCCATCGGGCCGGGCACCGCGCCGACGGCGTTCTGCAAGAATTTGAGTGTGGTGTATAGCTCGTCATCGTTGAACACCAGCGCCCCGCCCACCACATCGCTATGGCCGCCGAGATACTTGGTGCTACTGTGCATCACAATATCCGCCCCCATCTTTAGCGGTTGCTGGCTGGCCGGTGATGCGAAGGTGTTATCGACGGCCACGCGCACGCCCTCCGGCGCGATGGCGGCTAGCTGGCGGATGTCGGCCAGACGCATCATCGGATTGGTCGGCGTTTCCAGCCACAGCAGGCGCGTCTCCGGACGGAAAGCGGCTTTCACCGCGTCGATGTCGGTCAGGTTCACCCAGCTAAAGGTGATGCCGTAGCGGGCGATGACGCGCTCGAATAGGCGATACGTGCCGCCGTAGACATCATCGCCGACGACCACATGATCGCCGGGCTTTAGCAAGCGCAACACGGTATCAATCGCCGCCAGTCCACTGGCGAATACCAGCCCGTGCTTGCCGCCTTCTAGCGCGGCGATGCTGGCCTGTAGCGCGGTGCGCGTCGGGTTGTCGCTCCGGCTGTATTCATAGCCGCTATGCTGGCCGGGCGCGGATTGGACGAATGTCGATGTCTGGTAGATCGGCGTCATGATCGCGCCGGTGTGCGGTTCCGGCTCGACGCCGCCGTGTACCGAGATCGTGTCGAAGTGATGGTTGTTTTGATCGTCGCTCATGCTGTAACATCTTTCTAATTTTATGGCTCAATGGCACAATGTAACGGGCAATATCAACAGGCATTATAGCGCTTGAGGAGAGATTTTTGATGGGGCGGGATGGGCGAATCATGGCGGTGGGCGGTCTGATGGCTTTGATGGGGATTATATTGGCGTGGGCGTTGTTCTCCGGCGCGGGGCAGAGCGGTACGACGCCGGGCGAGCGCGGTGTGCGGATCGCGTTCCCGCCGGATGGCGCGATCATCTACGCCGCCGCGCTGACGGTGCGCGGGGAATCGGCGGGCGCTGATTCCTTTCGCGTCGAGTTGCTGGTCGATTCCGCCGACGAACTGCGCCGCATCGCGGGCGCGACGGTGACGACTGCGGCGGGTGACTGGTCGCTTGAACTGCCGCACGGCTACGACGGCGACCCGTCAGAGGCGATCATCCGCGCTGTGTCGCTGGATGGTGAGCGCGAATATAGCCGCGCTTTGATCGCGCTCAGTCCGCTTTCGGCGCGTCCCGCCGGTATGGTCTACACGATCACCCGTCCGGTGATGGGCGCGGAAGTCGGCGGCGATGTGGTTCAGCTTGAAGGCCGCGCTTCCGGCGTGCCGGATAATGTGCTGGTCGTCACCCTGCGCGATGATCGCAGTGAGACGATTGAGCGAACGACAGTGTTTTTGGAGAATCCGTATTACGTCGATGACATCCCCTTCACGGTGGATTTACACACGCGGGGCTACACCGGCCCGGCGACGATCACCGTCGCGTTTGGCGAAGCGCCGGACGCGCCGACGGAGGTCATCGCGGTGACGGTTAGCGCGGCGGCGGGTTAACGGGTTAAACGGGGCGGTTTTCCACAATCAATCAGCCGACATACAATCAGCCGACATAACGACAGAAAGTGATTATTCATCATGCGCGATTATTTCATCGCAATCGCCGGCAACATCGGCGCGGGCAAGAGTACGCTAACCGGCATGTTAGCGCGTAATCTGGGCTGGCAACCGTTTTATGAGGCCAATGACGAAAACCCGTATCTGGAAGATTTCTACCGCGATATGCGCCGGTGGAGCTTTCAGTCGCAGGCGTTTTTCCTCAGTAAGCGGCTGGAACATCACCGCCAGCTTGTGGACTATCCGGGCAGTGTGGTACAAGATCGCACCGTGTACGAAGACGCGGAAGTATTCGCCCGTAATCTGCACCGCCGCGACGAGATGACGGCGCGTGATTACCAGACATACCGCAGTCTGTACGGCGCGATCTGTCAATTTCTGCCGCCGCCCGATCTGGTGATCTACTTGCAGGCGTCCGTCGATACGCTATTGCGCCATATCGCACGGCGCGGGCGCGACTTCGAGCAGACCATCCAGCGCCAATATGTGGCTGATCTCAACGGGCTGTATGATGAATGGATTGACGGCTGGACGGCCTCGCCGGTCTTGCGCGTAGACATGAACCGCTACGACTTCCAGCACGATGACGCCGACTTCCAGATGATCCTCGCCGGTGTCGATCATCATCTCGGCTTCAGCCCGCGCCGCGCACAAGGGCAACCGGATTAACGTCATATAACATGCACCAATGGCGCGGCCTGTATCACGGTTTATAATAGAAATGTGACTATAGACCGTTTTCAGCCTCACCCGCTTGTGCGATGAAAGCGGGCGGCAAACAGGGAGGACAATCAAGTTGGCTTCAAAATCGTCTGAAGTAAGTTTAGACACGCCGGAATTTGCCGTACCGTCCGCGAATCGTGTGGCGGTGAATCGCTACGTCGCGGACATGATGCCGATTCCCGCCTCGCGCATGTTCGAGATCAAAGAAGCGCTGGCGAAGTACAAAGAGACGGCTGGCGCAGATGCGCCGATTTACGATGCCTCGCAGGGAGACGGCGGCGCTAGCTTGCCCGGCGTGCCCGCTCACATTCTGGAACGCGCCTACCAGCTACAGGTCGAGCATGGCACCGGCTACGATAAACCGTATGGCACGGACGCCTTCCGCAAAATCGCCGCCGAGAACTACTGGCAACTGGATGCCGCCACCGGCTGGGGGCCACAGAACATCATCTTCACGCAGGGCGGGCGTGATGGCCTGCAAAAAGCGTATGGCGCGATGATCGCGCTGGGCAACCAACAGATTGGCGATGCGCTGGTCGTCAGCCGCGTGCCGTGGGTCAGCTATAACTGGGGGCCGTATGATGTCGGCTTGAACGTGCTACGAGCGCCCGGACGCCCCGAAGACCAATGGCGCTACACGCCGGAAGGCATCAAAGCGTGTGTGGACTACGCCGAACGCGAAGGGCGCAAAGTGGCCGGACTGGTCATCACATCGCCGGATAACCCCACCGGACGCACCATCCCGCTATCCGAACAAATCGAACTGGCACGCACCGCGCTAGAGGCCGGTTATCCGTTCGTGCTGTTCGACTGGATTTACCATTGGGTGAGCGACGGCGGCCCCAACGACATCAACGAAGTGCTGAACGCCTTTTCCCCCGCCGAGCGTGATCGGCTGATCTTTCTGGATGGCATCACCAAGAGTCTCGGCGCGTCGAATATTCGTAGCGCGCATCTAGTGGCGGGCGCGGGCTTCGTCAAGTACATCAACAGCCGCGCTTCGCATGGCGTCATCCCCAGTTTTTACGCGCAAGCGGTGGCGATGGCCGCGTATGAAGAAGGCTTCGGCAAGGCCGCCGCGCCGATCATCTCCGCGTGTGGCGAAAGCCGCGTTGTGATGCGCGAAGTGCTGGGCGCGTCCGGCGTCGATTATGTGCTGGGAGATGGCTATTACGCTTTTATCGACATCAGCAAGTACATTCAGGCGGCGGGCATGAGCGACGGCGCGGCGGTTAGCGCATGGCTCGGCCAGACGTACGGCGTCACCGTTGTGCCCGGCGTGCATTTCTCGTCGGCGGGCGCGGACTGGGTGCGCTTCTCGTATGCGCTCCCGCCGGAAAAGACGCGCCTCGCCGTTGACCGCTTCTTTGAAGGGCTGAACAGCTTGCTTTAAGCGGCACTCTGCGTCAAGATGCAAGGCTGAAGGAGCGAACATCAGGAGGTTGATCGGCATGAGTACGATATTCAAAAAGATCATTGATCGGGAGATTCCGGCGGACATCGTTTATGAGACGGACGATGTGCTGGCGTTCAAAGACATCGCGCCGCGTGCGCCGGTACACATTCTCATCATCCCCAAGAAGGAAATCGCCACCGTCAACGATGTGGCCGATGAGGACGCGCCCGTGATGGGGCAGTTGTTCGTGGCCGCGAAGCACATCGCGCAGGCGCAGGGCATCGCGGAAAGCGGCTATCGCCTGATTATGAACGTCGGCGATCACGGCGGGCAGGAGGTCTATCACGTGCATCTGCATCTGATCGGCGGGCATCCGGTGGGGCCGATGACCGTCAAGAAGAAATAACCAGTAGGGGGCGCAACACATCGCGCCCCCCATTGATGATCTGTGATGCGGGGCGTAACACGCTACGCCCCTACGGATTTATTCGTCGTCAGATTCTTCTTCTTCTTCTTCTTCGGGTTCATCCTCGTCCGCGCCGGATGCGATAGCGGCTTCCAGTGCTTCCACTGTGATTTCCGACAATTCTTCGCCGTTCACGAACAGAGTCGGCGTGCCGGTCACGTCGCGGTCATTGACGTTCTGCATGGAATCTTCGATGAAGGCGTTGGCCTCATCACTATCCAGACATTCGGTGAACGCTTCGACATCCAGCCCCAGATTATCCGCACCAGCGATCAAGCGCCCGCGCAGGAACGAATCGTCGTTGAATTGCGATTGCCAGCTATACAACATGCCGGAATAGCTGAAGAAGGCGTCCTGCTGACCAGCGCAGAAAGCGGCCTTCGTCGCGGATTCCAGATGCTCGGCGCTGATACTGCCGGTAAAGTGCGCGAAGTAGACCAGCGCGACGCGGCCTTCGCGGATGTGTTCAAGCAGAACGTCGGCGCTCTCCGCGTACCATTCGGCGCAAAGCGGACAGCTATAACTGCCGAATTCCTCCACGATCACCGGCGCGTCCGGATCGCCCAGCACGAAGCTGAGGCCGTCTTGCGTCTGCGCGATGTCGTCATAACGCTCACTGAGGCCGAGCGGCACCGGCGCACCGAGCGCGGTATCGTCTTCGGCCTCATCGCCGGTATCGTCGGGGGTGGTCGGTTGTAGTTCGGGCGGTAGCGTCTCATCAATTGCGGCGGGCGGGCGCGGTTGCTGACTACCCAGCGCGGAGATCACCTGTTGCCGCAGGTCGGGCAGGGTGGTGTTGACCTGCACGCCGTTGACGGTGGTGATCGGCGCACCGATGAACCCGCGATTGTTGGCTTCGTTGTTGGCGTTGTTGACGTGGCGATTAGCCGCGCCACTGCTCAAGCAACTGCGGAAATCACCGGTATTCAGTCCCAGATTGGCCGCGCCGCTTGCCATGCGATTCTGCGTGAAGGCGGTATTGCCGAATGTGTTCTGCCAGCTAAAAAGCGTGTCGTGCATCTCGTAGAACATGCCCTGCTCACCGGCGCAATAAGCCGCCCGTGCCGCGCCTTCCGGGTTCTGGAAGCTACCGACGAAACGCGGGATGAACGTATAAGAGATGATGCCCTGCTCGGCGTATTCGATGATCTGATCCATCGCGGTCTCGTAGAAGTCCAGACAGGCCGGACAGGTGAAACTGGAATATTCCACGACGTTGACCGGCGCCGCCGGATTGCCCAGTACGAAGAATCCGGAGTCATTGACCTGTTGCGGCAACGCGGCGTAACGCTCCATCACGCCATCAGGCAGGGGGGCGTCCGCCGGTTGGTTGACGAAGAAGATCACGGTGACGAACAGCACCGCGATGACCGCGCCGATGATGCTCATATTGGTCAGGCGGCGTTTGCGCTGTTTACGCTTGAGTTCGGCGGCGCGTTGTTTGGCGCGTTCGCGTTCGCCGCCACCACTCTTGACCGCTTTCGCCTCCGCGTCGTCTGCATCCGGCGTGCCACCGGCGGCGCGTTCTTTGGCGCGTTTGGCCGCCTGTTTGCTGGTTGTGGTCTTGGGCGTCTGCTTGCTGGTTTGTTTCTTCTTCGATTTAGCCATCGAATGACTCTCCTTGCTCGGTTGTGTGAAAAATCCAAAAATCCGGCGACGTAAAAATCCGGTTCATCAATCCCGCGATGATCGCATCTGAGCGCCCATCTGCCTCAGATAGGTCACGATGTCGGTGCGGTCAGTTGAAAATTGGTCGTGCATCACCGGATATTTTATCAACTGTCCGGCGCCGGGTCGATTCAAAATTGACGCATCCAGCCGGAAACCCGCCGCCCGCATACCGGTCACCACGTCTCCGTTGAGCATCTCGGCCTCCGTGATGCGATCATGTGCGATCAAATCCGCCAGCAGAATCTTGATCTGACGCTCGTCCTCATCACGAATCGGGCGATAGCAAGCATGGCGCAAGCGTCCGTTCGGGTCAAAAGATAGCGTCAATCCCCCGAATAAGTCAACCTTCGCGTCGTTGAATTGCCGGAATTGCTCGCCGTCTAGCGTGATGCGCCGCGTCAAGAAGTACGTCAGGAAGGCGTAATCGTTGGCGTTGCGATAGGCCGCCATCGGCACGAACTCCGCGTCCGGATCGAGTTCTAGCGCCGGGATGATGTCGCGCTCTAAAAACAGCGCGGACGCCATCGCCGAGTTGATCGTGTCCGGCAGTGATACGGCGGGCATCTGGCGCATTTGTGCGATGTATGCGCCGCAATCGTCGGCTGTGATGATGCGGCGCTCGTCCAGACGGCGGGCGATCACGTCATAGTAGCGCCCATTGTACAGGATTTCGTCGGCGGCCAGCAGACACCGCCCGACATCGGTATAGTCGAATTCGCCTATCGCGCCGATCTCAATGCTAAAGACCAGCATCGCACCGGCGGCATCGCGGGCGCGGTAGATGGCGATATGCGGCGGGCAGGTCTGCGTCTGATATTCGTATATGCCGGAGAAAATGTCATAGAATAGGCCGGTCAGCAGGCGTGAATAGTTGTGCGGCTGGCGGCCTAGCGTGAATTCCGGCTCGACGGGATCATATTCTAGCTCGTCGAACGGCATCAGCACGAAATCATTGAAGGCGTTACGCAGATAGATGTTGTGCGCCTGTAGCCGCAGGTCGTCGGCTTCTAACAGCGCTTGCGTCAGATGCTCCGCGACTTGCGTCACGAAGTTGTTGGTGCGCAGATCGCCGTCCGTCCAGTCCAGCAAGCGCCGCACCAGCGAATCATCGTGCAGGGCGACCAGCATCGAGGTGATGTCGGCGAAGCTCTCGTGATAGGCTGACGGCCCCAGTCCGAACGATTCGTTGTACAGATCGCGCAGGCCATCGAGAACGGCGTGCGCCGCTTCATGCGCGATGATGTCGGCGCTATGCGCGGTGCTGATGCGGTCTCCGTTGGCCTCAAAAGCGTGGAAACCGAGCAGGCGATCCTGTTCGCTGTAGAACGCATTGGCCTGTCGTCCGGCGTGCGGGTTGACCGTCAGGCGTGGCGAGGGGAACGCCCACGGCAAGGCGCGACGGGCGTAACGCTCGTACATGCGTAGCGTGAACGTGGTGAAATAAAACACATTGACCTGATCGAAGCGCGGATCACCCGGCCAGAACATATAATTGCCGTCTTCGTCGGGCACGGCCAGTTGACTGGGGCGGCCTTGCACGCGCACCCGCGAGTTAATCAGGCCGGGCGCGATGTCGTGCGCGTTCATCGTCCGCACTTCCGGCTCGCTGATGAACGGGTCTTGCGGATAGATCGTGACCAGTACGCTGTCGTTGGCCTCAATCGGCAATGGCTCGCGGTGCAGGGTGAATGTGCTGGTGGAGCGATGCGCCAGCACCGCCGGAATGTTGGCGCGGCTGTGTTCTTGCAGGCGGCGCAGGCGATTGTACGCGCTGGCGCTGTGTTCGGTGTGTTTGTGCGGCTTGTTGGCATCGTCGGGCATGGGTTTCTCCTGTTGCGGTCTCGTCTCTATTGTAACCCGAATATAACCTGAAAGTGACCGGAAATGCCGTCACTTTGCGCGAAAATGGCGGGTTGTTCTTCCGCAGGCTGTCCGATGACACCGGCTTAAACTTCCGGTACAATGTGGTTAACTTTTCCGCAACCCGTAATTAAATCTGCTCTTCGGATGTGCGGCGGATTTACCACGACGGACTATATCTAAGAAAAGGTGTGTATATGACTCAATATCTCGATAGCTTTGGCGCTCGTGGCACGTTTGACACGGGCAACGGCGAAGCCATTATTTACCGGCTCAGTAAGCTGTCCGAAGCGGGCATCGGCCATATTGACCGCCTGCCATTCAGCATCAAGATCATGCTGGAAAATGCGCTTCGCAATCTGGACGGCGAAACCGTCACCGAACAGGATGTACGCAACATCGCTCAATGGGATCACACCAGCGTGGCCGACATCGAGATTCCGTATGTACCGGCGCGGGTGATCTTGCAGGACTTCACCGGCGTACCGGCCATCGTTGATCTGGCCGCGTTGCGCGACGCGATGGCGCGACTGGGCGGCGATCCGGCTAGAATCAATCCGGTGATCCCCGTCGATCTGGTCATCGACCATTCGGTGCAGGTGGATTCCTTCGCCGATCCGGACTCGCTACGCATCAATGCCGAATACGAATTCCACCGCAACCGCGAGCGCTACGAGTTCCTACACTGGGGACAGAAAGCGTTCGATAACTTCAAGGTCGTGCCCCCCGCGACGGGTATTGTGCATCAGGTTAATCTGGAATATCTGGCGCGGGTGGTGCAACTGTACGACGATCCGCAAGGCGAAGGCAAAATCGCCCTGCCCGATACGCTGGTCGGCACGGATAGCCACACCACCATGATTAACGGTCTGGGCGTCGTCGGCTGGGGCGTGGGCGGCATCGAAGCGGAAGCGGCGATGCTGGCACAGCCGATCTATATGTTGATGCCGGAAGTCATCGGCTTCAAGCTGACCGGACGCCTGCCGGAAGGCGCGACGGCTACCGATCTTGTGCTGGTCGTCACCGAGATTTTGCGTGAGCATGGTGTCGTCGGCAAGTTCGTGGAATTCTACGGCACCGGCCTCAGCAGTATGTCCCTGCCGGATCGCGCTACAATCGCCAACATGGCGCCGGAATACGGCGCGACGATGGGCTTCTTTCCGGTAGATGAGGAGGCGCTGGAATATCTGCGCCGCACCGGACGCGACGAAGCATTGATCGAACTGGTGGAGCGTTACTGCAAAGAGCAGGGCATCTTCCGCACCGACGCCACGCCTGATCCGGCCTTCCACGAGACGCTAGAGCTTGACCTCAGCACGGTTGAGCCGAGCATGGCCGGGCCGATGCGCCCGCAAGACCGCGTGTTATTGCGCGAAGCCAAGACCGCATTTGAAAAGGTACTCCGCGCCCCCACCGGGCCGCAGGGCTTCGAGTTGACCGACGACCACATCGCGAAGAAGGCCGTCGTGCGGAATAACGGCGATAGCTTTGAAATCTCGCACGGCGCGGTGACGATTGCCGCCATCACCTCCTGCACCAATACCAGCAATCCGTCGGTGATGATCGCGGCGGGTTTGGTGGCGAAGAAAGCGGTGGAGATGGGGCTGGATCGTAAGCCGTATGTCAAAACATCGCTGGCGCCCGGCTCGAAGGTCGTCACCGAATATCTGAACGCGGCGGGCTTAACGCCGTATCTGGAGCAAATCGGCTTCCACACCGTCGGCTATGGCTGTACGACGTGCATCGGCAATAGCGGCCCGTTGCCGGAGGCGGTCAGCGCCGCCATCCATGAGGCCGATCTGGTGGCGGCGGGCGTGCTGAGTGGTAACCGCAACTTCGCCGGACGCATCAGTTCAGACGTGAAGGCCAATTATCTGGCATCGCCGCCGCTCGTGGTGGCCTATGCGCTGGCCGGCACGGTAGACATCGACCTGATGAATGACGTGATCGGCACCGGCAAAGACGGCCAGCCGGTTTATCTGCGCGACATCTGGCCGACACAGCAAGAGATCATCGACGTGATCCAGTCGTCGCTGTCGCCGGATATGTTCAAAGAGCAATATGGCAACGTGTATGACGGCAACCAGACATGGAACGACATCCCCAGCACCGACTCCGCGCTGTATCCATGGAGCGACGCCAGCACGTACATTCAAGAGCCGCCGTTCTTCCTTGAGACCGGCATGGACGTTGACACCATCACGCCGATTCAAGATGCACGGGCGCTGGTCATGGTCAGCGACTCCATCACCACCGACCACATCTCGCCAGCCGGTAGCATCAAGAGCGATAGTCCGGCGGGGCTGTATCTGTCGGAGCGCGGCGTAGCGCGGAAAGACTTCAATAGCTATGGCAGTCGGCGCGGTAATGACCGCGTGATGACACGCGGCACGTTCGCCAATGTGCGCCTGCGTAATCAACTGGTCGAGACGGAAGGCGGCTACACGCGGTATCTACCCACCGGCGAGGAAATGTCGATCTACGACGCGGCCATGCGTTACCAGCAAGATGACACTTCGTTGATCGTGCTGGCCGGTAAAGACTACGGCATGGGTTCCAGCCGCGACTGGGCGGCGAAGGGCACATTCTTGCTCGGCGTGGAGGCGGTTATCGCGGAGAGCTTCGAGCGTATTCACCGGAGCAATCTGGTCATGATGGGCATTCTGCCGCTAACCTTCCAGAGTGGGCAGGGCTGGCAGACACTCGGCTTGACCGGCCAAGAGACGTTTGAAATCCCGATTACCGACGACATCAAGCCCAAGCAGACCATCAAAGTGACCGCGACGGACGCCGACGGCCACACCAAGCAATTCGACGCGGTGGTGCGTCTGGATACCAAGATCGAGATTGAATACTACCGTAACGGCGGCATCTTGCAGACCGTGTTACGTAATTTCATCCGCCAGTAGAGCGCGGCGGGCGGGGCGCGTCTGTGTGGCGTCCCGCCCATCTCCTGCATGATAACGCCGCGTGCTAGGCGGCGTCCGGCTCTGTCCTGCTAGGCGGCATTTTCACCAGCAAGCCGCCGATCAGCGCGATAGCCGCCAGCCCGATCCCGAGCATCGCCCCCGCGTCATATCCGCCCAGATAATCATACGATAGCCCGTAGATCACCGGGCCGAGCGCGGTGCCGGTGACGCCGGTCATGGCGACGAAGCCGCGAATCGCGCCTTGATTGCGCCGTCCGAATAGGTTCACCCAGACCGTACCATCGAACACCGCGCCCGATCCCATCATCACGCCATACGCCACCGTGTACACCCACAACAGCCACGCCTCGCGCATGTAGATTGATAGGATGCACGACGCGATCAGCCCCCCATGTGAATGGCGATCATGTAGTGCGGGCGGATGCGGTCAATCAACCAACCGGCGGCTAACGTGGCGACGGCGGTCATCACGGCGGCCTGCCCGTGTGTGTTGGCGGCCACGCTCGCCTCATAGCCCAGTTCCCCGAAGATCGAGATTTGATGGAAGATCAACGCCGTGCCCCACGCCCCGGCCAGCATCCGCGCAAATATGAACACCCACAGGATCGGCGTGCGGAGCGCCTCGCGCAGTTCCCAGTTCTCCTCGATGATGCTCGGGAAGTCTCCGCCGGAGTCGTCGCCGTCGCGATGTGGTGGTTCGCCATCCGGCAACAGGCCGAAATCCTCCGGACGATTCCGCAGGAAAATCCACAGCATTGGCGTCACGAAGAACGCCATCACCAACCCGACGAAAATCCACGCCGTCCGCCAGCCGTTGACCTCGATGAAGTTCTGCATCCACGGCAGATAAAAGCGCTGAAATAGCGCGAAGCCCACCAGCGACAAGCCCAGCACCCAGCCGCGCCGCTTATAGAACCATTGCGCGATGATCGTCGTGCTGGTCAGCCCTAGCGATCCCTGCCCTAACCCGCGAATGGCGATGAAGCTCAAGAAGATGGTGAACGGCCCGATGATGAACGAACACGCGATCAGTACCACCGCGAATGTTCCAGCGATCAGCACGCTGGTCACGCGGTTGCCGCGCCGGTCAATCTGCCTGCCGACCCACGTCAGCCCCAGCGCCGCGATGAATGTCCCCAGCCCGTACAGGCTGGAAACGGTGGTGCGGTCTATGTTGAAATCCGCGATGTAATGGTCAATGAACAGGGACACCGAGAAACTTTGCCCCGGTGAGGTGGCGAATAATCCGATTGAGGCCACGAACCAGATCACCCACCCGTAAAATACCGGTGAGCGATCAACGAGCCAACTCTGTTTGATGGGTTGTGTTTGTGTAGTCATGGGTAGCAGTTTCGCAGACCGTAGCCGGAAAATCAACCAGACCGTATAGCGCCATTCGCGCCACGCCTTGCCGCTTGTTGTAGCGCCCTCCCTGTGCCACAATCTAAACGTGATGATCGTCCGTGATGAAATGGCGTGTTATGCTCCCGATTAGCTTAAAAATGCACAATTTCTTGCCCTATCGCTCACCGGATGCGGTGCGTTTTGAAGGGATTCATCTGGCCTGCTTGACCGGCGCGAATGGCGCGGGCAAATCGTCCCTGCTGGATGCGATCACATGGGCGATCTGGGGCAAATCCCGCGCCCGCCGTGACGATGATCTGGTACACATGGGGCAGGGCGATATGTACGTTCAATTGGATTTCGAGCAGGAGTCCATCCGCTATCGCGTCTTGCGCCGCCGCAACGCGGGCAAGCGCGGGCAGGGCACGCTTGATCTTTTCGTGTTCGACAGCGACGGCCAGCCGCAGACCATCACCGAGCCATCCATCCGCGCCACGCAAGCCCGCATCAACGCGCTATTGCGCCTTGATTACGAAACGTTCGTGCATTCGTCATTTCTGCAACAGGGCAAAGCCGACGCTTTCACCACGCGCACCCCTGCGGAGCGTAAGCGCATCTTAGGCGAGATATTGGGGCTGGAACGCTGGGCGACATACGAAGAAGCGGTCAAAGCGCGTTTGAAAGAGATCGGCAATAACCTTCGGCTGTACGAGACGCGCATTGACGAGATCGAGCGCGAATTGGCGCGGCGTCCGGCGCTGGAGGATGAACTGGGATCGGCGCAGGCCAACCACACGCAAGCGCAGGAAGCGTTGAGCGCGGCGGAAGCCCGCCTCAAAGAAGTGGAATCCGCGCCCGCCGACCTCAAGCACGCCCGCGCCCAGCGCGAATCATTGGCGGCGCGTCTGCGTGAGATCGAGCGCGACATCGAAGGCGTTAACGCCAATATCGACTCGACCACCGCGCAGATCGAAACTTACCGGCAGGTCATCGAATCGGCGGACGACATCGAAGCCGGATACGCCGCGCTACAATCCGCCCGCCAGACCGACGCCCGCCTAGCCGATACACTGCGCCGCCTGACTCCGCTTAATGATGAGCGCAACCGGCTAGCCAACCAGATCGACAGCGCCCGCGCCCGTCTGGAAAGTGACCGCGCCGCGCTCATGCGCCGCCGCGATGAATTGCAGGGGCAACTGGACGCCGACCCCACCGACGAGATCGAATCCGTGCAGGCTGAAGTCACCGAACTACAGGCGCTTGATGCCGAGCGCGTGCGCCTGCAAGATGTGATGAGCGCCAACCGTGAAGCCCGCGCCGAAGCGTTAGCCCGCCTCAAGACGGTTGAAGCGGAGGGGCTATCCCTGCGCGAACAGTTGCAGAAGCTCGGTCAGGCCGCGCCGGAACTCGCCATCTGCCCGACGTGCGGCCAATCGCTCAGCGCCGAGCGCCGCCAGACGGTGATGGCCGATTTAGAATCCGGCGTCGAAGAACGGCGCGAACAATATAAACAGATCAGCGCGTCGATCAAAGACTACGACGCCGACATCGCGCAGGACGGCGCGACGCACAAAGCGCAACAGACCGAACTCAAGCGGCTGTCGCCATTGCTACAAAGGCTGGGCACCCTGCAACAGCAGGCCGGAGATCGTGCGGATGCACAGATGCGGCTGGATGCGGTGCAGGTCGAAATCGCCGCGCTGGACGATCAACTGCAAGCCGAGTCATACGCCGATGACTTGCGCGAACAACTGGACACCATCGAACGCGAACGCGCCGGACTCGGCTATGACGATAGCGCCGCGCAGGACGCCCGCGACACCATCGACGCGCATCTGGCCTATGAGGAACAGCACACCCGCCTGACCGTCGCCCGCGAATCCTTGCCCGCCTATCAAAACCAATTGGACGGCTATCATCGCCATCTGGCGAATTTACAGACCACCCGCGCCGAGAAGCAACAGGAAGCCGCCGCAGTTGATGAGACGATCACGCGGCTAGAGGTGCTAGTCGCGGAGTTTCAACGCCGTGAGCAGGACGTACTGACGCATCGCACCACCGAGCGCAATCTATATGAGCGCGTCGTCAATTGTCGTCAGGAATTGCAATCGCTGGATCAGCAGGCCGAACGGCGGGCGGATTTCATCGGGCGGCGCGACGAAGCCCGCGCACAGGAGGCCTTGCATAACCAATTGCGGCAGGCTTTCGGCAAGAATGGCGTGCCGGCCATGATGATCGAATCCGCTATCCCGGAACTAGAGCAGGCCGCTAACGCGCTGTTGGGCAAGATGACCGATGGCCGGATGCACCTGCGCCTGAACACACAGCGCGAGAAAGTGACCGGCGGCCAGATGGAAACGCTGGAAATCGCCATCGCCGATGAACTGGGCGAGCGCAGTTATGAGTTATACTCCGGCGGGGAGGCGTTCCGCATCAACTTCGCGATTCGCGTCGCGCTCAGTCAGATGTTAGCGCGGCGGGCGGGGGCGCATCTGCGCACGTTGTTCATTGATGAGGGCTTCGGCACGCAGGACGATAACGGGCGCGATAAGCTGGTGGAGGCCATCAACGCCATACAGGACGAGTTCGACATGGTGCTGGTCATCACCCATATTCACGAACTGCGCGATAATTTTCCGGTGCATATTGAGGTTGAAAAGACCGCTAACGGCAGTCGGGTTGTGGTGCGCTGACGGCGGATTCACACGATCATCAACGGAAGCTCGAAGCCAAAGCGACTGCCTTCGCCATGTGCGCTCTCGAAGCGGATAGCGCCGCCATGTCGCTCGATGATGCTCTTGACCAGATGCAAGCCCAACCCCGTCCCGTCGATGTTGACCGTCTCGTGCTGGTTGATGCGCGAGAACGGCTTGAACAGCTTATCCTGCTGATCTGCGGGGATGCCGTAACCGTTATCGACGACATCCAGCACCAGACTGCGATCTGTCATTTGCAGGCTGACCTGTATCGTGCCGCCTTCCGGCGTGTATTTGATCGCGTTGGTGATGAGATTGGCGATCACTTCGCCCAGTTGCGCCTTGTCGCCGTGCGTGACGATCTCCGGCAGATCAGTCTCGAATGTCAGCGTCAGCGCCTTGTTCTCCGCCTGCGGCTGATGCACCCCCACGATGTCCTGTGCCAGCGCCACCAGATCGACGTTGCCGGTATGTCGCCCACCCTGCGCCCGTTCAATGGATAGAATGTCGTTGATGATCGCGTTCATGCGCTCCGTCTGGCGCTCGATACCGTACAGGATGTCCTGTTGTTCGGTGTTGAGCAGATGGCCGTCCATGCGTAGTAGTTCCAGATAGCCCTGCACATTGCCCAATGGTGAGCGTAAATCATGCGAGGCCAGCCGCAACATATCACTGCGGAAGCGCTCTAAATCGCTGACTTGCACGTATAGATCGCGCAGTTCGGCCAGTTGATTTTGCGTGGTGGTGAACAGATCAGCGTTTTCGATGGCGCTGGCGATACGCGCCGCCAGCAAGCGCACGAAGTCGAAAGCCTCCCGCGTGAAGTTATCCAGCGCTAGCGACTCCAGATTTAGCACGCCGATCATGCGATCATGAGCGATGAGCGGATAGGTGATCTGTGAGCGTGTGTCGGGCAGTTCGGCGTAGTATTTCGGCTCGGCGCTGGTATCGGTTACCATGTGCGGCTTGCCGGTGCGGATGACGTAGCCGGTTATGCCGATGTTGAAGGCGAAGAATTGCCCGACCAGATCGCCGGTATAGCGCCCCATCGCCTGCACGATGCGCTGTTGATCGCCTTCGATCAAGCTGATGAATCCGGCGTCGGCGTCGCTCATCTTCATGGCGAAGACCAGCGCGTGATGCAGAACGTCGTCCATGTTCAACATGCTAGAGATGCGCGTGTCGATGTCGCGCAGGATGGTTAGCTCGGTCATGCGACGGCTGGCGATATTCTGCGCTTTTTTGTGCAGGCTGATGTCGCGCAGTTGCAACAACCGCGCCACCGGAAGCCCGTTGGTTGATCTGACCGGCGAAATCCGCAGGAATAGATAATCAATCCTGCTACCCGGACGCCGCACCCGCACTTCGCGCTGGGGGTTGGTGCTGAGTGGATCGACGATGTAATGATACGCCTCCATGAGTTCGGGATGGTCGGCGAATACCGAGCGTAGCGGTTTGCCGGTGGCTGTGGCGGCGTCCATGCTCAGCAGTTCGATAGCGGTCTGGTTGAATTCCATGACGCGCCCCGCCTGATCGATGATGATGATGCCATCGGTCATGCTATCCATCACGCTATCGCGGGCGATGAGTGGCAGGCGCAACCCCTCATAGCGCACCAGCACCCAGCCGACAATCGCGCCGGACGCTACGAAACTGATCGGCGTCAGGTCGAGGCCGGGCAACGGCGAAACGTTGGTGACGGATAGCAAATTGCCCGCCCACGGGATCAAGCTACCGAACACGATCCAGAACGCCTGCCGTTGTTGTGGCCGGATGGTGGTCGCCGCGACGCGCAATAATGCGGTCAGCGCATAGGCCATCAGCCCGTAGGCGTAAATCGCGCTGGCCCAGAACGCCGGGCCGTATTCGGCGCGGTAGACTTCAAAATCATTGATGATGATGGTATTGATCTGATGCCAGTGTAGATGATGCCATTCGTTGGTCATCACCAGCGCCAGCGACACGACAGGCATAGCGAATAATAGCGCGGTGTTGCGCTTGAATTGCGGGTGTGCCGCGCTCAGCCAGTGAATAGAATCCGTGTGCAGGCCGACGAAGATCAACCACGTGGGCGGGGCGGTCAGGATGCCGATGTAGGAGAGTTTGCTGAAAGCATTACTGAGGGCGGTATCGCCGCTACTGGCTAACTCTAGCGTGTAGAAAGCTGACCAGACGAGCATCGTCAACGCGAACATGGCGAACGCGAGGCCGCTGGCGGTATGTCGTCGTCGCCATCCGAAGAACATGAGCCACGCGGACACGATAACCGCCGATGATGTCAGGCTAATATACAGGATTGCGGTCATGAGTCTATTTCCTGCGTCGATGTCGTTATCTATCATGATAGACGAAAAAATCATGAACGAGAATGCCAACTTGCACCGGCGGTTAGGCGGGCGCGGTTGTATGGATATATCGCTTATGATAGACTCTAGCGTGTGGCTGTTGGCCGGTTGAATGAGGAAAAACCCCTTGCCTGAACAAGCATTATATCTCAAATGGCGTCCGTTGAGCTTTGATGACGTGATCGGTCAGGAACACATCACGCGCACACTTCGCAACTCACTCAAGACCGGACGCATCCGCCATGCGTATTTGTTTAGCGGGCCACGCGGTACCGGCAAGACGACCAATGCGCGTCTGCTGGCGAAGGCGGTCAATTGCACGCATCCCGACGCGGGCAAACGCCCGTGTAACGAGTGCCCGCAATGCGTGGCGATCAACGAAGGCCGCTACATGGACTTGATCGAGATCGACGCCGCCACCCATACCGGCGTTGACGATGTGCGCGACCTGCGCGATAAGATCGCGTTTTCGCCCGGCGAAGGCCGCTATAAAGTGTATATCATCGACGAAGTACACCGCTTCACCGGCAACGCCTTCGACGCTCTGCTCAAGACGCTGGAAGAGCCGCCCGACCATGCGATCTTTGTATTGGCGACCACCGAGATCGACAAAGTGCCGGACACTATCAAGAGCCGTTGCCTACAATTCGAGTTCCGCCGCGTATCTCTGCACGAAGTCGCCGACCATCTGGGGATTATCGCCAGCAACGAAGGATTGAACATCGAGCGCGGCGCGTTGGAGATCATCGCCCGTCAGGGCACGGGTAGCGTGCGCGATAGCATCAGTCTGCTGGATCAGATCGTCAGCGATCCGGAAGAAGTCATCACGGTGGCGACAGTCCAGCGCATACTGGGCACGGCGGACGATGGCGCGGTGCGCGATGTGGTGGAGGCGCTCATCGCGGAGGACGTGACCGGCGGCCTGCACGTCATCAACACGGCGGTTGATTCCGGCAGTGACCCGCGTCACTTCGGCCAGCAGATCGTCGAGAACTTACGCGCTATCATGCTGGCACAGACCGCCAGCGCCGACTTGATCGAAGCGGCGGAAGATGACCGTCAGCGCTACCAGAAACAGGCCGGACGCATTGACCGCGCCCGCCTGTTGCGGGCGATCCGCTTATTTAACGATGCGGTCAACGACCTGCGGAGCGGCTGGCAACCGCAATTGAGTCTGGAGTTGGCGTTGATCGAAGCGGTGCGTACCGCGCCGCCCGTCGTCGCGCAACCGGCACAACAGGTCGCAACGCCCGCACAGGCCGCCCCCGCATCTGGCGGTGGTGTGCCCGTTGAGTCTGCGCCGCCGGATGTTGAACCGCTTCCGGTGGGTTCCGCGCCCGTCGTGGAGGTCGAGTCGTTGCGCCAGCGCTGGAACGAGGTATTATCCGCGCTGTACCAGATTCACACAGGCGCACCGGCTGTCTTGCAATATTACCGCGTGCATCATGTGGATGGTCACACCGTTTATCTATGCACCGACAATGCGCTGTACTTCCAACGATTGGACGGTCAGGAGCAAAAGCTGAACATCATCGAGAAAGCGCTGTGGCGCGTGTATCAAAAGTCCCTGCGCGTGCAGGTGATGATGGTGCAGGACATTAACCGCGTCGGCGCGTCGGCTGTCAGTGATACCCGCGACATCCCCGATGCCGTTCTGCGTAGCGGCGTAGAGCAACTTGGCGGGCAATATCATGCAGATGATAAATATCATGCAGATGATGCCGACAATTAGCCATAGGCGTGTATAATAATCTAGCGAATGAACGCGATTTTGTATCGAACGATAGCGAATTCCCACATCAGGGAGAGGAGTAAATCACATGGCAAAAGGTAGAGGCGGAATGCCCGGCGGTGGCGGCGCCAACATGATGAAGCAACTACAGAAGATGCAACAGGACATGGCCGAAGCGCAGGCCGCGCTGGAACACGAGACGGTTGAAGTCTCCGTCGGTGGCGGCGCGTTGACCATCGTCGTGACCGGCCATCAGCGCGTGCAGTCCATCACCATCAACCCCGACATGGTGGATACCACCGATGAGGAATGGCTGACCGACATGCAAGATTTGCTGGTCGCTGGCGTGAATCAAGCCATCGAGCAAAGCCAGACGATGGCGGCGGAGAAACTGGAAGCGATCACCGGCGGGCTGGGTAACATGCCGGGCTTGGGCGGCTTGCTCGGTTAGGCGCTGACGTGAACCCCGACCCGCATCCCCCACTAAAGCCCGATCCCGATGAAGAAGTCTGGACTTATCGCGGTTATCACCTGACTGCCGGACAATTCACAACCGCGATGGTGCATCTGTTTCGCGGTGAGTTGGATCGGGCGAATGTGTGGCGCGAACGGTTGGACGCGACGACCAACTGGGCGGTGATTACGACGGGCGCGGTGTTGTCTTTCGCGTTCGCGGAGCCAACCGCCCATCATAGCGTGGTCATCCTCAATACGCTTCTGGTCACGCTTTTCCTATATATAGAGGCGCGGCGCTATCGCTACTATGAAGTATGGAGTCGGCGGGTGCGCCTGCTGGAAACCGATTTCTTCGCGGCGATGCTGATGCCGCCGTTTCAACCGTCGCCGGAATGGGCGGCGCGACTGGCGGATTCCCTGCATCGCCCACGCTTCACCATCACCTATTGGGAAGCACTCGGACGACGCTTCCGCCGCAATTACGTCTGGATTTACCTGTTACTGGCGGTGGCATGGGTGATGAAAGTGGCGTTAATGCCGGAGACGATCACATCATTTGATGAATTCCTGCAACGTGCCGCCGTCGGCAGTGTGCCCGGCGAGGCGATGCTGGCGCTTGGCTTCATCATTAACGCCGCGTTGCTGGCTGTCGGCATCCTGACGCGCAACATGCACGACGCCGACGGTGAAATCCTGTCTGCTGATGACGAGTTCCGACGTTGATAAAGCTGGCGGCGCGTCCGAATGGCGTCCGGCTGGCCTGATATTTTTCGTCCTGATAGTGGCTACCGTGTGGGTAGCATGGCGTGAGGTGTGTTGATGAGTCTAACACGGCGGCAGTTTTTAGGGCTGGGCGCGGGACTATCGTTAGGGGCGATGTTGTCGTCGGCGTGGCCGGTGCGGGCGTTGACCGATGTCGCGTCGCGCCGCAACATCCGCTTGATCCGGCGCGGGCGGGCGGATTTACCGCAAATCGCGCTGACATTTGATGATTGCTGGTTTGAAGCGGAGACGCTCCGCATCGCGTCAGCATTCGCCGAGCGTGATGTGAAGGTGACGTTCTTTCCGGCGGGCACGGCGATCCGCGCCAACATTGACTCCCCGACGGACGGCCACGAAGACCTATACCCGCGCCTGTACGAGATGGGGCACGAATTCGGCTGTCACACCTTCACGCATCCCGACATCACCGAGTTGACCGCGCATCGGCTGGTCTGGTGGGAGATACAGCCGTGGATCGACGTATTAAACGAAGCGCTCGGCTTCGAGTACCAGCCGGTTTCGTTCCGCCCGCCGTATGGCATCATCACCGATGCGCTGTTTGATGCTTGCTGGCAGACTCAGCTTGATGTGGTGCTGTGGAGCGCCGACCTGAACGACGGGGTATGCGCCGCCGATACGTGCCAATCGTACATGACGCGCCGCATGGTTGATCTGCTGGAAAATGATAACGGCGGCAACGGCGAGCTAATCCTGCAACACACCACCCCAGCCTCCGTCGATTTTGTCGATGCACAACTGGACATAATCGAAGCGGCAGAACTGGAGCCGGTCTTGATCTCCGAGATGCTGGCCGCCTTAGATGAAGAGGAGACGGAGCAATCATGAGTAAGGCCATTCCCGAACCGGTTACTCGCTTAATTGAAGCGTTCGCCAGTCTGCCCGGCGTCGGCCCGAAGACCGCCTCCCGCCTGACGTTCTATCTGCTCCGCGCACCCGATCATCTGTCGGCTGATCTGTCCGCCGCTTTGCACGATCTCAAGTCCAAGACGCGGCTATGTTCGGTGTGCTACAACATCACCGGCGACGATCAAGACCCCTGTGCCATCTGCGCCGATACGCACCGCGATTCCAGCGTGGTGATGGTGGTCGAAGAGCCGCTTGATGTGCTGGCGATTGAACGCACCGCCAGCTATAACGGAAAATACCACGTCCTGCACGGCGCGATTTCGCCGGTAGACGGCATCGGCCCGGACGATCTACGGATCAAAGAGCTAGTGGCGCGGGTGACGGCTGGCGGCATCGTTGAGATCATCATCGCCACTAATCCCAGCCTGGAAGGGGATACCACCGCGCTTTACATCCAGCGCGAATTGCAGAATAAAGGCGTGAAGATCACCCGATTGGCGCGTGGTCTGCCCGTCGGCGGCGATCTGGAATACGTCGATTCGGTCACGCTGATGCGAGCTTTGCAGGGGCGCAACGAAATCTAACGCTGTTTTGATGGATTTTCGTTTGGAACGCCCTTGACTCTGCGCCGCATACCGGCTATATTTCCCGTCGCTCAGTCGCACATGACCAACCACATATCAGCACGACGCAGG